>CAMDQN010000003.1 GCA_945905925.1 Singulisphaera sp. GP187
GGCGATAGCGGAGCCGCGATGAGTTGGGAGAGCAGATCGGACGGCAACATGAGGAGGCGTCCCGCACGAACCGGGCGAATCCTCCATCGTTCTACCAAACGTCAGTCACCAACTCGGCGGAAGAACCTCTTCTCGGTGATAATCACCACGCCGGATCTGATCGCGGCTGTGAGCCGGTCGGTGCGGTGAACGAAGGGCACCCCGCCGAGTTCCGCCAGCGCGTTCTGCAACCCGTCGGCGAGCGTCTCGAACGACTCGGCGAAGCACACCGTGCCGGTCTCCCAGTTCGAGTAGGTCAGCACGAAGTGGTAGATCAGGTGCTCGAACGGCCGGCCGTTGATGGTCACCCGCAGGTCCGTCATGTGCGTGAAGTCGGACGCACACAATCGGCCCGGCGTGTGCACCTGGGCGAAGAACACTTCCTTCGCCGGGCCGCCCACCGCGCGCCAGGTCTTGACGCGCCGCTGGAACGTGCGGAGTTGGCCGTCCGGGAACACGCCCGGGTGCTCCCGCTGGAGTTGCCGGAACAGGGTCAACGCCTCCAGCCCCGAGTTCAGGGCCAGACGCTCGACGACGCCGGTCCAGACGTCGGCGAACGGGTCCGGGTGAGTGCGCCAGGAATGTGGCATCCGTACCTCGCTGGGGAGCCGGCCGAGCCGGCGGTACTTGCGTGCGGTCTTGGCATCCATGCCCGACCGAAGAGCGGCGACAGCGGCGGGTGTGCCCCGCGCGTCCAACCGCCGTAATTGCCGAACCTGCTGATCCGTCGTGAGCATGCCGAACCCTCAACAACATGGGTTCGCTCAGGGTAGCGCTCACCAGGAATCGTGCCCTGAAAGAGCGGGAAGTGTAACTGTCGTTGAGGGGAAAACTAACTGTCGCTCATCAGGGTCAAGGTAACACGCGCCGAAATGGACCAGGTGCATCTGCTCAAAGACGATTGCTGCCCGCGGTGGAACTACTCCATCGTGCCCTGCGACCTCTGGGAGTGCCGATGAAACAAAAATGGAAGTTATTCATTGGTCACTCCTTAGTGCGGCATGAGCACGGTGTAGCTGTACTTGAACTTCTTCTCTTCCCCCGATTTCAGCGGCAGTGCCCACACCAATTCCTGGCGTTTGTTCACCGAGTAGACACCCTCCTCGCGGAGCTGGCGTTTCGGGTCGCCCTCGGCCTGAACGAGTTCGCCCGAGAACCGGCGACGGATCAGTAACTTGATGTCTTCCTTGCGGTGGTTGCTCACCGACAACTCGCCCTCGACCGTCGTCCGGCGGTACTGCCGTCCGCCGATCCAGATGAGGTCGCGACCACTTCCGTCCTTGTTCAGTTGCTCGTTCTCACTCGACCGGGTTCGCACGCTCAGCGCCTTCTCGACGCGAAGCAGCGTCTCTTCGCCGGAGTTCACCCAGAACGTCGTGCGCTGACCGTTGAACTGACCGTTGGCGGTGACGGTCGCGGGCCCGGTCGTCATCGGGAACGACAGCGGGTTCTTGAACTTCAGAGCGTCCCACACGTCGTCCGTGTGCTCGCGCCCTTCGGGGCGACCGTAAGCGTCGCGGGTGTCCGGCACAAGCCATTCCACAATCCGCTCGTATTCGCTCTTACCCTTCGCCACGGTCAGGGACAGCGCTTCGCCGTCAGCGAGCGTGCGCTTGCCGATCGACTGGTAGTGCATGTCCACGCCCTCGCCGGCCGGGGTCGCGCCGATCGCGAGGTTGAACGCGCCGCGCTCATTGTTGAACGAGATCCGCTGTTGCGAAACGATCGAGTTGCTCGTCGCGTCGATCTCTCGCGCGCGGTAGTTGCTGAGTTCCCCGAAGAAATGCGCCCAACTCGTGCGCGGCGACAGTGGCGAGCGAACGTGCGCGTATTCGACGCTGGGGTAACCGGAGATGAGCCGCACTTCGGCGTTCGTGAAGTCACCGAGTTCGTTGCGGACGACCGCGTGCTGTTCGAGCGTGAGCGTCTTCGGGTCCGAAATGTCGAGCCGGTAACTCGGTGCCCACGACAGCCCGTGCGTGATGTACCGGATGGTTACTTTCGTCTCGGCCTTATCGTTCTCGGCAAGCGTGAGTACGAGCTGCGGCCGACGGCGCGTGACCTTGTCGCCCGCCTCATCTGATTCAACGGACGCGACCTCGCTCGGCTCGATATACACGCGGCCCTTCGCGGTCTGGAGCACGAGGTAGCGGCCGACGGCACCTTCTTCAGCCTTCGCGACCTTGAACTTCAGCATCGTGCCGGTGGCCGGGGCTCGCTTGTCGCCCTTGAAGTACACTGTGACTTTCTTGCCCGCGAGGTCGTCCTGTAGGTTGCCGGGCGCGGCTTCCGCAACGGGCACTTCGACGTCGCGCATCTTCACGATCGCTTCGACGGCGCCGCTGCTGTCGATCCAAAAAGTACCGTGAACCGGTTGCGGAACGTCGTCGATCGAGTATGTCCCCGGCTTGCCTAGCGTGACCTCGCGCTTGACGATAGCGAGTCCATTCTTGAACAGATCGACGCCGACGATGCTGCTCTTCACCGGTGTGTCGGCGGCGAGCGCGTGTGTCGCGGGTAGCATGACTGCGGCCAGCGTGAGTGTGAGTGCGCGGAGCGTGCGCATGAGAGGTTCCTTTCGCGAGAGGGGCGAGACCGGCGTGGGCAATATAGCGACCGGCGCCCGTGTGCGAAGACGGCGCTCGTGGTGCTTACAACCGCGTTACGCAAGCCATTTTGCCTTCGGCGCGAATTGGGCTGCACCAAACAGGGAACAAGTGCGCGTCGCCTGCGTGTGGAATGGGTGATCGAGGTAAGCCGCACCTTTGCAAAGGTGCGGCTTGGAAGGGTGTGGGAATAACGATCAATACTCACTTATCAATCAACAACATATCAGCAACATTCAGAGGCATATTAATCTGGATGCCGCCCTTCACCTGTATGTACTTCAGTTCGCCGCGCTCGACGCTGCGCACCTTGCTCACTTTGTCCACGCCGCGAATCGTGATCGTGAGCGACGTGATCTCGCTCCCGGTCCAGTTAACCAGCGGCACCGCGAGTTTGCCCGGCGTCGATCCCTTCGCGGGCGTGTCGATACACGTCGTTTCGACGAGGCCATCGGTCGTGACGACGGGTTTCGCGTCTCGCGCGTTGAACCCGAGGAAGTCGTCGGCGAGTCGCGTCAATAGGTGAAGCCGCATCCCGGTCGGCAGGAAGTGCGCGAAACTGTCCGCGCTCGCGCCGCGATCGACCGGGCGCACCGGCAGCCCGCTCTGCAAGTAGGCCTGACCCGGCAGGAACCCGAACAGGATCGCGCGCCCGGTGCCGTGCCTCTTCATGACGACTGCGGCCGAACCGTCCTTGAACTTGCCGATCATCGTGCCATCGGTCACGGTAAGCGACTGCTTCCACGCGATCACCGGCACGTTAAACACGTGATTCGGCGACGGGTTCGGGTCCGGGTCTTGCTTCGACAACCCGCCAATGTGCCACTGTGCCGTGTCCATCACCTCGTACTGCGGAAGATCGTGTTTGCTGAAGAACGGCGTGTTCTCTTTCAACAGATACTTGGAGACAAGTTTGGGATCAGTCGTGATGGTACTACCCGTTGCGCCGTAGAACTTCGCGGTCGCGGGGTTCTCCTTCTGGAACTCGTTGAAGTATCCGCCGCCGGTCATCGCCACCACCGTGCCGCCACCTTCGCACCACTTCTGCAACGAATCCACACACTTGGAATGGAGATGCTGTTGTGTGACGTAGATGAGCTTGTAGTCTTTCGCACGGCCTTCGATCACGTCGTCTTCTGAGAGGAAATCAACGGGCGTCTGCGAATGGCGGAGCGCGTAATACAGCGCCTTGCGCTCGTTGTTGTGGAGCGCAAGCGAGAAATTATTGACCCCGGTAATCAGTTCGTCGGTACTGGAGAGTAGCAGCCCGACCTTCGCGGGCCGCACTTTCCCATCAACGATGTAGTCTTCAAATATGCCGGCTTCGTGCGTGCAAGTGTAGATTTCCTTCCACATCTTGAGATCGGAACTCTCGACGTAGTTCTCGGTGCCGCCCACCGCGGATGGCGTCGCGCAGAAGTAGTTGATCATCTTCGCGCCGTGTGCGATGGATGCGTAGTAACTCAACCGGAATTCACTCGACAGTTGGCCGGGCGAGTGCGGCATCACGTACATGTGAATAGGCAAATCGTCGTACTTCGCGCCGGCGCGCAATCCGCTCACGAGGTAGCCCACGACTTGTGGGCTGAACTCCGCGACCTGCCACGTGTAATCCTCCGTCCACGGCATCGACATCGCCTTCAACTTGAAGGGTCGGATATAGTCGATTTCGGTGACGAGATAGTTCGCGTGCGGGGAGTAGTTCGCCCCCGTAAGGACGCCCTTACTCTTGTAGTACGCGGTGCCGGCGGCGTACTTCGCACCGCCCTTCTCTTTGGCGGCGATCTGCGAGTAGTAATACAGCGGGTCTTTCTTATCCACGGTGTATTTCACCGCGCCTTCGACCTTTACGCCTCTGTCCGTCAGCCACTTGACGAACTCGTCGTCTTTGAGCGGAATTGCGGGGAGATGAATCTCGTCGCCGTAGCTCACGACGCCGAGGTCGTCGAAGCCGCCTTTGCGCGCCTCGTGTTTCTTGATCGCTTCAATGGACGGGTCGCCCCAGTGCGCGACGAGTTCGCGCTTCTTGCCGACTCCGCCGAAGGTTGTGTTGTCGCCGAGTGCGAGCGCGAGTTGCTTCGCTTCGGGGAACGCGGTGTGCGCGCTGGCGAACCCCATGATGCCGTAGAACGGCATTCTCTTCGGCACGCTCCCGACTTTCGGGAACTTCGCGACCTCCGAGGTTAGCCAGTCGAGCACTTCTTTCTGGGTGCGGATTTCTGGCTTCCAGTAACGTTTCATGAGCGCGAGCAGGAGGTCTTGGTTCGGGTTCACGCACCCGGGGATGTCGAAGCACGCGGGTGAGAGGTTCTGCGCCGGCCCCTTCACGGTGATGTCCTTCACCACCTTGATGCCGCCCTTGCCATCAGGGATGCCGAACTCCAGGCGCAGGTAAAGGTCGCCGCCTTTGCCCTTGGTTGTCACCTTCGGGAACCACTGCGAGTTGTTGAGCGCGTCGAGCGACTGACCGAGCGGAACCCAACCCGATGTGTCACCCGGTTGCAGGAACTCGTTATCTGGGATCGCACCCTTCGCCGCGACAACCACCTTCGCGAGCGATTCGGACTTCACCTTGTCCGTGCGCGGCCCGGCGTTGATGTACTTCGTTTCGGAGACGGTGCGACCGCTCTTCAGCACCTGCTGCGTGGGCCAGTCGCGGATGTGAACGTAGTACGGCGAGTGCTGCCCTTGGTCGAACGGTGCCACGATTGGCACGACCGCAGCGGGCGCGTCCTTCGGGTTGGTGAACCGCACGAACACGTCGCCGTCCTGTACCAGCCATCCGTCGAATTCGAGGAAGCCGGTTTTCTTCTGAGCCTCCATCCCAGCTTTGTCGTTCGTGAGGCACACCACGTCGATGTTCCGCTTCGCGATGTTCACGCGTGGCTTGTCGCCGTCTTTCTGCTCGGTCGCGATGAGGCGTAGTTTCGCCGCGCCGGCTGCGAGCTTCACACTTCCGGGCTGCTGCCACACGATGTTGTCGGTGCCACTCCACCCGTAGCGTTCCATCGGGACGCGCTTGTGACCGTTGAACGCCCATACCTTCGGATCGGGTAGCCGCCCGCATGGGAACGTGCCGACCACTTTCCCGCCCTGCTCGACTTCCACCGTGAATTCGCACGCAAACGCATACGGTTGCTCATAGCGGACCATCACCTCGAACGTGTCCTCAGATGGAATGGTGATGAGTTGCTCGGCGATAGCCTTCTTGCCGGGCGCGATCTCGTCGGGCGCGCTGAGGCACCCCATGCGAGAGAGAAAGGTGATGGCGAACGTGCTCGCGTAGTAGTTCTCGCGGTACGGCAGCACCTTCCACCCAGGCGACGTGACGGTGAAGTCTTCGGCCTCCGCGAAGAGCCGCACCGGCTTCTTCTCTTGCGCTCTCGCGGGGGTGAGGAGCGCGAGCAGCGCGATGACCGACAGCAACAGGCGCGTCATGGGGAGTTCCGAAGAGAACCGGGAAACCTGAGTTGGGAAGTGATGGTATCCGCGACGTGAGGCGAGTGGTAGGGGTTAGCAAAGCAGACCCACCCCCGGCCCCTCCCTGCAGGGGATAGGTTCTCATCATCATTTGCGAAAAATTCATGAGAGCGCGCCCCCCGCGACCGCTTTCGGGTTTAATTGATACGGTCGCTCGGTCACACTGGGCGGAACAGGTCTGGTCTTGTTTCCCGCGTTGCGGGGTTGGAACCGACATGAAAACACGCCTCAGTCTCGCCGCTGCGTTCCTCGCGGGTGTTGCGCTGCTCGCCACGATCGGTCGCGACGCCAGCGGCCAGCCCGCGAAGGGCACCGGGTTCATCGACAAACCAAACGCGGACCAGATCGCGTTCTTCGAGAAGAAGATTCGACCCGTACTCATCGAGCACTGCTACAAGTGCCACTCCGCCGACGCCGAGAAGGTGAAGGGCGGTTTGTACCTCGACACCCGCGACGGGTTCCGCAAGGGCGGCGAGAGCGGTCCTTCGATCATCCCGAGCAACCCCGCTCGCAGCCCGCTGATGATCGCGCTGAATTCCAAGAACAAAGACCTCGCGATGCCCCCGAAAGGCAAGTTGCCCGATAGCGTGATCGCCGACTTCGAGACGTGGGTGAAGATGGGTGCCCCCGACCCGCGCGAAGGCAAAGCGATCGCCATCAAGAAGTACGAAGTGGATATCGAGAAGGGGCGGCACTTCTGGGCGTTCGTTCCGCCGAAGAAGGTGCCTGTTCCGGTTAGCCGCGAGCCGAAGGCGAGCGCCTGGATCAAGTCGCCCATTGACGCCTTCCTCCTCTCCGAACTCGACAAGAAGGGACTCACGCCGATCGGTGATGCGGACAAGCGCACGCTGATTCGCCGCATTCACCTCGACCTCACCGGGTTGCCACCAACCTCCGATGAAGTGGAAGGGTTCCTCGCGGACAGCAAGCCGGACGTGTTCGAGAAGGTGGTGGATAAGTTGCTCGCGTCGCCCAAGTTTGGCGAGCGCTGGGGCCGGCACTGGCTCGATGTCGCGCGCTACGCGGAGAGTTCCGGCCGGGCCGTGAACATGAACTACCCGCACGCGTGGCGTTACCGCGATTACGTCATCGCCGCGTTCAATGCGGACAAGCCCTACGATCAGTTCATCAAGGAGCAGCTCGCGGGCGACCTGATGGGTGGCGCCGACTCGAAAACCAAAGCCGAACGCATCGTCGCGACCGGGTTCCTCGCGATCGGCGCGAAGACGCTCAACGAGAACAACGGCACGCAGTTTGAACTCGACGTGGCCGACGAACAGATCGACGTGACCACGCAAGCGTTCCTCGGTATCACTGCCGCGTGCGCGCGGTGCCACGACCACAAGTTCGACCCGATCCCGACTAAGGACTACTACGCGCTCGCGGGTATCTTCCGCAGCACGGAGACTTGCTACGGCACCATCCGGTTCATTCAAAGCAACAAGCCGTCGCCAACGATCACGCTGCCGAAAGACTGCGGACTCCCCGCAGGCACCAACGAGAAACTGACGGCCGACGACAAGGCGCGCCTTGAGAAGCAAATCGAAGACCTGAACAAGCAAATCGCGGACGCCACCGACCCGATTCGCACGATCTTCCCGCGAGGGCAGGTCTCGCTGCTGCGGAGTCGGCTCGCGTCGTTCGATGACGCCGGCGACCCGAAATTGCTCGCGGTCGGCGTGCGCGACAAACCCGCCGGTAAGGGCGGTCCGGGCGGTGGCGGATTCGGGCCGGGCGGGTTCGGGCCGAAGGGCGGCTTCGGCGGCACCAATATCATCGCCGATAGCCCGATCTACGATCGCGGGGAACCGGGCAAAGCTTCCGCGACGCGCGTTCCGCGCGGCACGCTTCAAGTGATGTCGAAGTCGCCCCTGAAAATCAAGAACGGCACCAGCGGCCGGCTCGAACTGGCGGACTGGATCGCGAGCAAAGACAACGCGCTGACCGCGCGCGTTATGGCGAACCGCGTGTGGCTGCACCTGTTCGGCGCCGGTCTCGTGCCGACCGCGGACAACTTCGGCGCCGCGGGCATGGCCCCGACTCACCCCGAACTACTCGATTACCTCGCGCTGCAGTTCATGGAGCAGAACTGGTCCGTGAAGAAGCTCATCAAGACGGTGGTGCTGAGTCACGCGTACCAACTCGACTCGAAGAACAACGCGAAGAACCACGACGTGGACCCCGATAACGCGCTGGTGTGGCGTATGACGCCGCGGCGCCTCGACGCCGAAGCGATGCGCGACTCGATGCTCGCGGTGAGCGGGCAACTCGAAGAGAAGCCGCCGGTCGGTTCGGTGGTCGCGCGAGCCGGTGAAGGTCCGTTCGGCGGCTTCGGCGGTGGCCGACCCGGTGCGGGCGGGGGTGTCGCGGCGGCGATCAACGATCCGCGAAACGTCCAGCGCAGCGTTTACTTGCCGATCGTGCGCGACAACCTGCCCGAAGCGCTCGCGCTGTTCGACGCACCGGACCCGAGCCTCATCTCGGCCGACCGCCCCACCACAACGGTTCCGGCGCAGGGCTTGTTCCTGCTGAACAACCCGTTCGTGATCCGCAGCGCCGACGCTGCGGCCGACAAGCTCATGCGCGGGACGACCACCGACACGGAGCGCATCCGCGCCGCGTACCTGAGCTTCTACGGGCGCCCGCCGACCGAGAAGGAACTGACGAACGCGGAGAAGTTCCTCAAGGATTACGCGGCGCAACTGACGAAGGACCGCGTACCCGCGGTGCGCCAACAGCGCGAGACGTGGTCCGTGTTCTGCCAGGCGCTGTTCGCCAGCGCCGAGTTCCAGTACCGGAAGTGAAATGCGAAAAACCCCTCCCCAACCCCTCCCCTAAGAAGGGAGGGGCTAATTGCTGAAGCCCCTCCCTTCTTAGGGGAGGGGTTGGGGAGGGGTTAAGACCCACGAAACACCAAAACACCCACAGGAACCTTCCCATGCTGTCTCGTCGATCACTGCTGAAGGGCACGTCGTCCGGGTTCGGCTACCTCGCGTTCGCGGCGCTCGCGAACGAACAGGCCGCACGCGCCGCGGAGGGAACCGCTGCCGCGACCAACCCGCTATCGCCGAAGAAGTCGCACTTCCCCGCGAAGGCCAAACGCGTGCTGTTCCTCTGCATGGACGGCGCACCGAGCCACGTCGATACGTTCGACTACAAACCGAAGCTCAATGCCGACGACGGCAAGACCGCGCCGGCTCGCGCCGGGCGGTTCGGCGGTGGGAAGTTGCTCGGGTCGCCGTTCAAGTTCAAGCAGAGCGGTAAGAGCGGGCTGTACATCTCCGAAGTGTTCCCGGAGTTGTCGAAGCAGGCCGACGAACTGTGTCTGCTGAACGGGATGCACTGCGACCTGCCGAACCACCCGCAAGCGTTCATCCAGATGCACTGCGGCATCTTCCAGTTCCCGCGACCGAGCCTCGGCGCGTGGGTCACTTACGGTCTCGGCACCGAGAACGCGAACCTGCCCGGGTTCATCACGCTGTCGCCGTCCGGCGGCAACGGCGGGCCGGTGAACTACGGCAGTTCGTTCCTGCCGGCCGTGTTCCAGGGCACGAAGATCGGTCGTGGCGGCTTCGGCGGCGGTCCCGGTGGTGGCGCGCAGCAAGTCGCGAACCTGAAGAACCCGAAACAGACCGCACCTCAGCAGCGCATTGAGTTGGACTTCCTGCAATCGCTCAACCAGAACGCGTTGGAGCAAGTCGGCGAGAACCCCGGCATCGAAGGGCTGATCGGTTCTTACGAACTCGCGTTCCGTATGCAGGCCGAGATGCCGAAGTTGATGGACTTGAGCAAAGAAACGGCGGCGACGCAACGACTCTACGGCATCGAAGGCGGGGGGGGCGGAGGTCCGGGCGGGTTCGGTGGTGGAGGTGGTGGCTTCGGCCGGCAGTGCTTGCTCGCGAGGCGCTTCCTCGAAGCCGGTGTGCGGTTCGTCGAAGTCAACGTGGGCGGCTGGGACCACCACCGCGACATCAAGACCTCGCTCACAAATAGCTGCAACAACATCGACAAGCCCATCGCCGGGTTGCTCCAAGACCTGAAGCAGAAGGGCATGTTGAAGGACACGCTGGTAATCTGGGGCGGCGAGTTCGGTCGCACGCCGACCTCGCAGGGCGACGGCCGCGACCACAACTCGCGCGGTTACTCCATCTGGATGGCCGGCGGCGGCGTGAAGGGCGGTTTCGCATACGGCAAGACCGACGAATACGGCTTCGAGGCGGTGGACGGCAAGGTACACGTCCACGACTGGCACGCGACCGTCCTGCACTTGCTCGGGTTGAACCACGAGAAGCTCACGTTCAAGCACGCGGGCCGCGAAATGCGCCTCACCGACGTGAAGGGCAACGTGGTCAAGGAAATCCTGGCGTAGTTTCGCCTCTGACGTTAGCCGCAAGCCGAAGGCGAGAGCACTCTCTTCACGAAAGGGTCGCGCTCGCCTTCGGCTTGCGGCTAACAACTTCCTATGAAACCTCAGCGTTCCTTCGTAGGTATTCACCTCCACGCACCCTATACGCGCGAGACTTCACCATGCGACTGACTGCGTTCGCCATTATCCTCGCCCTCGCGTCTGGCGCGTCCGCCGCTGACGACGCCAAAGCCAAGACCGATCCCAACCCGAAGGAATCGCCGAAAGTGCGGCTCGCGGGCGAAGCCGGTATCGGGCGGTTCGTACCCGACATCTCGTTCACGGACCTCGCAGGCAAGGCCGGCAAGCTCTCCGACTTCAAGGGCAGCAAAATCACCGTCGTCGCGTTCACCAACACCACCTGCCCATTGTGCAAGAAGTACACGCCGACCCTTCAGCGGCTCGAAAAAGAGTACGCCGCGAAAGGCGTCACGTTCCTCTTCGTGAACCCCATGAAGACCGATAAGCCGGACGCGACTACCTTCACCGGGCGATACATCCACGACACCGAAGGCGTTCTCACGGCCGCGTTCGGCGCGAGCAGCACTACGGAAGTGTTCGTCCTCGACTCCGCCCGCACGGTGCAATATCGCGGCGCGGTCGATGACCAGTACGGTCTTGGCTACGCAATCGAAAAGCCGCGCACGAACTACCTCGTCACCGCACTGACCGACCTGCTCGGCGGCAAACACCCGGTTGTACAGGCAACCACCGCGCCCGGTTGCGAACTGACACCCGACGCGGCGAAGGCGCCTGCGGTTGCTCTCACGTACCACGCTCGCATCGAACGTATCATTCAGACCAACTGCGTCGAGTGCCACCGCACCGGCGGCGTCGCGCCGTTCGTTCTGGACACGTACGACGCAGTCGTCGCGAACAAGGCGATGATTCGCAAGACCATCGACAAGAGCACGATGCCGCCGTGGTTCGCGGCCCCACCGCAAAAGGGCTCGCAGTCTCCCTTCGCTAACGACCGCACCATCACCGAGAACGACAAGAAAGACCTGTTCGCGTGGCTCGCCTCGGACATGAAGAAGGGCGATGCGGCCGACGCGCCGCTTCCACGCAAGTACGAAAGCGGCTGGCTCATCGGGAAGCCGGACACGGTGTTCGAGATCGGTAAGCCGATCGCGGTGAAGGCCGAAGGCATCATGGGCTACCAGAACGTGAACGTGCAGACGGAGTACGAAGAAGACAAGTGGGTGCAGGCGCTCGAAGTGCAGCCGACCGCACGCGAGGTCGTTCACCACGTGCTGATCTTCGCGCTGCCGAAGGGGTCACGCGGCGCCGGCGGCGAAGCGCAAGGCTTCTTCGCCGCTTACGTGCCCGGCAACAACTCACTCGTGTACCCCGAAGGCTACGCGAAAAAACTGCCGAAGGGTTCCGTGTTGCGGTTCCAGATTCACTACACGCCCAACGGCAAGGCAACGACGGATCAGAGCAAGATCGGGCTGATCTTCGCCAAACAAGCGCCGCGCTACGAAGTCCGCGTGACCGGACTCGCGAACCCGCTGATCACGATCCCGGCCGGTGCGGACAACCACAAGGTGAACTCGCTGCCACTCCCGGTACCCGCGGACGCGCACATTCTGGCGCTGTTCCCGCACGCGCACCTTCGCGGCAAAGCGGCCAAGTACGAGTTGAAGACGCGAGACGGCAAAACGCAAACGCTGCTCGACGTGCCGCATTACGATTTCAACTGGCAGTTGCAGTACCGGTTCGCGGACCCGGTCGCGGTTCCCGCGGGGAGTTCGCTCTCGTACACCGCGTGGTACGACAACAGCGACAAGAACCCCGCGAACCCGGACTCGAAGAAGATCGTGAAGTGGGGACCGCAGACCTCCGACGAGATGCACCTCGGCTACGTCGAGTTCGTATTCGACACCCGCACCCCAGTCGCGGGCGGAACCACCGACACACCGAAAACCGAGGTGAAGGTTCCGAAGGGTGGAATCGATATCCCGGAGCAGTTCAAGAACGCTCTGAAGCGGTTTGACACCAACGGCGACGGGAAGCTCGACGAGAAGGAAATCGACGCGCTCCCACCGTCGGTCAAGAACATCGTGATGGAATACATCAAGCGCACGATGCCTTAGTCAGTGGGCAGTGGAAAGTGGGCAGAGAAGAAAAGACAAGCCAGCAAGGGCTTCTCTTCTTCTCTGCCCACTCTTTTCTGCCCACTGCTCACTTTCCACTGCCCACTGCTCGCAGGACCGAACCACATCGCTGTCTGTCCCGTAGTACTCGTGGCCGCTACAACGGCAGAAGTCACATTCCCGGTCCGGGGTCCACGCAGTCATGGCCGAACCGACCCAATCACCCGCGCTCCCGTCCACCGCCGACGCGACGCCCTACGTACCGGTGTCGTGGACCGCAGTCGCTGCCTCCTCGGTCGCGAGCCTGTTCGCGTCCTTGCTCCTGGCCTTCGGCGTCGCCGCGTTTACCAACAAAAAACCGCTGTTGATGCAGGAACTTCTGGTGCTCCCCGTGATCACAGTGGTTCTGAGTTTCGCGGCCCGACGCATCATCCGCAACTCGGAAGGCACCCGGACCGGAGAGCGGCTCGCGGATGGCGCGTGGTGGACAGCACTGGTGTTGGGGTTGGGGTACGTCGCGTACCTGTTCGCGATCGATTTCTCGGTACAACGGGACGCCTCGAACGAGGTCAAACAGTGGGTCGAGTTGGTGCGCGAGGACAAGATCGAGCGGGCGTTCTACAAGTCGCTCCCGCCCGGCGCGCGAGCGGGAATCGCTCGGGACGACACGTCGTTACTCAGGACGCGGTTCCGGGACGAGTTGCTCTCGTTCCGCAACTCGGATCTGATGAGACTCGCGCAGCGCAATAATGGCGACGGCGAATTCACATTTGAACCAGCCGGGGTCGCGGACTGGTCCTACAAGCCGGGCACGATCGACTGCACCTACACGGGCACAGTGAAGTGCCCGGAGGGGCACTTCCCAATCCTGGTTCCCCTCCGGGGTGTCGAAGGCATCACCGCGAGCGAGAGCGGCGGGGGCGGGCGGCAGTGGTCGATCTCGTGGAAGCCGGGCGGCGGGTTCGTCCAGTTGGACAAGATCACGCGCACGAACTATGGGTGGCTCGTCCTCCTCCTCGAGTGGGACGGCGGCGGATTCGGTAAGGGCTTCGTCGAGCAACTCAATTTCGGCCCGATCGCGTACCCGTTCGTGTACCACGGCTTCGTGTTGGAGGGCACCCCGAGCGACGCGAGCAAAGTCATGCAAAATTCTTCGCTCATCCTCGCGTCCTTCGTCCCGCTCGGCGTGGTCACGGCCGGTGGGGGTGGCTACACCCGGCACCTCGCGGACACGGTCTTCCGGTTGCCGGGCGGCGAGAAACCGGAGCCGGGCCAGACGAACAAGTTCCTCGCGGCGTGGAACGCGCAGGGGCTGTTCGAGGGCGGGCGGCGGCTCAAGGATCCGAGCGGCGGCGTACCCGACAAAGAGAACGTCCTCAAGATCACCGACGCGGCCGTCGAGGTTCATGTGCCCGTCGAAATCCCCATCCTGAACACCACCGGGAAGCCGGAGACCGCGCGCGGTCGGGTTGTGGTCGCGTGCAAGGATCCGGCGCTGCTCGCCAAGATCAAGGAGTACAAGGCCGCGGCGCTACGGGGCGAGAAGCCGTCCAACAACTCGCCCGAGGAATTCACACGGAAGCCGGACTTCCCCTGGCGCGTGGTGCGGATCGAATCGGACCTGGTTCCCGTGAACATCCAGCAACCAGGCGGACCAGGTGGCCCCGGCGGCGGACCGCCTGGCATGCACGGAGCCGGTGGGCACGGCGGATAGCACCGGGGCGCGCTACAATACCCTTACCTTGTACACGCGACTTCAGCCCGGAGACCACCATGCCCCGCACCGCCGAAGGCTTCTGCTCCATCGACGCGGCCCTCGACGAACTCCGCGCCGGCCGGATGATCGTGCTCGTGGACGACGAGCACCGCGAGAACGAGGGTGATCTCGTGATGGCCGCGGAAGCCATGACGCCCACGGCAATCAACTTCATGATCCGCCACGCTTGCGGGCGCTTGTGCGTGTCCTTCTCGCGCCCGCACGCCGACCGCCTCGGCCTCGACCTACTTCCAGGCGTGAACCTCGACCCGACCGCGACGCCCTTCACGCACAACTTCGACGCGAGGTTCGGCGTCAGCACCGGCATCTCCGCGTTCGACCGCGCGCACACGGTTAAAGTGTGTGCGGACCCCGCGTCCGGCCCGGGAGACCTGGTGCGTGACAAGGGCCACATGGACGGCCTCATCGCGCGGCCCGGCGGCGTGCTGGTGCGCGCCGGGCACACGGAGGGAAGCGTGGACTTGTGCCGGCTCGCGGGGTTGCGTGAGATCGCGGTGATCTGCGAAATCCTGAACGAAGACGGGAGCATGGCCCGGTTACCGGACCTCCGCGGGTTCTGCGAAAAGCACGCGATGAAGATGTGTACGATCGCGGACTTGATCGAGTACCGGCGTCGCCGCGAGAAGCTAATCAAACGCGAGATCGCGCTGAAACTGCCCACCGAGTTCGGCGTGTTCGACCTGTTCGCGTACTCGTCGATGGTGGATCAGGAACCGCACCTCGCGCTGGCGCTCGGCGGCCTCGGCGTACCTGCCGAGAACCTCGGCGAGCCGGGAGCGTCAGCGACCGGAGTGCCCGCGATCCCCGTTCAAACGGAACCGGTGTTGGTGCGGATGCACAGCGAGTGCCTAACGGGCGACGTGTTGCACTCCGCGAAGTGCGACTGCGGGCCGCAGTTGAAGTACGCGATGCAGCAGGTCGCGGAGGCCGGTCGCGGGGTGATCGTGTACATGCGGCAGGAGGGTCGCGGTATCG
The DNA here is from genome assembly GCA_945905925.1 of Singulisphaera sp. GP187. GTDB lineage: Bacteria > Planctomycetota > Planctomycetia > Gemmatales > Gemmataceae > Gemmata. The sequence continues at coordinate 15,379 of CAMDQN010000003.1, forward strand.
GTCTGTTGAACAAACTGAAAGCGTACAAGCTGCAACAAGAAGAAGGCCTGGACACGGTGGAAGCGAACAAGCGTTTGGGCTTTGCCCCGGACCTGCGGCACTTCGGAATCGGCGCGCAAATCCTTCACGACCTCGGTGTGCGCGACATTCGGTTGCTCACGAACAACCCGCGAAAGGTGATCGGGTTGGAGGGTTACGGGTTGCGCATCGTGGAGCGCGTGCCGATTCAGATGCTGTCGGGCGACCACAACCGCGACTACCTGCAAACGAAGAAGGACAAGCTCGGCCACTTGCTCGACGAGTTCGACACCGGCGCCGGGGATTGAGGAACAGCGGCTTCGCGAGAGCGCTACGGGAGCAGTTCGCTCACGGGAATCGTGCCCACCGCGGTGCCGTCGAGCGTGAGCGGCACCGCGTCGCCGGGCGCGTAGTCGGTGCGAGTCTTGTACGCGGGGGGGTTCGCGGCGGTGTCCGGGTCCGTATACACTTCGATCTGCCGGCCCGCGACGTTGATGATCCAGTACACCGGGATGCCCGCGTGGGCGTACATGCGGCCCTTCTCGCGCCGGTCGTTATAACGCGACGTGTCGGCCACTTCGAAAACGATACCAATTTCGGCAGGCAGCGGATGGTGGTCGTCGAACGTCGCTTCATCTCCCCTCGCGAGTAGCCCGTCGGGTTCCGGTTCGCTGTCCGCCAGTGTGATTGGCAATTGACACAGAACCTCCCAACTAGGCGGCGCGAGCCGAAGTAACCGTTTGTTGAGTTTCCGAACGGCGGCGCTGTGTGGTGGGTTGTGCGACATCTTCTGCACCAAGTAGCCTTCGAGCAGTTCGATCGGGTCGCTGTCGTTGAACACTCCGTCCTTTATCATCTGGTGGTACTCGGCCACCGTAACCTTCGGGTACAGGGCGCGCGAAAGGAACGATGGTGGCACAGTCGCAATTCGAGTCGACACGATTCTCCTCCTGGCAGTTACTCCCGTATACCACACTCGCCGCCCGCGAGAAAGCCCGGCCTTCAGCCGGGCTTTCTCCTTCGTTTCGCGTCACACCAGCACGTCCTTGTTCTCGAACGTGCCGCGCATCTGCTTGCGGTACACGTGCGCGTTGCCGTCCACGATGCCCTCGGTCTGCTTCACTTTCACAAACGTGTCGGCCAGCGCCTCTGACTCTTCCCACTTCAGCGGCGCGTCGCCGGACACCTGGCAGAACAGTGCGTGGTCGAACCCGGCCTTCTCGGACACCTTGCCGTCGTGGATGTGAACCGTTGGGAAGAACAGCACCTTCTTGTCGGCTCGCGGAAACTCGAACGCCATCGGGTGAACCTTGCTCTGGCCCTTCTCCGGCTTCTTCAGTTTGAACACCGCGAACCCGAACTCCTTGTACTGCGGCAACTTCTCCCACACGCCTTCCGGTAAGCGAAACTGCTTGTCGAGCCGGTCGAAGTCCTTCACGGTCGGCACGAACGACGCGACAAAGTCGCCCACCTCGACCACCACAAGCGCGTTGGGCGGTGGACCGTCCTTCTTGCCGCGGTTGGGACCCTTGTCCTTCGGAACCGGGAAGCCGCCGTGCAGGTCCGCGAAGAAAGCATCGTACTTCTTGAGGCTGATGAACTGGACCGCGTCCTCAGCCGACGCCTTCGGCGTTGGGATGGGGAGGATCATCGCGACATCCGCGCCCGACTTGAACGACATGCCGTACACGAGGAACTGCCGGTGGTCCTTCGCGGCGCGAGCAAAGATGTTCGTATCCGCGACGACATCGACCTTGCCTGAGAAGCAGCACATGAGCTGGAACCTCCGTTGGGTGGAATCGGAGGTGATTATCGCGGCGAAAGAGGGGATGTCAAACGGCCGTTACCGCACGGCGCTGGTACTTCATCGCGAACGTCGACATGCGGTCACTTCGCAAGCGACTCGCACCGACTTCACGGGCGTGGGCGTGTCGAAGATGTGTGTAAAGTGATCAGCCTCGCTCGGGTTCTTCTCGGAGGCGAAGTAGGTGTCTGGGTCGCCGTCAAACCCGAACTGCCGAATCTGGCCGCTACCGGTGGGTCGTGGGTGTTCTCGTGCCGGCCGTCGCGTGCCGGCGCGAACCGACCGCAACCGGAAGCCAAAACTGCGCAAAACGCGAGCATCGGCAGAATCGGTCGCATTCGGAGTCTCCTGTGTTACTTCGCCGCGAGTGACTTGATCGGTGTGCGGAGGAAGAACACGCCGCTGCCGCCGGTCTGAGCCTTGTCGTCGTCGTAGAAGACGGTGCCGATCGTGTCCTTGTCGAGTTGCACGGTGCGCGGACACGCGCGTCCGCCGATCGCGCGCCCCGGGGCGTAGAACTCCACCGCGCCGTCGAAGTCCCACGTTTTGCCGTCGTCACGCGACACCACGAACCGCCACTTGTTGCCGCCGATCCCTTCGCCTAGCACCTCGCTCCCGACCAGATAGCCGTTGTCCAACGCGACTAAATCGAACCGCCAGCCGTTCGCGCCGATCGCCGGGAACTGATCGACCTTCTCCCACTTCTTCCCGCCGTCGGTCGAACGCTTGCCTGCGCCGCTCACGAGCGTTCCTTTCGGTGTACGCACGATCGGCACCAACCCGTGCTTCGTACCGTCCGCGAAGTCGGTTACCGCTTGCGCCTTCGGGTTGTATGCGAGCGTGCGGTCGCTGAGCGAAAACAGCCACGCGTCGTCCGAAAGCTCGATGAGTGGGTGCCTAATCACGCTAAACGCATCAGGATTCTTCGGCAGGCTCTTCGGTTCGTCCCACGTCTTGCCGTCGTCGCGGCTCACGCTGAACTGCACGAACCGCGACTTCACATCCTTCGCGTCCTTGTACCACGTGTTCCACGCGTGAACGACGCGGCCGTCGGCGAGCGCTGTGAGCGATCCGGGGTAGATTTCAAGCTTTTCCGTGTGCTTGAACGCGGCCGGCTCGGTCCACGTCTTCCCGCCGTCGGCGGAGCGAATGAGCCGCAAATCCTTGTAATTCGACTGACTGAAGCTAACGAGTACGGTACCGGTCTTCGTGACGCACGCGGCCGGGTGAATGTGACCGCTCACGCCGGTCGCGACGCGGACCGGCTTCGGTGCCTCGTCCGCGGCGGAACTCAACGCGGACGCCAACAAGAGGACAGGCGCGAAGTAAATGACGCGTGACACAGCAGCGCTCCGGGTGGGAGGAAGAACCCGGATTGTACCCGCGTGGGTTCACCGTGCAACCGCGGCGCCGCGTTGGCGCGCTGTTTGCTTGGCATCTCTTCTCACCCGGCTCGACGGCGGCCTTCACCGCTTGCGGGTGCGCGATCTGGTTGCAGTTGAGAAGTTTTCTGCCGTTCGTCGAGAACCTATCTGCTCTTGAGTTTGTCGCCCAATACACGAGAGGCGATCATGTTGCCGATTCGCACTGTTCTCCACCCAACCGATTTTTCCGACCGTTCGTGGCACGCGCTTCAACTCGCGTGCGCCCTTGCCCGCGACTACAAGGCCCGGTTGATTCTCCTCAACGTGGTTCCGCACGCCATCATCGCTTACGGCGAGGGCGTGATTCCCACAGACCCCGAAGATCTATTCCGCGAGGCGCACGCACGCCTCGACGCACACGCGGACCACTGCACCGATCTCGTCGCGGAGCGCCGTGTCGAAGAAGGCGATCCGGCGACCCTCATTCTGAGCGTGGCCCTAGAAGGTCACGCAGACGTGATCGTGATGGGCACGCACGGGCGCACCGGTCTGCGGCGGCTCATCATGGGAAGCGTGGCGGAAGAGGTCGTGCGGCACGCGTCGTGCCCGGTCCTCACAGTCACCAGCCCGTTCCCGCCCGCGGTGCCGCTCGCCGAAGTTGCCGAACCCGTTCTGGCGACCGCGTAAACGGTTCGCGCCAACGATCGTTACAAGGGAGATAGTCCGATGGCGAAATGTGACGTTTGCGGCAACTACTACGACAAGGCGTTTACCGTGCGCATGGGCGACGAGGAACACACGTTCGACTCGTTCGAGTGCGCGATTCACGCACTCGCACCCGAATGCGCTCACTGCGGGTGCCGGGTCGTTGGGCACGGAGTCGAGGAAGACGGCACGGTGTACTGCTGTGCCAACTGCGCAAAGCAAGTGGGCGTAACCGCGCTCCGCGACCGCGTCTGATACACTCGCCTTTCACACCAGGAGACCAAGCCATGAACGTGAGTGACGTGATGACCAAAAGTGTCGAGTGCATCGCCCCGGAAGCGACGGTTCAGGAAGCCGCGCGGATGATGAGAAGGCTCGACGTCGGCGCGCTGCCGGTGTGTACGGCTGACAAACTCGCGGGAATGATTACCGACCGCGACATCACCATCCGGTCCGTGGCGGAAGGGCAAAGCCCGCGGTCGGCGCGCGTGCGCGACATCATGACGACGCAAATCGTTTACTGCTTCGACGACCAGACCGCCACGGAAGCCGCAGACCTGATGCGCAAGAAGCAGATTCGTCGGCTGCCGGTTCTCAACCACGCGAAGCGGCTCGTCGGCATCCTCTCGCTCGGTGATCTGGCGGTGGAAACCCACGACGAGGAACTGGTGGGCTCCGCGCTGGAGGGCATCTCGGAACCCACCCACGCGTGATTGCGTGAGTTGGTAACGGCGCGACGACCAAAAGGGTTATCGCGCCGTTTTCCGGACGTCGCGTCCGCTGCTACGCCGCTCGGATTGCGTAGCGACGAAACGCGAAGCAGCACAAATTACGAGGCAGCGGACGGGACGTCCGCGGTCCAGGAAAAGCTCAACCTGCGGCTTCGGGAACCGCCGCCGCGATCACGATTCGCGCACACGCTTCAGCGTCCGAACCGGCGTTGTGGTGAATCAGCCCAATGCCGAGCCGCCGACACACGGCGGGCAGGTTCGCGGGCTTCATCGCCCACTTCTTGCGCGCGAGCTGAACCGTACACACGAACGGTAGTGCTGGCGATTCTAACTTCGCCGCGGCGCAGCACGCTTGCAGCACACGCCGGTCGAACGGGGCGTTGTGCGCCGCAAAGAAGGTCGCGCCTTCAAGTACCGGCACGACCTTCGTCCACACGTCCGCGAACACCGGCGCGTTCTTCACCATCGGCCACGTAATGCCGTGAACGTAGGTGAAGAGAATGCGCTCGCGCGGCGGGCGGATCAACACCGACTCGCGGTGAACGATCTTCCCGGATTCGACGCGAACCAACCCCACCGCACAAGCGCTGTCCGGGCCGTTGTCCGCAGTCTCGAAGTCGATCGCGACGAACGGCTCGTTGAGCGGCGGAAGCGGTGTAGGTGTTTTGCGACTGGGTGACATGGTGCCTAGTTTAGCGTTCGCCTCGGTGGGGCAAAAGGCGAGCTACTTCTTCGAGCCGACGCAGTAGAGCGCGTCGAGACCGCGGATGAACAGCGTGCCGTTCGCCGCGGCTGGGCTGGCCCAGAACATGTCGCGCCCGAGTTTGTTCACGTGCAACACCTCGAACTCCTTGCCGGCCTTCAGCACGTGCGTCTGCCCGTCTTCGTCGAGGCAGAATACCTTGCCGTCGGCAGCCCACGGTGACGCCCAAAACGCCTTCGCGCTCGGGATGCGCTCCTTCGTGTACGCGGCCTTGCCGGTCTTCGCTTCAAAGCAACTCACCAACCCGCCATTGCGTTCGAGAACGTAGACGTAGCCGTCGTACACGAGCGGCGACGCGGCACCCGGCCACGCGCGCGGCGCGGTCCACGCGACTCCGTCGTTGGACGACTCGTTCGCCTTCAGGGTGATGTCGCCTTTCGCGCCGGCCTTCACCGCGAACAGTGTGCCCGCGCCACGGCCGCCCCCACCGCCGCCTTTCGGACCGCCGAACCCGCCTGCGCCCACGCCTACGTACAGGCGGTCGGAGTCGCCCACTGGGGACGCGGAACACTGCCCCCCGCCGACTTCCAGTTCCCACACGACTTTGCCGGTCGCCGGCTCGTAGCCGCGGACTTTCTGCCCGCCGCCCGCGACGATGTCGGTGCGGTCCTTCGTCTTCCACACGAACGGCGTACTCCAACCAGACTTCTCGCGGCGGTCGGCCTTCCACAGTTCCTTGCCGGTTTTCTTGTCGTAAGCCGCGAGGAACGATTTCTCTTCGTTGTCGCACTGGATGAAGAGCCTGTCACCGTCGAGAACCGGCGAACTCGCGGTGCCCCAACCCGCCATCATCGAGAACGAACCAAGGTCTTTCTTCCACACTTCTTTGCCCGCAAGGTCGTAGCAGAACAGCCCAGTCATGCCGAAGTAGGCGTAGACATATTCGCCGTCGCTGACCGGTGTCTCGGTCGCGTAGGTGTTGCTGCCGTGAGTCGGGATCGTGGGCCGGGCTTCCTTCGCGATCTTCTCCCACACCGGTTTGCCGGTCGCGCGGTCGAGGCAGATCACCTTGAACTGATAGGTTTCCTTCGGCGTGCCGCCCTTGCCGAAACCGCCGGGACCGCCCTTCCCGCCGGGGCCACCGCCGCCGAAGCCACCACCGGCTTTCGGCTTCGGCTGGCCCGCAGAGTACGCGGTCGTGAGGAAGATCTTGTCGCCCACGACGATCGGGCACGACCACGCGACCCCGGACACGTTCGTCTTCCAGTTAATGTTCTTGTCGCCGGCCCACTCGCTCGGTGGTGTCGAATCGGTGATTACGCCGCCGGTCGGCCCGCGGAACTGCGTCCAGTCGTCGGCCTGGCTGCTCGTGGCGACGAGTGAAATCAACACGGAGAGCGCGAACAGCGGTCGGAAGCGGCGCATTTGGGGAACCCTCAGTACCGAAGTAAAACGACCGTGAGTACTAAACCCGGAGATGCTACCCGCGAAGCCATGAATTCCAGATGAGTCGCGTGCCACACACTGTTACGATGTCGCCGTACCTTTCCCCTGATGAGGCTCTGCCGATGCGATCATTCACTTTCGCGATCCTACTCACACTGTTCGCGTTCGCGCCACCGACTCGCGGCGCCGACCCGAAAGTCGCCGACAGCCTTCAACCATTCGTCGAGAAGACCCAACTCGCGGGCGCGGTCGTGCTGGTCGCGTCGCCCAAGGCAGTGCTAACCGTCGAAACCGTCGGCTTCGCGGACCGCGAAACCAAGACCGCCATGAAAGCCGACAACCTGTTCTGGATCGCGTCGATGACCAAGCCCATGACCGCCACGGCGCTCATGATGCTCGTGGACGAGGGCAAGGTGTCGCTCGACGATCCCATCGAGAAGTACCTGCCGGAGTTCAAAGGACAGATGATGATTGTGGAGAAGGACAAGGATCACGTGCTGCTGAAGAACCCGAAGCGCGTACCCTCCGTGCGCGACTGCCTCCGCCACACGAGCGGGATGCCGTTCAAGTCCGCCCTCGAAGACCCGACCATCGACAAGTTGCTGCTCAAGGACGCGGTGCGCAGTTACGCCATCACGCCGCTGCAGTACGAACCCGGCACGAAGTATCTGTACTCGAACGCCGGCATCAACACCGCCGGTCGCATCATCGAGGTGGTGAGCGGAATGAGCTACGAGGACTTCATGGCGAAGCGCCTCTTCGTTCCGCTCGGAATGACGGACACCACGTGGCGCCTCACCACCGAGCAGATGAAGCGGCTCGCGAAAACCTACAAGCCGGGCAAGGGTGGGGAAGGTCTCGACGCGATGCTGGTCGCGCCGCTGGCGCACCCGCTGAGCGACCCGACACGGCAGCCGTGTCCGGGCGGCGGACTGTTCTCCACCGCGAAGGACGTGGCCGCGTTCGGGCAGATGATCCTCAACGGCGGCACTCGCGGCAACACCCGCTTTCTGTCGGAGGCTTCGATCCGCGAACTGACCGGCACGCAAACCGACGATCTGCTCAACAAGGGGAAAGGCGAGGGCGGTTACGGTCTTGGCTTCAGCACCACGCGCAAGGCGAAAGCCGACGGTCCGGCAGTAGCGGGTCCGTGCGGGCACGGTGGCGCCTACGCGACGAACCTGTGGATCAACCCAGACGCCAAGTTGGTGACGGTGTACATGGTGCAGCACGCGGGTTTCCCCGGCGACGGCGGCAAGGCTCGCGGGGTGTTCGAGAAAGCTGCCACGGACATCTACGCGAAGTGACACAGGAAGAACCCACCCCCAACCCCTCCCTGCAGGGAGGGGTTGGGGGTGGGTCTTAACGCGTATTGGAGATCATCATGTCGCGCGTTCTCATCGTGCTTCTCCTTCCCCTCGTGGTGCTCAGCGTCATGCCCGCCGCCGAACCGCCCGCGACACCCAAAGGCGACACGCTCACGCGTGAATGGGCGTCGGCATTCGCGAAGCTCGCGATCAAGGGCGCAAAGCGCGAGTTCCCGAACAAGCCCGGACACGTGATCCTCGACGACAAGGACACGAAGACGCCCAAGACGCTGCACCCGGCGTTCTACGGGTGCTACGACTGGCACTCCGCGGTTCACGGTCACTGGATGCTCGTTCGCGTGTTGCGAGCGCACCCCGATCTGCCCGAGGCGAAGGACATCCGCGCCGTACTCGCGGAACACCTCACCACCGCGAACATCAAGACCGAGGTCGAGTACTTCAACCGGCCGGAGGCGAAGTCGTTCGAGCGGCCCTACGGTTGGGCGTGGTTGCTCAAACTCGCGGAGGAACTGCACACCTGGGACGACGCCGACGCGAAGAAGTGGAGCGCGAACCTCAAGCCGCTCGCGGAGTTGATCGCGAACCGGTACATCGACTACTTCCCGAAACAGACGTACCCGATTCGCGCCGGGGTCCACTCGAACACCGCGTTCGGCCTCACGTTCGCGCATGACTACGCGAAGTCCACGAGCAACAAGAAACTACAAGAGTTGATCGAGGAGCGGGCGAAGGCGTACTACGCCAAGGACGCCGACGCACCGGCGCGGTGGGAACCCGATGGCGCTGACTTCCTCTCGCCGAGCCTGTGCGAAGCGGACCTGATGCGCCGAGTGCTTCCCACCGCTGAGTTCCGCGACTGGTTTCACAAGTACCTGCCCGGCGCCGCGAAAGGCGAACCGGCAAACCTCTTCGCGCCCGCGACCGTCACCGACCGCACCGACCCGCAACTCGTCCACCTCGACGGGTTGAACCTGAGCCGCGCGTGGTGCCTCCGCGGTATCCTCACGGCACTACCGAAAGACGAGCCAACACGCAAGGCGCTGGCCGCGAGCGCCGCGAAGCACGCCGAAGCCGGCTTGAAGCACGTCTCCAGCGGCGACTACGCCGGCGAACACTGGCTCGCGTCGTTCGCGGTGTGGATGTTATCGTTGCCCGCACCCGAGTGACGCGACCCTTCTCCTGAACCGCACGGCAACCGGAACGCATGATGGAAACGCGATCTTCGCGGTGGCGCCCATGGCTCGTCGTCCTCGGTCTGGCGGTCGTGTACTTCGCGACCGCGCGGGGGGGGCTTGCGCTGGCCCTTCCGCCGGACCACAAGGCGACCGCGATCTGGCCCCCGTCGGGAATCGCGCTCGCCGCCGTGCTGCTCCTCGGGTTTCGTGTCTCGCCCGGTATCTGGTTCGGCGCGTTCCTGGCGAACCTCTGGGACGCATTCGACCCAACGAAAGGCGGCTCGGTCAGCGCGCACGTCGCGTCGTCGGGTGCGATCGCGGTGGGATCAACGCTCCAGGCGCTCGCGGGCGCGGCCCTCATTCGGCGTCTCACGGGACCGAGACACCTGTTGGACCACACCCGCGACGTGTTCCGGTTTGTGGCGGTCGCGTTCGCGATGTGCCTCACCGGGGCCACGATCGGAGTTCTCGCGCTGTGTACGAGCGGTCTCGTCCCGTGGCCGGCGTTCGCCACCCTCTGGTGGACGTGGTGGCTGGGCGACGCGGTCGGCGTTTTGCTCGTTACCCCGGTGATCCTGACATGGGTCCGCCCGGCCACAGCGCGGCACCCGGTCGGGGCCGAAGTGGTCGGCACGTTCGCCGTGCTCCTGGTCATCTGCACGCTGGTGTTCGGCGGTTGGGGGTCCGCCGTGCGGGCCAGCGGGCTGGCGTACCTGAGTATCCCGTTCCTGGTGTGGGCGTCCGTGCGGTTCGGGTCGCGCAGGGCAGCTCTGACCATCGTGACGGTCGCGGTGTTCGCGGTCTGGGGCACGATCAGCGGGAACGGCCCATTTGTGCGCGCCGACGTGTACGAGTCGCTGCTGCTACTCGACATGTTCCTGGCGGTCGCCGTGGTCACGTCGCTGGCGCCGTGCGCCATCCTCCAGGAACGGGAGGACGCCAACAACGCGCTGCGAGTGAGCGCGTCTCAGTTCCGACAACTCGCCGAGTCGCTGCCGCAGATCGTGTGGACTACAACCCCGGACGGCGTCACCGCGTACCTGAACCAGCGGTGGCGTGAGTACACCGGGCTGACCGGCGTGAGCCCCGACGAACTCGCCCGCGTGATCCACCCCGACGACCTGTCTCGCATGACGGCCGCGTGGGCCATCACGCACCGGGCCGGGACCGCGTTCCAGTACGAGTTCCGGCTACGCCCAGCGTCCGGCGGCGTGTATCGGTGGTTCCTGGCGCGGGCCGTTCCCGTGATCGGTCCCGACGGCGCACGCGGAGGCTGGTTCGGCACATACACGGACATCGAAGAACTGAAGTCCACTCAGACCGAACTGACCCGGCAGCGTACCGAGTTGCAACTGATCCTCGATACCGTGCCAGCACTCATTTTCCACAAGGACCGGAACCACCGGCTCGTGCGGGTGAACAACGAAGTAATCCGGCTGATCGGACTGCCGCGCGCGGCGATTGAAGGGCGGACCGACTCCGAACTCGGCTCCCCGCGCAAAGACGATTACCGACAGGCCGAAGAGAAGATCATGGCCGAAGGTCGTGGAGTGTGGGACATCCTCGAGCCGCTCCACACGTCCTCTGGTCCCCGGTGGCTCCAGACCACCAAACTCCCGTACCGCGACGAGACAGGCCGAGTCACCGGGATCATCGGGTTCTCGGTAGACATCACGGAGCGGAAGTTGGCCGAGGAGGAGGTGCGGCGGCTGAACGTCGAACTCGAACACCGGGTCGCCGAGCGCACCGCCGTGGCCGAGACCCGCGCCGCCGCGTTGCGGGACAGCGAGGAGCGGTTCCGCAGCGCGTTCGATCACGCCGCCATCGGCATGGCCCTCATCGCCCCCGACGGGCGCTGGCTAAAAGTGAACCAGTCCGTGTGCGAACTGGTCGGGTACACCGAGGCCGAACTCCTCGCGACCGACGTCCAGACGATCACCCACCCCGACGACCTGAACGCTGACCTCGCGCTGGTCGGGATGGTTCTGAGCGGCGAACTGGCGACGTACCAAAGAGAGGCGCGGTATTTCCACAAGACCGGGGACGCGGTCCACATCCTCCTGGCCGTTTCGCTGGTCCGCGACGCGAGGGGGCAGCCACTGTACTTTATCTCCCAGATCCAGAACATCATGGAGCGGAAACGGGCCGAGACCCGCCTCCTCGCGTCGGTCCACGAGAAGGAGGTAATGCTCAAGGAGATCCACCACCGGGTGAAGAACAACCTGCAGATCGTCTCGACGCTACTCGACCTCCAGAGCGACGGGATCACCGACCCAGCGGCGCTGACCGCGTTCCGCGAGAGCCGCGACCGGGTCCGGTCGATGGGCCTGATCCACGAGCGACTCTACCGGTCCGAGAACCTCGCGAGTATCGAGTTCGGAAGCTACGTCCGGCAGCTCGCGGAAGACCTGTTCCACGCGTACCGGGCCGACGCGGCGGTTCGTCTAACGGTGTCGGTGTCCCTTCCCCCCGTGCCGCTGAATCTCGCGATCCCGTGCGGCCTGTTGGTCAACGAGTTGGTCTCGAATTGCCTGAAGTACGCGTTCGTGGGCCGAGAAGGTGGTATCATCAATGTGTCCTTGGAATACGCCGGGGTCGGGTCGTACGTGCTCTCCGTTGCTGACGACGGGGTGGGACTGCCAGACGGTTTCGACTTCCGATGCGCCACGTCGTTCGGGCTTCAACTCGCGAACACCCTGGCCGAACAACTCGGCGGAGAACTCGCGATGGATCGCACCGGGGGTACGCGGTTCACCGTCCGGTTCCCGTCACGCGCGTAAAAGCCGGAAGGCTGAAGACAGAAGACAAACTCGTTTAGCGTTGGCCCCGGAGGGGCCAGGGATTATCGCTGGTGCTCCCTGCAGGTCCAACGCTAAACCTCCGACTTCTGTCCTCACCTCAGTTCCCTGTTTTTCTCTTCGGACTGAAGAGAGGGTTATTTGATGCCGCCAACCAGCATACTCATCGTCGAGGACGAGCGTATCATCGCTCTGGGCATCCAGAAGCGTCTGGTGAACCTGGGCTACACGGTGTCCGGTCTGGCCGCGAGCGGCGCCGAGGCCGTCCGCAAAGCGACCGAACTGCGACCGAACCTCGTGCTCATGGACATCCGGCTCGAAGGGGACATAGACGGGATCGAGGCCGCGGCGTGCATCCGCAGGCAACTCGACCTGCCGGTCGTGTACCTGACAGCCAACTCCGACCCGGACACGCTCCGCCTGGCCAAGATCACCGAGCCGTTCGGCTACATCCTCAAGCCCTACGATGACCGCGACCTCCAGACCGCCATCGAGATGGCGCTGTACAAGCACGAGATGGAACGCCGCCTCCGCGAGAACGAGCGATGGCTCGCGGCCACGCTCGGGAGTATCGGCGACGGGGTCATCGCGACCGACGAGGTCGGCCGGGTCCGGTTCATGAACGGTCTGGCCGAAAAACTCACGGGTTGGCCCGCCGCGGAGGCCCAGGGGCGCCCGGTTGTGGAGGTGTTCCCGATCGTCTCCGAGCGGACCCGCGAGCCGGTCACCAACCCCGCGATGGAGGCGCTCCTGACGCACCAGGCGGCCGCGCTCGCCGACGGGACCGCCCTGGTGCGCCGGGATGGGAGCGAACTGTCGATCGACGACAGCGCCGCGCCGATCTGCGACGCCACCGGCCGGATCGCCGGCGCGGTCCTGGTGTTCCGCGACGTGACCGAGCGCCGGCACCTGGAGGAACGCCTGCGGCAGTCGCAAAAGATGGAGGCGATTGGCCGACTCGCGGGCGGGGTCGCACACGACTTCAACAACATCATGACCGTCATCGCCGGGTTCAGCGAACTGCTCCTGTCCGGCGCCTTGTCCCCGGCGGAGACCCGCGAGTACCTCCAGAACGTGAAGACGGCGAGCGAGCGGGCCTCCGCGCTGACCCGACAAATCCTCGCGTTCAGCCGCAAGCAAGTTCTGCTCCCGTGCGTGCTCAATCTGAACACCCTGCTTCGCGACACCGACGGAATGGTTCGTCGGCTGATCGGCAGCCACATCGAGTTCGTGACCGCGACCGACCCGAACCTCGGGTCGGTGATGGCCGACCCAACACAGATCACCCAGGTGGTGATGAACCTGGCGCTCAACGCGCGCGACGCGATGCCCGGCGGCGGACGGCTCGCGATTCGCACCGACGACGTGCGCGCCGGCACGCAGATCCTCGGCCTTCCGCCCGGCCGGTACGCGATGCTCGAAATGACCGACACCGGGTGCGGAATGACCGACGCGATTCGGGCCAAGATCTGCGAGCCGTTCTTCACCACGAAGGGATTGGGTGAGGGGACCGGGCTAGGTTTGTCCACCGTGTACGGCATCGTTCGGCAGAGCGGTGGCGACATCGAAGTGGTCAGCGCCGTCGGGCGCGGGAGTACGTTCCGCGCGTACTTCCCGGTCATCGAGTCGCCGGTCACCGCAGTGGGTGCCGACGCACCCGCGAGCCCGGACCGCGGGACCGAAACGATTCTGGTCGTGGACGACGACGCGGGCGTGCGGCTCGTCATCACGATACTCCTGGCGCAGAAAGGTTACACGGTCATCGAAGCCGACTCCGGTGCCAAGGCACTGGAACTGCTCGACCGACACGTTGGTCTGATCCCGCTGCTCGTCACCGACATCGTGATGCCGGGGATGAGCGGCGGCGAATTGGCGCAGAAGGTTGTGGCGCTGCGCCCGGGGATCAAGGTGCTGTTCGTGTCCGGGTACTCGGAAAACGTGTCGGTCGAGTGCGGTCTGGCAAAAGCGACGGCGAAGCTGTTGAGCAAGCCGTTCACGGCTGACTCGCTGTCGCGCGTGGTGCGCGACCTCCTCGATCAACCCGTTGACGTGTCGGAAGGATCGGCTTAGGATCGCGGGCGAAGTGAATCGACGCAGGGAGACCGGTTCTGTTTTGCGACCTCGCCAAGTAGGATCCGCATAATAGTGGCGGTCTCGACCCTTCCGTTACCCGACGGTTCGCGCTGGCAACCGTTCGACGACGGGCGTGGCGCCGGGTACAAATTTTCGGTCCGATCGCAAGTTCGCTCGGCTTTTCATTTCCCGCGAAACATCTCACCTCGCGAATCGCCCGACTGCTTCCGATTTCGTGGCGGACACGTCCGAGAGGCCGGTACGGAATCGCATCCGTCGCAACCCGCACCACCGCTCCAGTCGTCCCGGCCGACCGGCTCGCCGCGCGGTTTGTCTCGCCTTCGCCCAATCGCCCGATAATCAGGTCGTGGCCCAGTACCGAGGGAGCAGAGGGCGGTTCTGAAATGTGTCGATAGCTACGACTTTCTCGTTTGCAGCGAAGATTCCACGTGACGCGACAGTTTTCCTCTTGGGTCACCGATACTATGTGTGTAGATTTCATGAAGGAAGTGTGTGCGAATCGAGTGGCCGCGTTCAAGGATCGCGTCAAACACTGGCACAATCGTATTTTGTGTTCGGTGGACAAACCAGAACTGTCGCTCGTTTCGGACACGGTTGCGTCGGTTGTTCGGCGGATTTACTCGAATGGGGTGTTCAACACGCAGCGTGGAAGCTGAAGAAGAGGGGATGGTGAGATGGCAACAGCGCAGTGGACGAAGGACGCACGCGGAACCCGCGATTCACTAGGGGATTGGGTTCTGCAACTCGGTGCGATGACCGGAGCCGCCGTTGGCGCGGTCACGGGCGTGAGTCTCGCGGACGACCTGCACAGCGGCCCTTACGCCGCCGCGCTGCTCGGCACCGCCGGGACGATTCTGGGCAGCGCGTCGTGCGCCCTCGCCGGGAAGTACCTTCTGTTACCACTGTGGGCCGCGATGCTGGGTCTTCCCGCGAGCAAGCGCGAGTAACGGCTCCGAACCGAAGACTTGATGGACACGAAATGTTGCAGCGTCGGGCGCCCGTGGCCAGACGCTACAACATTTTCTGCTGCGCCGTATCCTCAACCTCCGCTTCGCGCGGAGTCGAACATGCGTTCCCGAAAGGTCTTTCTTGCTCTCGTCGCCGTTGTGCTGGCGGTGCTTCTCGCGGGCGGCATGGCCGTGCTGTTGCGTCCGACCCCGGTTCCGCCGGCGTGGGCGAACGAGTACGATGTGAGCGCCATCGCGCCTGAAACCATTGCACCGGGCACGTTCGTGGACCGTTCCGCACCAACCGGTTGGTCGCATCTTGTCATCAAGAGCCTGCCTCGCGTCCGACCGAGTGAAGAGGCACACGTACCGAGCGTGCCCATCATCGGTCGCGACTTGACGATCCGCATGGTCGCGTGGATGTTCACCGCGTTCACCGCGGACGTGGTGCGGGAGCAACAAGGCGATCGCACGCGGTATCGGCTCCGTGCGATTGGCTTGGGCTTGGGTACGAACGTGAACGGTCGCGACGTGGTCATCACAACGGAAACGGCGCGCCAGCACGGTGCCGAGATGAACTTTATCAAGGATGAGGTGCTGACCACCGGCTACCGCATTCAGAAGCAGGCGCTGATTCCGGTTCACGGTCCGTCGTGTGCTCTCCTCGACACACCGGTGATCTCCCGTTGCGGAACCAAACACCGGACGATCCGTTACCGCTACGCGCTGCTCGTGGACACGAAAACCGGCGCGCTCGACGTGCTGCTCTGGCTCCTCGGGGGCGAGGGCGGTGAGTGCGCCGATCTGACACGCGCCGTTCGGATCGAACCGAACTGCATCGATGAGGTGGAAATGGTCCCCGACCCCGCGGAGTTCAACGGCGGGCGACCCTCGGACCTGTCGTTCGCGGTGGACAAACTGCCCGCGTATCGGGTAGAGATGCCGTTCCCGCCCGAACTGCGCGAACTGGCCGGGAAGACGAAGTTCACCCCCAACGAGGCCCACGCCCTCGAAGACGGTTTGCGGAAAATGACCGCCCAATCGCGCCCGTAATTCTCAGGAAGGTTCTCCAATGAACGCGATACTCCTCGCCGCTCTCGCGATCGCGCCGGCGCAACCGGCCGCGCCAACCAAGCACGACGAACAGAACCCGCTGTTCAAGCGGTTGCTCGACGAGGGTCTTGAGGTTGGGACTAACTTGAAAACTAAGTTCCCTGCGCCGACGATGGCCGACGGACTGACCGCGGCACAACAGACGGCGATCATCAAGGCGGTGATCGCGAAGGACTACGCCTACGACGAGTTCACGCGCCCGTCTGTTCTCGCGCCGCAACTCCTGAAGATTCGCGACATCGCGGGGGCAGACCCGAAGGCGCCGGCTCGCGGGGTGGATGTGTGGTTCGTGATCAACGGCGATTTCAAACTGATCGAAGACGACAAGTTCCTCGACAAGCTCCTGACCTCGGGGAAGGCGGGCGGGAACGGCGGGAAAGGCGGGCCGCTCGTGGCCGCCGACCTCGCCAAGCGGAACATCGTGATCAAGAAGGGCGACGAGAAGCGCGAAAGCTACGGGACGATCGAGTTCGACTTTTTGGAGAAGGTGCGGCTCAAGGCGACCGGGCACGCGATGTGGAGCCGCAACGGCGATTCGGTCGTGGCTGCGGCCGAGATCGACCCGCGGTTCCAGAACGACAAGGAATTCCCGAACCAGTGGCGATCGATCACGAAAGACACCGGTGCGGTGAAGGTCGGCGACCCGAACCTGTGGACCGGGGCCGCGATGTACGTGAAAGTGACCAAACTCGCGGAACCAGCCGGCGCGATGTTCGTCGAGCAGCACGTCATCTTCGGCGAACCCAAGGGCTGGTTCGACGGGGCCAACCTGCTCGGCTCGAAACTCCCCATCGCGGTGCAGGACAGCGTTCGCACCATGCGAAAGGAGTTCCAGAAGAAGAAGTTAGGAGTGCAAAATGAGAAGTGAGGATTGAAAGGCAGAAGACCAGAAGCGTGATTGCCTCTGGTCTTCTGCCTTTTAATCCTCACTTCTCATTTTGCACTGACTGTTAACGGGGCTTGTTCGGGCCGCCGCGCGGGCCGTTGAGGAACGAGTTCACCCGCTGCTTCAACTTACGGTGTGCCGAGGTGCTGCCGTTGGCGAGTTGAAGCGCATCCCGCACGTTCAACCCCGGATCGGGGAACGGCAACTTCGCGAGCGCGTCGTCCACTTCGCCCACTAGCACGTACTTGGTGTCATCACCGGCGCTGACTTCAATGCCCAGAGTACGAAGCGATTCGAGGTCGCGGTAAAACCCACGGACGTCGAGTTTAAGCCGTCTGAGGAGCGACGCCCGCGTCTGCGGGCCACCACGGAGTAGTGTGAGCAGGCGGTACAGGCGTGCTGCCCGGAGCGAGGTGAGCGAGATCGCGGAGACGTCCACCTTTTTCCTCCCCATAGAGTCACCTCCGTGTAGTGCGGTGGAGGGACCGAGCGTCTTGTGACGTCGAGCGCCCAGTGGCGGAACTGCGGGCACCCGTTCGTTGAGCACCCGCCCCGTGTGACCGCGTCGAACGGTCGCGGTGATGGGATGATGGTAGAGACGGCGTGCGGGGAAAGCAAGCGCCCGCTGTGCGGATTGATGTGCGGCGCGGCCAGCGTGTCAAACGCGAGTGACAACGCGTTGTCACTCACGCAGTTCCGGCATGGCGTCGCTACCTGTGGACCCGCGAACGGCGCCGGATCAGTTCGTCCACGACGGTGCCGATCAACAGTGTCACGCCCACCACTGCGGGGATCACGTCGCTCTTGTCGCCCCGGAAGTTGACGATGCTCTCGATGATCGGCAACACCATCGCGCCCAGCACCATTCCAACTGCCGTGCCCTCGCCCCCTTTGAGGCTGCATCCGCCCAGCACCGCGCCGAGGATCGCGTACAGTTCCCAGCCTAGACCGGCATTGTCGGACTGCACCGACGGCGAGTTGAGGAACAACAGCACACCCACCAACGCCGCAAGCGACGAACATGCGACGTACACCACCACGCGGTGCCGGTCCACGTTCACCCCCGCGTATTTCGCGGCCAGTTCGCTGTGTCCGATCGCGTACCAGTAGCGTCCGTAAGCGGTGCGGTGCAGGAAGAATCCCACCACTGCGGCCAGAACCAACAGCAGGACGAACTGCGCCGGGAACAGGAGCTCGCCGTCGGTCGGGGATTTTCCAACGAGCAAGTAGCGGATGTTCCGCAACGCGCCGTCGAACTCCGGGTGCGCCTGCGCGACGCGCGACATGCTCACCGTGTCGCCCAGCAACCGGGCGACGCCGCGGAAGATGAACATGCCGCACAGCGTCACGAGGAACGATTGCAGACGAAGTCGCGTGATGAGCAACCCGTTCACGAGTCCGACGCACGCACCGAACAACACGACGACCGGCACCGCAAGGTACGGGTGAACGCCGCGATTCATCAGCACGCCGAACAGAACCGCCCCACACGCGACCACCGAGCCGATGGACAGATCGATGCCGCCGGTGATGATGATCAGCGCCGCGCCGAGCGTGATGATCCCGTACTGGCCCTGGTAGTTGGCCACGTCGATCAGGTTGCCGACCTCGCCGGCCTTGTCGTGCGAGGCGAACAGCGCACCGTACAGTACCAGCACAAGGCCGAGCACGCCGAAAATGCGAGTCATGTTGCCGCCCTGTTAAGAGAAGGGGAGAAGGGGTGAGAGGGAGCAAGAGAGACAAGATCAAAGCCCCGGTACTTTCGTCTTGATCTCCCCTTCTCCCCTCACCCCTTCTCCCCTTCTGCATTCCATCCCCCGGTCGCGAGTCGCATCACATTCTCTTCCGTTAACTTCGTTCCAGCGAGTTCGCCAGCCACGCGGCCCTCGTGCATCACCACCACGCGGTCGGACATCCCGAGCAACTCTTCCATGTCGCTCGTGATCATCCACACCGCGACGCCCTTGCCCGCGAGTTCATCAATGAGCGCGTAGATCTCGGCCTTCGCGCCCACGTCCACGCCGCGGGTCGGCTCGTCGAGGATCAGCACCTTCGGGCCGCGCGCGAGCCACTTGCCGTAAACGACCTTCTGCTGGTTCCCGCCCGAAAGCAGCCCGACCGGTTGCGCCGCGCTCGGGGTCTTAACGCGGAGCCGGCTAATCCAGGTGCTATGAAGGTCTGCCTCTCCGCGACGTTTCACGCCGAAGAGCGAAGTGAGTCGGTCGAGATTCGGTAGGCTCAGGTTGAAGCCGACGCTTTCGGGCAGTACCAGCCCGTGTAACCTGCGGTCTTCGGGCACGAGCAGAATGCCCGCGTTGATTGCGTCCCGCGGCGAGCGGACGCGGAGCGATTCGTTGTTGAGCAGAAGCCCCCCCGCGACGAGCGCGCGCACGCCGAAGACCGCTTCGGACAACTCCGTGCGACCGGCGCCGACCAGCCCGGCCATCCCGAGAATCTCGCCGGCGCGCACCTCGAAGCTCGCGGGCGTTTCTGGGCCCCGCGCGTAGCGCACGTCGCGAACACTCAGCACCGCGGCGCCGCCGGTGCCGGTGCGGTGGACCTTCGGGTAGAACTGTTTCAGGTCGCGCCCGACCATGAGCCGCACCATGTTGTCGTGCGTGATCTCGGTTTTCGCGAGTTCGCCCGCGTTCTTGCCGTCGCGCAGCACGGTCACGCGATCCGCGACGCGTTTCACTTCGGCGAGGCGGTGCGAGATGTACAGCACCGACACGTCATCGGCCTTCAGCGCATCGATGACCTTGTAGAGTTGTTCGGTTTCCTTCTGCGTGAGGCTCGACGTGGGTTCGTCCATGATGAGAACGCGAACCTGCGTTCCGAGCGCACGGGCGATTTCGACGAGCTGCTTCTCGCCTGGTGGGAGGCCTTCCACGCGAACGTTCGCGCGGTCTTCCGATAACCCCACGCGGGCGAGCAGCGCCACGGCACGCTCGCTCATCGCGCGGCGGTCGAGCGTGCGAAGAACCCCGCCGCGAGTGAGTTCGCGGCCGAGAAACAGGTTGTCGGTTACCGTCAGGTTTTCGGCGAGGTTGAGTTCTTGGTGGATGAGCGTGACGCCCGCGGCGATGGCTTCCGCCGGGCCGGGGAAGCGGATCAGTTCGCCGTTGAGGAGCACTTCGCCGGCATCCGGTGTGTAGACGCCCGCGACGATCTTCATGAGCGTGGACTTGCCGGCGCCGTTCTCGCCCACGACCGCGAGTACCTCGCCGGGCGCCAGTGTGAGCGAAACGCCGTCAAGTGCCAGCACCCCGGGGAACTGCTTGCGGGCGCTGGTGATCGCGAGTCGCGGGGTGGGCATGGGAGAGTTTCGTAGGGTGGACAAGGCTTTGCGCCGTCCCACGTCTTCTCGTTGGCGCGGCGGAAACGTGGGACGGCGCAAAGCCTTGTCCCACCCTACGAACAATCTACTTCTTCTTGCCCGCCTCGATTTTGGCCCGGAGGTCGGCCTCGAAGTCGGCCACTTTTGGCCCGGCCGCGGTGCCGTCGCCGTCCTTGGTGACCACCCGGTAAGCGATCGGTTTGAGGTCGTAGTTCTTCGTCGCGAGTGCCTTCACCGACTCGTACCCATACGCGAACGGGTCTTGCACCACGGTTGCCTCGATCTCGCCTGCGGCGATCCCCTTCAGCGTCTCCCAATCTTCATCGAAACCGATGATCTTGATTTCCTTTGCCATCGACTTCGCTTTCGCGTCGTTGAGGATCGCGGGCGGGTTGTACGCGTACAGGCCGACCATGCACAGGTTCGGCATCCCCTTGACGCGGGCCAGCACCGCGCCGGCGGTCTTCTGGGCGTTGTCCGGCCCGCCGTCTTCCTTCGCGGCGCCGTCCACGAGGTGGTACTTGCCGTAGGTCTTCACGTCGAGGTCCGCCTTCTGCGGGTGCTTGCCCGACGCGCCCTTCGCGTCCTTCTCGCCCGCGAGTTCGTCGAGCACGCCCTGCACGCGCGCCTTACCGTTAGCCGACTTCGTACTGCCGATGAAGATTGCGACCGTGCCGCCGTCGGGCAGCACCTTCTTCACCAGCCGGCCGGCGGCCTTCCCGCCCTCGTAGTTGTCGATGCCGATGTAGCACTTGCGGCCGGTCTTGTCGGCGTCGTTGTCCATCGCGATGAGCGGCACCTTCTTGCCGATGCGCGTCAGGTCCTCGGTCTGCCCGTCCGGGTCGATGACGCTGACCGCGATGCCGTCCAGACCCTGCTTCGCCCAGGCCTCGACGATCTCCATCTGCACCTTCGCGTCGAACGCTTTTTCGGGCTGGCGGAACTGAAGATCGACGTTGTGTTCCGCAGCGGCCTTATTCGCGCCGGCCTCGCAGATACTCCAGAAGTCGGCGGTGCAGTTGGTGACGACGCCAATCTTGATCTTGCCGGCCGCAGCGGGGTCTTTCTTGCCGCACGCCGGAACACACGCGACCACGACCGCGAGGGCCGCGACAACGGAAATGCGAAGGAACACGGACACGGTGGCACCCATTTCGAGGGAGAGTGACGGATTTCGTAAAGGGTGTTTACAAACTACCGGGCACGCGCGAAGTGGCAAGCGCGAACAACGCGAAGAAAACCTACCCCTAAAGAGAAGGGAAGTGGCGTTCGCTCCGCCGCGAATCAAGACGACGAGGACGCCCGCGATGAGACCAGAAACACTCGCCGTGCTGGCCAAAACCAGACAGGCTCCGACCGCGTTGGCTTCCGGGGCGGTTGAGATAATTGAGAGTTTGAGCCATGAGAACGAGAGCGAGTGCCCTGATGCCACCTGCACACAGCGCAATTGCCATCGCCCAGAACGCCGCGACCACAGCGCCGTGCCAGGGACGTTTCACGGCCGCGTCGAGTTCCGGTTCGGTTGTTGCGAATGACGTGGTTCCCTCGGGGCCAGTCCCAGACAGGAATATTCTCTCACTGCGAAAGAAAAGAAGCGTGAGACCGTACCGCGCGTCCGGTTGCAGTTGATGACACCGCGGCGCGAGAACTGTTTCGCGCGGTTACTTCTGCCAGACTGGTGCCGGGGCCGAACTGCTCATCTGCTTGCGGATCTTCTCGCCGCGGTCGGACTGCTTCAACAGAGGTTCCACGCGGTCCAAATCGGCCGGGTCGAAGCCAGCACCCTTCAACAACTCGCGCGCAGTCTTGTCCGCGTCGATCGCGTCCACGCCCGCGTTGCCGCGCGGGTAGCGATTCTCGTGCATCGCGAGTTCCGCTTGACGGCCGGGATCGACCGGCGTGCCGCCGCCCAGCACCGGACCGCCACCGTGACCCGAGTCCTTGATCGGGTCCACGTCGCGCCCCAATCCCTTCGCCGCGCGCTTCTCGGCCACCATCTGACCCAACTCCGCACACAGCACCGCCGCGAGTTCAGCTTCCGTCTTGCATTTGTTCACTAGGCCTTCGCTGATGTACAGCTCCGCCGTGCCGCGGTGGAACAACACCGACTCTTTCACGCCTACCGTGAAGATGAGTGGTTCGATGCCCGTGAACGTGTTCTGCACGATGATCTTCCGGCTGAGCACTTCAACGCGCTCCGCAACCGGCAGCGACGGTTTCGGCGGGTTCTTCGGGTCGAAACTGCGCGGCTCGTCATCCCAGCCGAGTGTCTTCGACAGGGACCACTCGCCGTCGTGGGTACACCCGGTCGAAAGCAGAAGCGCGAGACCCGCGACCGACGCGGCGAGACGGTTCATGCCCATACCCCGTGAGGAATTGGATGCCGAGATAGCGGACGCGGGAAATGGTGTCGAGAGCGGATTCGCGTTGCGTTGCCCAGTTTTCCACAACGCCATTGCAGAGTGCGCCGTCGCGTGGTTCAGTAATGAAGGAAACACTCTTGGTGGCAAAGGTGGCAACATGCCGAAGACGAAGAACACCGACACGACGGCATGGACGAAGCAGTACGTCGAGTCTCTGGCGCCGGACGAAGCTTCGCTCCCGGCCGCGCGGAAGGTGCTCAAGAAGGGCGGGTTCGGCACGGTCGAACCCACCACGGACAACCGCGGGTGGTGGGTCGTGTGCCGCGGTCTCACCGACGTTTACCAGGTGTCCGTGCGACGGAACGGCGACGTTTTCGATTGCGAATGCACCTGCCCCAGTTACAAGAATCCGTGCAAACACGCGCTCGCGCTCTTGATCTATCTGGTCGATCACCCGGAGTTGCGCTCGGAAGCAGAGCCGCCCAAGACGGCCGCGAGCGATTTCGATGCACTCCTGCGCGCCGTGTTCGCGAACCCTGATGAAGACACCCCACGACTCGTGTTCGCGGACTTCCTCGAAGAGAACGATCAACCCGACCGCGCCGCGCTCATCCGTTACCAGTGCGAGCAGTATCGCCTCAAGCCGAGCGAGAAGCGGCACAAGGAACTAACGAAACTGCTCAAGCCACTGACCGCAAAGTTCCGCAAGCAGATCGAGCCGCTGCCGGAACGCGCGACTTACGAACTCCGTCGCGGGTTTCTCCGGTTGAACGCGGACCCGTCGTCTTTCCGCGACTTCGGCTCGCTGCCCGCGCGGCTCGCGGGCTTGTTCCGCAACGGATGGGTCGAGAACATGAAGATGGACTACTCCTACGCCGCTTTCGACGCGGACCTCGCTCCGCTGCTGACGAACATCGGCGAACTGGACGTGTCGCGGTTCCGCCTTCCAGAAGAGGTGCTGTTCCGGCTCGTGGCGGACACCGCTGAATCGCGCGAAACGGGCCGGCTCGCGCGCGTGAAGGTTCACAGCCGTGTCCGCAAGGTGTTCGACGATCTGGTGCAGGCGCAGCGCGGAGAGTCGGTGCCGCCCACGGGCGAACTGGAGGAACGCAACTACATGAACCTTACGCCGCGGGTGTTGGAAGTGCTGGCGCGGGCAGGGCGTCTGAGCCGGGCGCCGCGCCTCTCGCTTGGTAGCGGCGCGATGCTGGGCGATGCGGACATCCCCACGCTGCTCGCGGCCGACCTGAGCGACCTCCGCGTCCTCCGTCTGGATGTATGGTCACTGTCGCGTGCGGGTGTCGCGGCGCTCGCGAACAGCCCGGTGCTGTCGCAACTCAAGACGCTCGAAATCGAAGCCGCTAACATTGGCGGGGCCGCCGTCGCTGCGCTGTCGCGGGCCACCGGGCTGCGTTCGCTCGAATCGCTGCGGATGCTGGACTGCGGCTTGACTGACGCCGACGCGGAGATGCTCGCGAAGTCGAAGAGTTTCGCGAACCTCGTCCACCTCGACCTGACCATGAACCCGATTACCGCACGCGGCGCGGCCGCGATCTTCGCCGCGAAGAACTTCCCGAAATTGACGGGTCTTAGTCTGTACGACACAGAGATCGAGGAAGCGGAATGCCTCCCGCTTGTGCTCGACGCGCCCGACCGGGAACAACTCATGGGCGCGTTCACGCAGTGGAACGTGAGCCGCGCGATCGGCAGAGAGGTGATCGTCGGTGTCACGGGCCGCGGAAACGACACCGGCTCGCTGTTCGATGGACTGAAAGCGTGTACCGGCGCGAAACGCGTGACGCAGTTCGCCGCGATGCGTGCGGGCATCGGTGCCGCGGAACTGCCTGACCTCGCGGTCGGCTTCGACCCTGCGAAACTCTGGTCGCTGGATCTCGGGAGCAACCCGCTTCGCAATGACGGGGCCGCTGCGCTCGCGACTGCGTTCGCGCGATTCAAGTTACGCGAGTTGAAACTGTCCGCGTGCCGCGTCCAGTCGGCCGGTGTCGCCGCATTGCTCGGCGCCGCGTTCGTGAACACGCTGCGTGTGTTCGACCTGTCGGGCAACAACATCGGCATGGCGGGCGTGTCGGCGCTGCTGAAAGCGGAGGTGCCGCCGGAACTGCGCGAGTTGGTGTTGACCGGCTGCCGGCTCGCCGACGCGGACAAGGCACGCCTCAAGGCGAAGTATGGCGAGAAGTTGAAGGTGTGAGGCGCGACCTCACGCCCCACCTTTGCCGCGCCCGGCTCGCGTCCGTAAATCATCTCGTGCACACACGCCGCGACGCGGCAATCACTCCCCACAACGGACGACAATGAGCGCGAAGCACGTTTACTTCTTCGGCGGCAAGACGGCGGAAGACACCGGCATTGATGCGAAGGGCCAGAAAGAGTTGCTCGGCGGAAAAGGTGCTAACCTCGCCGAGATGTGTCGCATCGGAATCCCGGTGCCGCCCGGCTTCACCATCACGACCGAAGTCTGCGCCGCCTACTACGAACAGGGCAAGAAGATCCCGGACGCGGCCATCCCCGCCATCGAGGACGCGCTCAAGAAGGTCGAGGCCGCGTTCGGCGGGAAGAAGCTCGGCGACCCCGCAGACCCGCTCCTCGTGTCCGTGCGCTCCGGCGCCGCGCTCTCCATGCCCGGCATGATGAACACCATCCTCAACCTCGGTCTCACCGACGCGAGCGTTGAAGGGCTGGCCAAGAAGACCGGTAACCCGCGGTTCGCTTACGACAGCTACCGCCGGCTCATTGACATGTTTGGCTCCACCGCGATGGGCGTCGAACATGCCGAGTTCGAGCACGAACTCCACTCGATGAAGGAGGCGAAGAGCGTCAAACTCGACACCGACCTGAGCGCCGACGACCTCAAGGAACTCGTGAAGCGGTACAAGGCCGTTTACAAGAAGCACGTCAAGGACGACTTCCCACAAGACCCGAAGAAGCAGTTGTTCCTCGCGGTCAACGCGGTGTTCAACTCGTGGAACGGGAACAAGGCCATCGAGTACCGCCGCATCGAGCGAATCAGCGGGCTGAAAGGCACCGCGGTGAACGTGCAGGCAATGGTTTTCGGCAACATGGGATCCGGCTCCGGCACCGGGGTCGCGTTCACACGCGACCCGAACACCGGTGAGAACGTCTTCTACGGCGACTACCTCATCAACGCGCAGGGCGAAGACGTGGTCGCGGGCATCCGCACCCCGGAACCGATCGCGCAGTTGAACGACGAGATGCCGAAAGTGTACGAGCAGTTGGTGGGCATCCGCGCGGCGCTGGAGAAACACTACAAGGAGATGCAGGACATTGAATTTACTGTACAGGAGGGCGTCCTGTACATGCTGCAAACGCGCAGCGGCAAACGGACGGGAACCGCGGCGGTGCGCATCGCGGTCGAGATGGTGAAGGAGAAGCTCATCGACGAAACGACCGCGATCAAGCGCGTCGCACCGGACTCGCTCAACCACCTGCTCCAACCGCAGCTCGACCCGAAGTCGAAGGTGGAAGTGGTGGCGAAGGGCATCGCGGCCAGCCCCGGCGGCGCGTCGGGCATCGTCCTCCTGTCGGCCGAAGCGGTAGTCGAACACGCCGCGAAGCACCCGAACGATCACATCATGCTGGTTCGCAAAGAAACGTCGCCGGAAGACGTGGCCGGGATGCACCTCGCGCGCGGCATTCTCACCAGCACCGGTGGCAAGGCAAGCCATGCGGCCGTAGTCGCACGCGGTTGGGGCAAGCCTTGCGTCGTCGGCTGCGGCGACATGAAGATCGATGAGGCATCCCAGACGATCAACATCTCCGGCAAGACCGTGAAGGCCGGCGAGTTCCTCACCATCAACGGCACCACCGGCGACGTGATGATTGGTAAGGTGCCCACGATTGCGCCAAGCATGACTGGCGACTTCGCCGCGCTGATGACGTGGGCCGACAAGGTGCGAAAACTGAAGATCCGTACCAACGCCGACACGCCCGCGGACACCGCGAAGGCCCGCGAGTTCGGGGCCGAAGGCATTGGCCTCTGCCGCACCGAACACATGTTCTTCACTGGTGCGGACGAGGCCGAGAAGAAGGCCCGCATCTCGTCCATCCGCGAAGTGATCCTGGCTGAAACGCCTGAGGCTCGTGCGACCGGACTCGCAAAGGTGCTGGTGTTCCAGAAGAAGGACTTCATCGGCATCTTCGCCGCGATGGACGGCTACCCGGTGACCATCCGGCTGCTCGACCCGCCGCTGCACGAGTTCCTCCCGCACGACGACAACCCGTCCGGTCAGGCGGACGTGGCGCGCGACCTCGGCGTCACGGTCGCGAAGGTGCGAGAGCGCAGCGGCGAGTTGCACGAGATGAACCCGATGATGGGGTTCCGCGGGTGCCGGCTCCCGATCGTGTACCCCGAGATCGGCGACATGCAGGTGCGCGCGATCATCGAGGCCGTGATCGAGGTGAAGAAGCAAGGCAAGAGCGTGCTGCCCGAAATCATGATTCCGCTCATCGGCACCGCGGACGAACTCATCATCCTGAAGAAGCGCGCGATCCAGGTGGCCGAAGAAACCATGGCGAAGGCCGGGGTGAAGTTCGAGTATCAGGTGGGCACGATGATCGAACTGCCGCGGGCCGCGCTGATGGCCGGGCCGATCGCGGAGGAAGCCGAGTTCTTCTCGTTCGGGACCAACGACCTCACGCAAATGACCTTCGGGGTGAGCCGCGACGACATGAACGGGTTCCGCAACGCGTATCTGAAAGAGAAGATCTGGGCGGTGGACCCATTCGAGTCGATCGACCAGGCCGGCGTTGGTCAACTCATCGACCTGGCCATCAAGAACGGCCGCGCCGCACGCAAGGCAAAGCACAACCAGCACCTGAAGATCGGCATCTGCGGCGAGCACGGTGGCGACCCTGACAGCGTGGTGTTCTTCCACAAGGTCGGGATGGACTACGTGAGCTGCTCGCCGTTCCGCGTGCCGATCGCGCGGCTGGCTGCGGCGCAAGCCGCGCTCGGCGAAACCGCACGCGACAAGTAGCTCTACGTTTTGATCTCCCACGAGGTGGGCGAAATGACCCGTTACAGTGTCGCGCTGGTGGTCTTCGCGTTCGTCGGTGCGACCGCGAGCGCGGCCGAACCCGCTCGCCCCAACATCGTCGTCATCATGTCCGACGATATGGGGTTCTCGGACCTCGGTTGTTACGGCGGCGAGATCGCGACGCCCAACCTCGATGCGCTCGCGACCGGCGGTCTCCGGTTCACGCAGTTCTACAACATGGCCCGCTGCTGTCCGACGCGGGCGAGCTTGCTGACGGGCTTGTACCCGCACCAGGCTGGCATCGGGCACATGATGGACGACAAAGGCGCCGCGCACCCCGGCTATCGCGGCAACCTGAACACCTCATGCCGCACGATCGCCGAAGTGCTGCAGCCGGCCGGATACCGAACTTACGCGGTCGGAAAGTGGCACGTCACGCGGTTCGCCACGAAGGACGGGCCGAAAGACAACTGGCCGCTTTCGCGTGGCTTCGACCGCTATTACGGCACGATTCACGGGGCCGGGAGCTTCTACGATCCCTCGTCGCTCGTGCGCGACGACACGATGATTTCGCCTTACGCGGACCCGGAGTACAAGCCCGCGACGTACTACTACACCGACGCGATTTCCGACCACGCGGTGACGTTCGTCGGGGACCACGCAAAGAACCACGCGAAGAACCCGTTCTTCATGTACGTGACCTACACTGCGGCGCACTGGCCGATGCACGCGCTACCCGAGGACATCAAGAAGTACGCGGGCAAGTACGACGGCGGCTACGAACCAATACGCAAGGCGCGATTCGAGAAGGCCGCGAAGCTCGGCCTCATCGACGCGAAGCAGGGGATCAGCACGCAAGCCGGCGATTGGGACAAGGTAACCGACAAGAAGTGGGAAGCGGCGGGCATGGAAGTCTACGCGGCGATGATCGACCGCATGGATCAGGGCATCGGCAAGTTGATCGCGGAACTCAAGCGGACCGGGCAGTTCGAGAACACGCTCATCCTGTTCCTTCAGGACAACGGCGGATGCGCCGAACCGCAAGGGCGTACCGGGAACAAGGAGCACCCGAACATCGAGCGCCCGGAGAAGCCGACGTTCCCCGCGATGAAACCGGAAGAGTTCGCGGCGGGTGGCAGCGTGCCGAAGCAAACCCGCGACGGCTTCCCTGTGCGCATGGGACCGAAGGTGATGCCCGGCGCTGCCGATACCTACGTCGCTTACGGTCGCGGGTGGGCGAACGTGTCGAACACGCCGTTCCGCGAGTACAAGCACTGGATCCACGAAGGCGGCATCAGCACGCCACTCATCGCGCACTGGCCGAGCGGCATCAGTACGAAAGGCGAACTCCGCAAACAACCGGGACATCTCATCGACATCGCCGCTACGTGTACCGACCTCGCGGGCGCGAAGTATCCGAAGGAGGCAACGCCGCTCGAAGGCCGGAGCCTCGTCGCGGCGTTCGCGAACAAACCCATCGACCGCGACGCGATCTTCTGGGAACACGAAGGGAACCGTGCGATTCGCGTCGGTGATTGGAAGTTGGTCAGCAAACACGGCGTCGCGTGGGAACTGTACGACCTGTCTAAGGACCGGGTCGAGGCGAACGATTTAGTCGCGAAGGAACCGGACCGCGTCAAGACGATGGCCGCGAAGTACGACGCCTGGGCGAAGCGCGCGAACGTCGAGCCGTGGCCGGTGGGCGGGCCGAAGAAGTAACCCGCGTGCTACTCTGTTCGAGCCTTCCGAATCGCGGTGGCATCGAGGTCGAGCCGGTAGAGCACCTGGTTGTAGTTGTACCGCGGCGTGCGATCGGGGTTCCCGGAGAAGTCGTTCGTGTACGTCCCCTCGAAGTGAATCGCGCGCCCGCCGTCACGGTCGAGGAACGAGTGGTGACACACGTTGTAAAAGGTCTGCCGGTCGTGGGTGACGACCTTCACGGCGTGCGCGAACGGCCCGGTCGGATGTGGCGCTTCGGCATACCACACCTCACCCAACAGCGACGACTTCCCGCCGATCTGCCCAGCGACCAATACCCACGCCTTGCGGTGTTCGTTCCATCGGACCGAACCGCTGTGCAGCACCACTCGCTCGGTCGGTGTGTCCGCGTCGGCCGGGCAGAACCGGGCGTGCGCGGGCTTCACCTTCCCGGCCTTCACCCAACCGTGTTCCAGTTTTGAATCGACCGGCGGCAGATCCTTCTGCCACCGCCACGCGGGTTTGCCGTCCGCGTTCACGTTCGGTTCCGGCTTGCCATCAGCAGCTTTCGCGCAGGTGAACGCTTCGTATTTGTCGGGGTCGAGCACATCCTTGAGGTTCGCCGGCACGCGGACGTTCGGGTTCGGGCTGCCGAACAGGAGCCACTTCGTGCCAGACTCCTCGTGCGTGATCGGGTGCCCGCGGGGGTGGCGCCATGTCTCGGTCAGCGGCAGTTGCTTGACCGACTCGAAGACGGCCTTCGTGTCGTTGAATACCGCGACGCCGTGTTCGAGTTCGCCCGTCAGCCCCTTCCGCCGCGAGTAGTGACCGACCAGCCGCTCGACTCCCTTCTCGTCCGGGACGACAAACACCCCAAAGATCCACACCACGCCTTCGGGCCGTTCCGCGAGCGGCATCATGGCGCGGGCGAACCCGGTTTTGGGATCGACGAAGTAGTCGAACGCGATGCCCGCAGCCGGTTCGGATTCGGGCTTCTTCGGGTCGGGAACCGCGGTGGTCGCGCCGGCCATGCGGAACAGCCCGAGCGGGTACTCCATTCGCTGGGTGTCGCCCCAGAACCAGTACACCTTGTTCTTGTAAACGGTCGCTTGAATTGAGTCCTGCCCGGCGACGTTCCCCGGGTGCGTCGAGTCCGGGCGCGGCACCTTGTGCCCGAGTAAGAGCGTGTCGCGGTAGAGGCCTTCGCCGGTGAGCCGACACAACCGCTCCGCGATGTTCTTGCGCGTGATCTTGATTTCGGCCACCTGTCCGGCCTGCGGCTTGACCTTCACCCCGGCGAACCCGAACCCGTCCTTCTTCGCCTCGTACCCGTGGCTGCGGACCGTGAGGAATATCTCGCGGTCCATCAGGCCCGGCTCGCGGAACGCGACTCGCCCGGCGCTGTCGGTGACGAACTTCAGGCTGTTCACCGTCTCCAATTCGACGAGCGGAACGCCCCGCCCGGTGGCCGCGTCGATGACCCGGATTTCGGCGTAGCCCTGCCCCTTCGCGGGAACGGGATCATCGGAGCGCGCCCCCGCACCGACGAGCAGAGCGAGGAGACACGCCGTTCCACCGACGTCCACGTACCGGATCGCACGATGACTCACGAGCCGACCTCCCCAGCAGTTCAACAGAGTAATGCCCCAGACAAGACCGCCACGGTGCACGCCTCAGTGAGTTCGTTGAGCTACTGTACAAGTCGCCGAACGTCTCGACGCGGTGCGGGAAATCGGTCCGGTGGATGCAGGACCGCTGCGGGTGTACGGTGCCGGTTACGCTCCTACAATCGATAGCAGAGGGCCAATAACAACCTCAGCGTCTTCGCCTCACTCGCACACTGCGGGCTTACCATGACCGATGCCGAACAGCGGTTACTGAAAATCCTTAAAGAACGGTCGTTCAAGCGAGCCGCGCCGGGCGAACTGTTTACCCTCGCATCGGGCGAAAAGAGCGAATACTTCATCGACGGGAAGATGACCGCGGTTTCCGCCGAGGGCGCCGAACTCATCGGCGAAGTGCTCTACGAGTGGACGAAGGACTTGGGCATCGACGCCATCGGCGGGTTGCAGGTCGGCGCGGTCCCGCTCATCACGTCCGCGGTCATCAGTTTCGCACGCCACGGCCAACCGATCGAAGGGTTCTGGGTGCGCGAAGAAGTGAAGGATCACGGCACAAAGAAGCAAATCGAGGGTGGTCTCAAGAAGGGCATGCGGGTCGTCATCGTGGACGACGTGTTCACGAAGGGCGGGTCGGCGCTCAAGGCGTCACAGGCGGCCCGCGACTTCGGCTGCGAGGTGGTCCTCGTCCTGGCGCTGGTGGACCGACTCCGCGGCGCGCGGGCGCTGTTCCGCGAGAACGGTATCGAGAACTACGCACGCGTCTTCACCATCCGGCAGTTCGGTATCGACGTACCCGACGACGTTCCAGCCGTTGCTCGCTGATCCGGCGTTCGTGCCGGTCAAATCAAGACCACCTCCGACCTTTACGACCGGTGGTTCGCGAATGCGATCGATACACTGTCGTTCGTCTTCCGCAACTCCACCGGCGCGAGGCTCCTAACGGTCTCCAATTCGCGTGGCGGCTCTGACGTGCAGTTTGTACTCGACGAGGTTATATTCTTTGATGCCGGAAAACCCGGCAACCGCTGATTCGCACCCACCCGCCTCACTCCCCTCACGGTGCTGCCATGCTGAAGCGATACCTCCCCGTCGCGCTGTGCGTGTCGTTCGCCGCGATGCTGCTGGCAGCGCCGCCGGACCCGGCGCTGCCAGCGCCGAGGATCGACCCGGTGCCGAAGTCGCTCGCGTCTGACAAGACGGTGAAGATCGACTACGACATCGTCTACGTCCGCGCGCCGCGGTTCGTGATGAAGAACGGGAAGGAGCGCCCGTCCGCGTGGCCAGAGATCGGACACCCGACGAACATCGACGCAGGCTATGACCTCATGCTGCTCCACCCAGACGGCACGGAGGAAGTGCTTGTCGAAGGCCGCGAAGGTTCGATCGCGGACCCGTATGTGTCGTTTGACGGGGAGACGGTCTACTACGCGTGGTTCTATCTCGGCAGCCTCGGCACCGGATCGGACATCTACAAGGTCCACGTCAAGACCAAGAAGATCGAACGACTCACGTTTCAGGAGTCCACGCCGAACACCGGCTGCGACGCGTTCAGGGAAGGCAAACAGGTGCAAGCGAATCCGCCGTTCGGCCGCGGCGTGTTCAACCTCGGCCCGTGTCCGCTGCCGGGCGGGCGGCTCGCGTTCACCAGCACTCGCGATCAGGTGAAGGTGCCGCGCGGCTACCCGCGCGTCGCGAACCAGCTCTTCACGATGGACACCGACGGCGCGAACGTCGAGAAGATCGGGCACATCAACGTCGGCAGCGCGCTGCACCCGGTCATCCTGAAGGACGGCCGCGTCATTTTCAGTTCGCTGGAATCGCAGGGCGTCCACGGTAGCATCGCGTGGGGCATCTGGAGCATCCACCCAGACGGCACCAACTGGAACCCGGTGGTGAGCGCGCTGTACGGTTCCGGCGGCGCTGACGACGGCTTCCACTTCCAGAGCCAACTGTCCGACGAGAGCCTTGTCATCGAACTCTATTACAACCAGAACACGCTCGGTTTCGGCACGTTCTTCAAGATGCCGCCGAAGACACCGGACGGCGTGCCGCCGTTCGGCTCCGCGCACAACCCGTCGGTCACCACGAAGGAACACGGCTGGGAAGTACCGAAGATGTACATGCGCGGTCGCGGCACGTTCCGCATGCCGTTCCAGCCCTACGGAATGGAAGTCCTGACGCGATTCACGCACGGTAGCGACACGCCGGCGCCGCTCTCCGATCTGAGCGACCCGAAGTCGGTGCGCGTCGGCAAGCTCACGCACCCGTGCGGCGCGCCGGATAATCACTTGCTCACGGTGTGGTCGTCAGGGTCGATGCCGAGTGCGAATCGCGGCCCGATCCCCTACGACGACCCGCTCGACGCCGGTCTCTATCTGATCAAAGGCGGGAAGACCGTGGACGAACCTGGGCAGATGCTCGTGATCAAGAACGATCCGAAATACAACGAGCAGTGGCCGCGCCCGCTCGTGTCGTACAAGCGCATCTATGGCGTGGACGAACCGAAGAAGCTCACCCCGGTCACCAACAACGGCAAGGCGTCTAAACACCTGCCGGAAGGCACGCCGTTCGGATTGGTCGGCACGTCGAGCATGTACAAGCGCGAATCGTTCCCGCGCGGCGCGGTGCCGAAAGGTAGCGTGACCGCGGTGGGCGACCCGTACAACGCGTTCTCGCACAGCATGGGCAGCCCGTACAACTGGGGCGGTCAAGGCGCCGACGCCGGGCTATACGAGAACAGCGACATCCACGCGGTGCGCATCCTCGCGATGGAACCGGCCACGCTTCCGGTCGCGGGGCGATTCTACAACCACGCCTGGGAGCGGCTCCGCATCCTCGGCGAAATCCCGGTGCGCAAGTTCGAGAAAGACGGCAAACAACCGCTCGACCCGGACGGGAACCCGGACACCAGCTTCCTCGCGAAGATCCCGGCGGATGTCGCGTTCACATTCCAGACGATCGACAAGGACGGGATGGTGCTGAACATGGCGCAGACCTGGCATCAGGTGCGCCCCGGCGAGGTGCGGAACGACTGCGGCGGGTGCCACGCTCACTCCCAGAAGCCGACCGACTTCAATCTCACACGCGCGTCGAAACCGGAGTACGCGGTGTTCGATCTCACGAAGCACACGCCGCTACTCACCACGAAGGCAAAGGACGAGTCCAAGCAACACTGGGACACGAAGGACGAAACCGGCGTGCGATTCGACAAGACCGTGAAGGACGTGGAGTACCACCGCGACATCAAGCCGATCTTCGCGCGGAGTTGCGTCGCGTGTCACAGCGGCAAGCTCGACGAACCGGCCGGGAAGCTCGTGCTCGACGACGACAAGTTGGTGGAAGGACCGCGCTGGGATTTGGGCAACGCGGGTCCGCTGCCGGCGACGTATAACGCGCTCGCGGGCAACTACATCGGCGTGACGAAGTACGTTCGCGGGTTCCAGGCACGCCGCAGCCCGCTCGTCTGGAAGGTGTTCGGCAAGCGACTCGATGGCTTCCCCGCGGAGGCGCCGAAGGGCAAGGAAGGGATCCACAAACAGATTCTCGCGCAGGGCGATTTCAAGGGAAGCATCATGCCGCCGCCGGACGCGGTGAAAGCGGGCAAGGTGTTGCCGCTCTCCGACGAAGACCGCCGCACACTGGTGCGGTGGATCGACCTCGGCGCGCCGATCGATAAGACGTTCGACCCGAAGAAGCCAACCGATCGCGGGAGCGGGTGGATGTTCGACGACCAGCGACCGACGCTCACGCTCACTTCACCGCTGCCCGGTGTGAACGGCAAACTATCGCGCATTCTGATCGGGATGCACGACTTCGGCACCGGCCTCGATCCCGTGAGCTTCACGGTCACCGCAGACTTCGACATTGCGGGCGTAGAACTGGGCCAGAACATCGCGCCGCGATTCAAGCTCGTGGGTGATGGCGTGTGGGAGTGGACGTTGCCGCAGCCGATCGCGGGCCTGAACACCGGCACGCTAACGGTTTCGGTACAGGACAAGCAGGGCAACCGCACGAAGATCATCCGCCGGTTCTCGGTCAAGTAACCGGTAGGCACGCGCCATGTGCCTACTCGCGGCGGGTGTGGAAGAGCCAACGCAGATTCGGAGGCATTCAGGCCGTCCGTCAGTGGGCGAGCAGTACGACCTGGGAAAACTGCTGGACAGACTGTCGATACCGACGGGACGCGAGAGGCTACGACGACTGTTGCGCGCCGCGCACCCGGTCCGAGTACCGGGCGCGCATAAAATACGGCAGAGACCACAGAACACACGCTGAGCGCAACTGCCAAACTTACGCTCAGGTGTCAACCAAACGCGACGCCGTTCCTGAAACCGCAGTCCCGGCGCGGTCACTTCATTTGCTTGATCCAGTCGTGAATCAGTTTCACCGCGGGTTCGTCCACCTTGTTCGACGCGATGTGCGGCATCCGCCCCAACCCGGTCAGCGTCATGCGGTGGTAGATCATCGACCGCGCCGGGTCTCCCGGCACGAGGATACGCGGCTCCTTGATGTCGAACGTACCTTGACCGGGCTTCACGTCCAGCACGCCGAGGTCTTTCACCGCGAGCGTTGAAAGAAGCTGGAACTCCGCGTTCCCGCCGCCCCACTTGCGGTGGCAGTGGCTGCAGTTCGCGTGCAGGTAAGCACGGGCGCGATCGTCGAGACTCGCCTTTTCGTCGCGGTAGTCCGCGAGTTTCGTGAGTTTCTCCGGCGCGATCGGGAGCTTCTTCGCGAACATGCCGATGTGGTCGAGCGTTGCGAGTTGGTTCGCGACCACACCACCGTAGTTGTGGTCGCGGTTCATCTGCGCGGTGTTCACGCCCAGCGCGTACTTCGCAGTTACCGTGTGGCACATGTTGCACTCGGCGCGGCTCGGGAAGTGCCACTTCTGCTTCGCTTCGCCGGCGGCGGTTTTCACCGTGTACTCGCGGTCCACGCCGTTCTTGTCGGCGAGCTCCGCGTCGGTGTCCTCGTCGTTCCAGATGTACGTGTAGCCGTTCCACACCTGATCGCCGTACTCCTCCGTTCCGCCCAACACGGACGCGACAAGCAACCGTGTTTCGAGCCGCTTCTTGCCTCGTGCGGTTTCGAGCGCAAAAGTTTTCACGAGAACGGTGCCGTTCGGGAATCGCCAGCCTGGGACCGAACCCGGCGCCGGCTGCGGGTAGGTGATTGTCTCGAACTCGATCTTCGCCGCGCCCGGAATCGCGATGAACCGCTCCTTGCTCGCGCCGTCGGACCACAACTCGGAGTTCACCGAGTACGGGATTAGTCCCTTCTCTGGTGTGTGATCCTTCGTGGACGCGAACAGCCCGGTTTGGCTCAGTTTGCGCGGGAACTCGCCAACCGACTCGACCTTCGGCGCGAGCGCGAACTGGTAGATGCCGCCGTCGATGAAGTTGAGCGCGTACACCTCGCCGTCGTGGTCCTGCCCCCATGCGACGATGCGCAGGTTCGTCTTCGCGAGTTCCTTGTGTTCGGTCACGCGGGCCGCCTTCGCGTCGTACTTAAGCATCCACGTGCGCCCGGTGTCGAAGTCGCCGTAAACGTACGCGCCCTTCAGCCCCGCGTGCTTCTTACCGTGGTAGACGAAGCCGCCGGTGATCGAGCGCGCCTCGGTGTGGTGGTGCTCAACGACCGGCTTCAGGATCGGCGTCGGCCCCTTCTTCCGCTCCGGACGGAACGCGTGGCTACCCTCATTCACGCTCCACCCGTAGTTGCCGCCTTTCCCGATCTTGTACACCGACTCCCACAAATCCTGGCCAATCTCGCCGGCCCACAGGTCGCCGGTCGCGGTGTCGAAGCTGATCTTCCAGCTTTGCCGGATGCCGTAAGCCCAAATCTCGCCGCGTGCGTCCTTCGTGCTGATGAACGGGTTGTCCTTCGGGATCGCGTACCCTTTGCCGGCGTCTTGCTTGTCCACATCGATGCGGAGAATCTTGCCGAGTACGGTGGTGACGTCCTGGCCGGTCTGGAGGCTGTCCGCGATGCCGCTGCCGTCGCCGGTGGAGATGTAGAGGAAACCGTCCGGGCCGAATCGGAGACACCCGCCGTTGTGCCCACCGTTGGGCCAGGTGAAGATCACCTTCTCGCTCTTGGTGTCGGCGGTCATCTTGTCGCGGTCTGCGGTGTAGCGGACAAGCCGGGTGCCGGTGGGTGACTCCTTGCTGCCATCGACCACTTCCGACAGGTACAGGTAGCCGTTCTCCGCGAACTTCGGATGGAGAATGACGCCGTAGATGGTGTGCTTCACGTCGAGGACGAGTTTCTTCTCGGCCTTTGTTGGGTCCATGTCGAAAGTGTAAATCTTGCCCGACCGCTCCGCGATCACCCACTGCTTCTTACCCGGCACTGCGGTCAGTTCGAGCGCCTCGTTGAAGGTGATTTTGGGGTAGGTCTTCACCATCGTGTACGGGTTGGGCGGTTCCGGTGAACCAACGACCTTCGACTTGGTCCACGGCTCGCGTTTCTCGATGCCGGTGGCTTTACGCACCGGTTCGGGGTCGGCCGGTTTCGCGGCGGTGTTCGGAATGAAAAGGTACGCGGTGCCTACGACCAGCGCGGCCGCTGTCGCGGCCCACAACATGACACGCATTGAGAGTTCCTTCGAGAGGGTTCAGGGGAGTGGCCACACTGTAACCACTCGGAGCGCAAGATGCACGCCGGGAGCGCACTTTTCACGCGTTGCCGCGGGGGCGAGTGTTGCTATGTTGAATTTTGCCTGATGGGTTCCGGGTCGGTTTTTCCGACGCGGACGAAAAGGGAAGCCGGTGCGATTCCGGCGCAGGGCCGCTGCTGTGTTCGGCCAGAGCTTCGCGCTACCACGCCACTGCGGACGACCGCGGGAAGGCCGCGCGAGGCTCGCCAAGAGCCGTAAGCCAGAAGACCTGCCCATCGGGTGACATTCCATCGTTCGTGGCCCCGGACCGGGCTGCTGAACGGGCCGGTCTTTCCTCGCCCCGCTGCACGTGCAGCACCCGCCCCGTTTCCGCGCTCTGGTTCGCGCCCGAACTCACCACTCGCCCGACCCGGCGAGAAGGAGCGAACCCGTGTGTCATTCCCGTCTCCGGGGACTTCCCCCCCCGCGCCCCGCGTTCACGCTGATCGAGTTGTTGGTGGTGATTGCGATTATCGCAGTCCTCATTGGCTTGCTGCTGCCCGCCGTGCAGAAGGTGCGGATGGCTGCGGCCCGGATGAAAGGCGCGAACAACCTGAAGCAACTCGCGCTCGCGGCCCACAGCTACGAGTCGGCGCATCTAAAGTTACCGCCGCACACCGACTCGGCGGCGGCGTGGCCTGCGGGCCGGTACTGGTTCGGCGCGACCGTGAGCAACACCAATTCGCCCTACAATGTCCTCTCGACCGACCCGGTCAACGGCATCCTCACGAACTACTACGAGAACAGCACGAAGGTGACCGCGTGCCCGATGTTCGACGCGTACCCGATCACGAAGGTGTACAATGGCCTGACCGCCGGGTACGCGTACAACCGCCACTTGTGCAACGAACCGGCGTGGCCGAACCCGGTGAGCGGCAAGCGGATCACCGACTTCGGGGCAACCTCCGCGACTCTCATGTTCAGCGAGGTAACGCAGTTGCAGAGCGGCGGGACACTGGCGGAACCGTTCGGCGGGTACTTCGGTTCGCCCTACGTGGCGAACAAGGCCATCACCGCCTCCGCCGTGACCGCGACGCAGTTCCGCTTCGCGGGAGTGTCGAACGTGGCGTTCCTGGACGGGCACCTGGAGACGCGCCGCCCGGCCAACGCCCCGGCAATCGCGCCGTTCAACCAGACGGTGTGGGACACAGCAGCGAAGACGTACAACCTCGGCTTTATCTTCGCGGATCCAATCGAGTATGTGGGCCAATAAGAACGGGCGATGAACCCGTGGCCGGGTAGTCTTGTCTGGGGAAGAGCCGCGCATTCGGCGCGGCCCTTCTTCCGCTGAGGCGTACTCAATGAGTGACGTCGTTTTGCTCGGCGATTCGATCTTCGACAACGCCAGTTACGTGCCCGGTGGCCCAGCGGTCATCGAGCAAGTGCGGCGCGGGCTTCCGCCGAACTGGAAGGCCGCGCTCGTTGCGGTGGACGGTCACCTGGTTGCGGACGTTGCGACGCAGTTGCCGCGTGTGCCGACCGGTGCGAGCCATCTCGTGATGAGTATCGGCGGGAACGACGCACTCTCGGCCAGCGGTCTGCTTCGCGAACGTGCGAGCACAGTCGGCGCGGCGCTCGCGATCCTGGCGCACGCGATCGGTGAGTTTCGCGATGCTTACACTGCGATGCTGACGCGTGTACTCGCGCTCGACAAGCCGACCGCAGTCTGCACCATCTACGACGCGATCCCCATTATTGGCGATGCGGAAAGGGCCGCGCTCGCGGGCTTCAACGACGTGATCTCTCGCGCCGCCGTGAACGCGAGAATTCCGTTCATCGACCTGCGCGTGATCTGCGACCACGCGGACGACTACTCACCGCTCTCGCCCATCGAGCCGTCGGTGGTGGGGGGCGCGAAGATCGCCAACGCGATCTGCCGGCTCGTGACGACACACGACTTCACGAAGCGGGGCTGTTCGGTCTATGTTTGAGGCCGGTTCACTTCTTGAGCGCCAACACGAATCGCGGGCGTAACATGACCAACTTCGGTCAGGGAGAAATGGCTCCATCTCTGTGGCGAGCGGGGGGCGTAAGCCCCCTGTTCTGCTCAACAACGCAATCACGCGCAAAGGCGTAACAGGGGGCTTGCGCCCCCGCTCGCCAAGAACGATTGCGTTAGTGGTTGTGTCCGTCGCCGAAGAACTTGCTCTTCGGGTCGGCCCGGCCCCACACATACGCGAGCAGATCAAGAATCTCGTCGCGCGAGAGCTTGTCCAGCAACCCCTTCGACATCATCGACGTTGGCGCCTTCGTCCGCGTGTCGATGTCGGTCACCTTGATCTCGATGGGCTTCGCGCTCGCCAGCGGGTTCTCGATCACCTTCACGATGCCGTCCTTCTCCTCAACGACCATGCCGAGAAGAACCTTTTCGTTCTTGAGCACGAACCGGTACGCCGCGTACTTGTCCTCGATTCGCTTCGCTGGGTCGAGGATGTGGTCGAGCACGTCCGCGCCGGTCTTGAACACCTTGGCGTCGAGTTTCATCAGGTCCGGGCCAAACTCGTTGCCCTGCCCGCCGAACTTGTGACACGCGACGCACGTTCCCACCGTGAACATCTGCTTGCCGTTGGCGAAGTTCCGCCCGCCCTTCGCCTCCACTTCCTTGACCGCGTCGGTCAACTCTTCGATCTTCCACTCCGTTCGCGGGCGGTTGAACTTCAGCAGCTCGTCCTTCACGGTCAACGGGTTCTTCGCGAGGTACGCTTCCGGGTTCTCCTGATACGCTTCGAGGTCCGCGACCACGTACAGCGCCCCGTGCATCCGGCGCCAGTGACCCGGATACGTGCAGACGTACGGGTAGATGCCCGGTTCCTTCGGCGCGACGAACTTCAGTTGCTCGGCCTGACGCGACTGGAGCAACTTGCTCTTCAGCAGCACCACGCCAGCGGGCATGTCGGGCACGTATTGCGCCGCCGCCGCGCCAGGTGTGGTCGCGAACGCTTCGGCCGCGTCGCCGATCTTCTGCAAGTTGCCCGGCGTCACGATCACGAAGTTGTGCGGCATGATGTCCGTGTTCTCGAACGCGAACTCCACCGGCTTGCCAGCCGCGACGACCAACCGCTCCTTGTCGTAGCTCATCTGGTCGAACAATGTTCCGACCCGGATCACGCGCACGCCGATGTCAGCCAGCTCCTTGCGCGCGGCCTTCGCTTCGGCCGGCGGTAGCAGGCCCGCCAAGCCTTCACCGAGTTGCATGAAGTCGAGCGCGGTCGTTGAAGTGCGATCCGCGACCGGCAGCGAGCGAATGTGCTTCATCACCGCGTCGAGTGTGGCCTTGGCGTCGTCCTTCGGCCAGTCGCGGGTCTGGATGCGGAGCAGCGCCTGCACCGCGGAAGCGCGGTCGCTTTCGTCAGAGAGGAACCTGGCAATCGCTTTGAACGCGTCGGTTTCCTGGCCGCGCACGGTGGCGAGCGCGAACATCGCGGAGCGACGGATGAGGCGCTCCGGTGAACCCGGCCCGATCTTGAACTCGGCGTTCTCCTTCGGCACCGGGTTCTTCAGCGACTGGAACACGGTCTTCTTGTCCGCGTCGAGGATGCGAACGGTGAAGTTCGCGAGCCGGCCGCCGAGCGCGCCGTCGGTGCGGTTCCACACCACGATCTTCTCGATCGCGGCTTCGCGGCCGAGATCAACTTCCCACCACGGGTCGTCGGTCCCTTCCATGGTGTGCGTCGAAGTGTTGGCGGAGTACGCGCCATCAGTTTTGCCGTCGATGGCGCGGCTTGCGACACCGGTCGATCCGGTGCTGCTCTGTGAAGCCTTGCCCTTCAGCGCGACGTTCGTGCCTTCGCTGAACACCTGCACTTCCGCGAGCGTGAGCGTGCGCTGCTTACCGGGCAGTTCGATGCGCACGTAACGCCCCTTCACGGAAGCACCTTTCTCCACGGTCTTCGCGAGGTCCGGCGGCAAGCCGGTGAGCAGCGCTTTCACCTTCGGGTACAACGCGGCCCTCGCACCGGGGTCACGCACCATCGGCGCCGCGATGATGAAGTCTTGCAGCGCGCTCACGCTCTTGGTCGCGAGCGCCCACGCCTTTTCGATGTCGACATCGGCCGCGATCAGTGCGACGTAACCCAATTCCCGAGTGGTCGCGGTGCGGCCCTTCGTTGCGAGCGTTTCGAGGTCCGCACGCGCCGCGACGAGTTCCGCATGTGGGCGCGACGAAAGCAATCGCGCGAGGTCGAACGCGACGCTTTCCTCGGTCGCGGCGCCTTCGTCGTGCGTCTTGATCGCGCTTACAAGTACGTCGAGTTCGGGCTTCTTATCCTGCTTCGCGAGGCCGGTGAGGGCTTCGCGGCGGAACTCGTCGCGCACACCCGGCCGGAACAACAGTTCGAGGAACACCGCGGAAGTACGGTCCATCTTCAGCAGGTCTTCGGTCGCGACGGACTTCAGAAAGTACCGCGCGCCGGCCGCGGTCGTGAACTTGATCGGCCGCTTCTCCGCGATCGCTTTCTTGACGATCGGGTCGAGCGCCTTCATGGTCTCCTTCGCAACGTGATCGACGAACTGGTCCGCGGGCTTGTCCTGCGCGACGAAGACGACTTCCGCGGCTTCGGGCACGCTGAAGAAGCTCGCAGCGCGGACTGCTTCGAGGCGAACGCGTGGGTGATTGTCGCCGCCCGCCTTCTTGAGGAGTTCGAGCGAATCAGGGATGCGGTCGCGCCACTCGCACAGCACGCGAACCGCCGCGGCGCGGGCGCGGAAGTCCTTCGAGCCGAGGACGCGATTGAGCAGTTCGACATCGACGGTGTTGTGGTACTGGTGAACCCACAGCGATTCGAGAACGGCATGGGCGCCGGCCTCGTCATCGCCCCGGGGTTTCTCGGCGAAGCTCTTCGCGACTTTGATCACATCCGCGCTCTTGTGCGCACCGAGTTCGAGCTTCGCGCGGTAGCGAACGCGGTCTTCGGGGTGTTCGAGTAACTTCACCAAGTTCTCGATGCTCTCGCCCGCGATCGGCGGCGACTGCGACGGCGCGCGGCCGTCGTAGGTCACCTTGTAGATGCGGCCTTTCGTGCGGTCGCGGCTCGGGTCGCGGAGGTTGTGTTGCATGTGCCCG
The DNA here is from genome assembly GCA_945905925.1 of Singulisphaera sp. GP187. Classification (GTDB taxonomy): domain Bacteria; phylum Planctomycetota; class Planctomycetia; order Gemmatales; family Gemmataceae; genus Gemmata. The sequence continues at coordinate 58,246 of CAMDQN010000003.1, forward strand.
ATGATCGGGTTCTGCCAGTCGATGAAGTACAACGCGCCGTCCGGTCCGGTCTTACAATCGACGGGCCGGAAGTTCGGGTCGCTGCTGTTCAGAATCGGTTCTTGCTCCTGACCCGCGAGACTGCCGCCGTTGTCCGAGAGCTTGTATCGCAGAATGCCCTGAAACCCGATGCAGTTCGTTACGATGAGATTGCCGTCCCAATCTGCGGGGAAGTGCTTACTTGAGAGAATCTCCATACCGCCACACGGTCGCGTGCGCTGGTTATACACGCGCGGCGGGCTGGGGTGCTTGCTGTTCGGGTTGCCGTTGATGTTCGGCCCGGGCAGGTAGCCGCTAAAGAGGGGCGCGTGATAAGGCTGCGCGCCGGTGCCGTCCACCACGATGTCCTGACCCCACCGGTCGAACACGTGGCCGTGCGGGTTGGCGAAGTTGTGCGCGACGTACACGTCGAACTTCTGCGTGCGCGGCTCGTAGCGGAACACGCCGCCGTCGCCGAGGCGTTTGGCCCGGCCATACGGGTCTTCGACCTGCGAGCGGTGGAACGTGCCTTCCTGGAAGTACAGCGCGCCGCCCGGGTCGAGTACGAAGCTGTTGGCGGTGTGGTGCGTGTCGGCGGTGTCGAGACCGTGAAGGATGCGCTCGCGGATGTCGGCCTTGTCGCCGCCCTTCGAGTCCTTGAGGAACATGAGGTCGGGCGCCTGCGCGACGATCACGCCGCCGTTGTAGAACTCGAATCCGGTCGGGTTCTGCAACCCGTCGGCGAACGTGGTCATCTTATCGGCCTTGCCGTCGCCGTTGGTGTCCTCGAAGATCAGGATTTTGTCGTTGTACGGCTCGCCCGGCTTCCAGTGTGGGTAGTTGGGCCACACCGCGACCCACAACCGGCCCTTCGTGTCCCACGCCATTTGGACCGGCTTTGCCAGTTCCGGCCACTGTTCCTCGCTCGCGAAGAGATTGACCTTCAAGCCCTTGCCGACGGTCATCGACTTGATCGCTTCTTCGCCGGAGAGGAACAAGTGTGTGCCGTTCGGCCCCTTGCCCGGCTTGTTCGTCGCAACTGGCACCGACTTCGGCACGTTGCTGTCGTCCGCCTTTGCTTCTTTGCCTTTCGCGATCTCCCAGACGACCTTGTCGCGGTTCGCGGTCATGATGTCGAGCGTTTCGAGTTCCTTCTGAACGACCTCGTAGTTGGTCTGTCCACCGATGAATTTGAGCCACGCCCGCCCGCCGTAGGTGGAGTAACCGTCGGTGACGCGGTACCGCTGATACCAGTGGAACGCCTTGTCCTGCACCGCCGGGCGGAGTTTCGCCACGAGTGCTTCATTCGGAGGGGCGTACTTGCCCGCGACCGGGAAGAGGGTCGCGTCGATCGCCTCCGCGAGCTTGTGGTTGCCGTCGTCGTTGAGGTGGACGCCGTTGATCGTGAGCGACTTCTTCGCGCCGACGTACGCGCCCTTCATCGGGGTGAACAAGTCGTGGAAGTGGGCGCCGTTCGCCTTCGCGACTTCGGCCATCGCCTTCGTGTACAGTTCCAGGTTCTTGTTGATGCCCTCAGCGGCCGCGCCGGTCGGCAGGTTCGGCGACTTGTGATCCTCGAACGCGATCGGTGAGAACAGCACGAGTCGCGGGGCCGACTTGCCGTTGTACTTCTGCGCGAGGGTGTGCTTGATGAACGCGGCGAGATCGTCCTTGAACTTGGGCAGACCGGGTTCGCCGGCGAACGACTCGCTGTAGCCGAAGAACGCGAAGATCACGTCCGCGTTCGTGCCGGCCTTCTCGAACCGATTGGGATTCACCACGCTCTTGTTCGCAACCGCGTTCGGTTGCGGCACCGGGGCGCTGGCGCTCAACCACTGGTCCGGTGTCCCGAAGTCCTGGGACCGGAGCCGCAGGGTGACCTCGTCGCCGGAGTAGCCGAGATTGCGGATCGTGAGGTCATGGTTCGGGAGGCGCGCGTGCAGGAACGTTTCGAGCCAGCCGTCGTGCTGCATACGCTCGGCGAGCGTGTTGCCGATGATGCAAACGTGATCGCCCTTCTCCAGTTTGAATTCACCCAGCGGGGGTGGATCGGCCGCCGCGACCGGCGCGGTTGGAACAGCGGGAGGGGGTGCGAGTAGTGCGAGCAGTACGGCGGCCGACCCCAACAGGAGGCCGACGGCGAGGAGAGAACGCCCGACGGACATGGAGAGTCTCCGGTATGGTTGCGAGGGCGTGAGCAGTTTGTAGGTGTGTTGTACCAGACTGGTGGGTCAGGTTGAAGGGTTAGCCGCAAGCCGAAGGCGAGCGTCAAGGTGCGCGATCGCCTTCGGCTTGCGGCTAACGAGGCAGAAGACTCATCACCAACTCGCGCTCGAAGGCATCCCAGTCGAGGCCGTTGGCGAAAACTTCGAGGCGGCTGTCGCGGCGATACGTGGTTGGCGCGACGCTCATCGCGGTGCCGGAGCGGTTTACGGTCGCCCATTCATCGACAAGGTGAAACACGCCTTTCAGACGCGACACTTCCTTGGTGTTCGCGAGCAGCGCGAGGAGCTTTCCCTCGTCGAACACGTCGGCCGGGTCGAACACCCATCCGCACGCGGGGCCGTTGGGCGTAAGGTAACGCTTCGCGGAAGAACCTCTCCCCCCAACCCCCTCCCCTAAGAAGGGAGGGGGAGCCAGAACAGAAGGAGAAGAAGCTGTTGCTGCTTCTCTTACTCCCCCTCCCTTTTTAGGGGAGGGGGTTGGGGGGAGAGATTGCCTCTCTTGCGGGTACAGCGGCAATCGCTCGTCGTTGGCGCTCAGGTCGAGCCACGCGGGGTCGATGCGCCCGTGCGTCGTGCCCGCGATGAGGAGCTTCGGCGGGAACAGTCCGTTGGCCCAAGTCTGGAAGTCGGTCACCAGTTCCGGGGTCGCGAGGTCGAGTTTGTTCATCACGAGCACGTCGGCCATCTGAATCTGATCGACGAAGATGGGGTTGTCTCGCATCTCCGGCTTAGCGAAGTCGTGCGGGTCAACGATCCCGAGCGTGGCGCGCACGTCGAGGCGCCCGTGGTAGCTCATGCGGAGCGAGTCGAGTAGCCGCGCCGGGTGGCCCAACCCCGTCGTTTCGATGATGAGTCGTTCGGGGCGCGCTTCGAGCAGAAGGAAGTGAATTGCGACCGGCAGGAACGGGGCGCTCGCGCAGCACACGCACCCGCCGCCGACCTCCTTCACCGTCACGCCGTCCGGCGCGCTGCCTTCAATAAATACATCGTCGATGGAAACGGAGCCGTACTCGTTCACCAGCACCGCCCACCGCGAACCGGGCGCCTTGCGCTGGAGCATGTCGATGACGGCCGTTGTCTTGCCGACACCGAGGAACCCGGTGATCAGATTGGTCGGAACAGATTGCATCAGCGCGCCTGGAGGTGGTGCGAAACCGCGAGCGGATTCAAAGCCACATTATAAGATGCCGAACTTCTTGAACGCCTCGGCAGTGGTCATTCCAGATGCGAGCGCCTTCCGCACCAGGTTCTCGCCGCTCACCTTCTCTTCCGCCAACCGCAGCGTTTCTTCCGCGGCGCTGCTGGGCACGACCACCACGCCATCGTGGTCCGCGAGGATCAGGTCGCCGGGGTACACCAGCACGTCCGCGCACGAGATCGGGACGTTGTGCGCTGTCACGTCGAGCCTACCGAGACTGTCGGCGGGGTGAAACCCAACGTGGAACACCGGGAAGTTCATCGCTTTGATCGCGAGCGAATCGCGTGTCGGGCCGTCGAGGATGACGCCGCGACAGCCGCGATAGTTCGCGGAGGTGGAGAGGAGTTCGCCCCAGAAACTGCACGCGCTTTCGGAGACGACGAGGACGTCGCCCGACTGGAGCGAATCGACGGCCGCGAGTTCGCCCGCGTACGGGTGAGCCGGGACGAGGTCGCGTGCGGGAACGGTCTGCACGGTGAGCGCGAAGCCCGCACACTTTGCTTCGGCCCAGAGCGGGCGCACGCGCGAGTTCATGCTCTGGTTGCGGAACCCGATCTTGTCGAGCACGTCCGCGACAACGGGCGTGTACAGTTTGGCGAGCCGATCGACCCATTCGACCAGGCGTTTCGGGGGGCTGCTCATGCTTGTGCCACCGCCTTCATCTTGGTGAGGCCGATCTTCGCGACCACGTGCGGGTCTTGCTTCCAGTAATCGCGGTTGAACAGTTCCAGCGAGAGGAACCCCGCGTATCCCATCTTCCGCAGCGCCGCGAACACTTCTTTGAGTGGTGCGATGCCGTCGCCGGGGTACACGCGGTCCGCGTCGTTAATCTTGTCGCGCTCGATCTTCGGGTAGTCGTTGACGTGGAAGATCCCGATCGCGGACGCGGAAAGTAATGGAAGCCCCGAGAAGTCGGAACCGCCTTTGTAGAGGTGGTACACGTCGGGGAGAACGCACCCCCGCGCGTCGCCGCACTCGATGGCGACCAACAAGGCTTCGCCGAGACGCCGAAGCGTCTTCGAGAAGCCCCAGACTTCGACGATGGGTGTCACGCCCATCTTCGCGCCGACTTCCATCAGTGCCCGGTAGCGGTCGGCCGCAGCGACCAGATCAATGATCGGTTGCGTGAACTTCGGGTCGTCGCGTTTGCTGGTGCCCCCGGTCGCGCCGACGGGTGGGGCCGCGATCCGGGGACAGCCGATTTCCGCGGCCCAGTCCATGTCGCGCTTCGCTTGCTCCAGACCCTTCTTGCGGCGGTCGGCGTCTTCCACAATCCACTCCGCGAAGCCGATCACGTCGGGCACCTTCAGGCCTGCGTCGGTGATTCGCTTGCGGAGTTCCTTGAGTGTGCCGCCGGATTTCAGGTACGCGTCGATCTCGGAGGTCCACGGCTCGAACGCGTCGTAGCCGGCCTTCGATGCGATGTCGATGAGGTCGGTTATCGGGCGCGATTTGCCGCCGCCTTTGCCGTCGGCTTCGCGCACGGTGCTGGTATTCAGGCAGAAGCCGAACGCGTGCTTCGGCGAGTCCGCTTGTGCTTCGCTCGCGGTCATCGCAAGCCCTCCGGCGGCGCCGGCGAGCAGCGCGCGGCGGGAGATGTTGCTAGTCATTCGCCTATCCTCGTGTGATGCAATTCTTTTACACGAACAGCGCGGCTTCCGCCACAAGTCCCGGGCCGAACCCGAGCGCGACGCACGGCCGAGGGGCGTTCTCTTCGCGCAATCGCCGCAGGATGAACAGCACGGTAGGGCTGGACATGTTGCCGTATTCCGCGAACACGCTCCGCGACGGCTTGAGGGCTTCGACGGAGAGAGAGAGACTCTCTTCGACGGCGGACACGATCTTCGGCCCGCCGGGGTGAATGGCCCAGCTCCGCACGTCCGCGAGTGACAACCCGTTGTCACCGAGCCACGCGCCGAGCCACGGCTTGAGGTGCGTGGCGATTAATCTCGGCACGCGGCGCGACAACGACATCTCGAACCCGTGATCGCCGACGGTCCAACTCATGTCCGCGACGGAATCGGGGATGAGGCACGAACCGGAGGCGGCGAGGGACCAAGGGCGCGAAAAACCCCTCCCCGCAACCCCCTCCCCTAAGAAGGGAGGGGGAGACAGACCAGAAGGAGAAGACGCTGTTGCTTCTTCTCTTGCTCCCCCTCCCTTCTTAGGGGAGGGGGTTGCGGGGAGGGGTTCTTCCGCGCACCCCACCACGGCCGCGGCTCCGTCGGCGAAGATTGCGTTCGCGATGAGTTTGTCTGCGGCGCTGCCGTAGTAGTAGTGCAGGCTGCTCAGTTCCACGGCGCACACCAGCACGCGCGCGGCCGGGTTGGAACTCGCGAACGCGTTCGCCACGCGCAGCCCGTTCAGCGCGCCGTGGCACCCCATGAACCCGACGTGCGTGCGCGCCACGGTGGGCTTCAACCCGAGACTGGTGATGAGCGCGAAGTCCACGCCCGGCGCAACGAACCCGGTACACGACACGGTGACGAGGTGGGTGAGCGACTCCGGGGCGAAGCCGGCTTCGGCCAGCGCCGACGCGGACGCCCGCAGCGCGAGCGGCCCGGCTTCCTGCGCGTAAATCTCCATCCGCTCGCCGGTGGTCGGCCCAACGCCCTCGTTCTCCGCGCTAGGCAGGAACGGCGAACCGCTGTCGGTGGTGCCGTTGAGCACGTCGCCAACGACCGGACCGCCGATCACCTGGAACCGGCGCGCGATGCCGCTGTTCGCGTAGATCGGGCCGAGCCACGTCGAAGTGCGCACGTCGGGCCCCGCGAGTACACGGGCTAGCCCCAGCCCGTCCTCAGCGGTCACGGCGTCCGGCGGGTGCGCGATGCCGAGGCCGTGAATCGCGAAGCTCATACTGGCGTACCGTGAGAGCGAGAGGCGGAAGAACGGTTGAGAGCGCGAACGACCGGGCGCGAAAGTATCGGCAGCGCGGACAGCGTGCGAACCACCGCCGTCGTGAGCGTGGGCGAGCGCAGGACTCGCGACACGACCCAGCACACCCGTTGTCGCTGTCCGATCACGCGGTGGTGAGCGGATTCCCACGCGCGCCGGTGGGCATCGTCCCAGTGCTGCACGGCGCGTGCCGCGATCGGCGCGATCGTGGCGGCCGAGGCAATGGCCCACGCCATCCCCTCGCCGGTGAACGGCTCAACATAGCCCGCCGCGTCACCGATGGCGAACCACCGCTCCCCCGCAAGCGCCTTTGCGCGGCGGGTCAGTGCCGGGGTTCCTTTCCACGGGAGTTCCGCGAGACCCAGCACGCGCGGCCAACCAACTTCACCGAGAACGGCTTCCGCCGCGAGGCCGAGTCCGCCTTGCGCCTTCACAAACGCGACGTCGAACGCGGCAGCGACATCGAGCCGGCCGTCCTCGACGCGAACGAGGCCGACGTACCCGCCGCGCCCCGTTGCCATGAAGATCGTGCCGGGGCCGAAGAACGGTGGCACGAGGTCGGCCGCAACGACGACACCCGCGCCGATGCGCGAGCCGGCTTCGGGCATCGCGTCGTTCCCGCTGAGACCGCTCGCGACGACGACGACCTTCGCGCGAACGCTCTCTTGGCCGACGAAGACTTCGCGCGTGCCCGCGTTCGGTTCGCCGAGTTTCGCGGTGACACCTTCGCGCAACTGCACACCGCATTTCACGGCTTCGCACACGAGTGCCGCGTCGAACGCTTCGCGCGACAGCGACACGCCACCGGGTAACTTCACCGAGGCCGCGTGCCGACCAGCACCGATGCGCACGTCGCGGAGTTGGACGCCGTTTGCCAGAACGTGACTAAGACCAAGACGCCGGAGTGACTCGCCCGCAGCGCCGTTGACGCAGCACCCGCACACCTTCGGACGCGGAAAGTGCGACTTATCCACGAGCAGCACGGAACACCCGCGGCGGGCCAGTTCGCGCGCCGCGACCGCGCCCGCGGGACCGGCACCGATCACCACCGCGTCGTAGAACCCCTCCCCAACCCCTCCCCTAAGAAGGGAGGGGCTTAAAACCGAAGACGCGCCGGCAGAAGCCGCGGGCGCGAGCGAGCCGGCTCTTTCTCCCCCTCCCTTCTTAGGGGAGGGGGTTGGGGGGAGGGGTTGGTTCACGAGCGGTTCCAGGTGAGTAAAAAGCGACTCGGGAACTTCCCCCGCACGGTCGCGCCGCTCAGTCCGGCGCGTTCGGCGAGTGCGAGTGCTTCCGCTGGTGTGAACGCCGAGCGCACGGACGCGGGGCCGTCGAACCACACCACACGCGAGCGTGTCAGCAGGCGGCACGCGAACCACACCGCACAGTAGTTGAACCGCGACCGCACGAGGTCGTTTACCAGGATCATTCGGCCCGCGGAACGCTCCATGTTCGAGAAGAGCGAGACCGCTTCGGCTTCGTTCAGGTGATGCAGGAAGAGCGAACACGTGACCACGTCGAAGCCGGTCGGCAACGGATCGTGTAGTGCGTCGTGAACGAAGAATCGCACAGCGGAGGGTTGTCGCGAAGCCTCTTCGATCGCGGTCGCGCTCAGGTCGCACCCGGACACTTCGAGCGCGACTCCGGCGTGCTCGGCGTGGGCGAGCAACTTCCGTGGCACGTCGCCGCTGCCGGTCGCCACGTCCAGCACCTTCACGGTTCGCTGAAGTTGGCGCGACAGTTTCGCGATCGCGGGCCACAGCACGCCGACGCTGTTGCTGAAGCGGTTCAGGCGCGCCAGACCCGTGAGCGCGCGCCGGTGTTCCGCCGGGTCGATAGCGGGATCGTCCATGAGTTCGGGGATGCGGTCGCGCGTGCGCAGACCAGCGAGCAACATCGCGGCTCCGGGTGCGGGCCTGGGTATTGTAAGGCTTGGGAATGTCGGTCGCCCGAAGAGACCACCGCAAACGCGACGAGCCGCGGGGCATTCCCCGCGGCTCGCTGTGTTATCCGGTTCGCGAATCAGGAGAACAGTTCGTCCACCGGCTTGCCGTTATCGACCAGCTTCATCGGGCGCTGAAGCGGTGTCATCACTTCCTTGTTCGGGTCGATGCCCAGCGCGTGGCAGATCGACGCGTGCAGGTGCGTGACCTTCACCGGGCGATCCTTCGGCTGCATCGCGTCCTCGTCGGACGAGCCGATGACCTGACCGCCCTTCACGCCGCCGCCCGCGAACAAGCAACTGAACACGCCTGGGTGGTGATCGCGGCCCATCGTCATGTTGATCTTCGGCGTGCGTCCGAACTCGCTCAACATCACGATCATCGTCTTCTTGAGCAGCCCGGACTGTGCGAGGTCTTCGATCAGCGAGGCGAGCGCCGGGTCCATCACGTCGCCGTGGTCGCGCATCGCGGGAAACGCGTTGGCGTGAACGTCGAACCCGCCGCGGTTCACCTGAACGAACCGCACGCCCTTTTCGACGAGCCGGCGCGCGAGCAGGGCAGAACGCCCGAACTCGGTGTCACCGTACCGTTCCAGAACTTCGGGCTTCTCCTTCCGCACCTCGAACGCTTCCAGCGCCGGGCTGCGCATGAGCCGCACGGCGTCCGTGAGGGCCGTTTGCGCGCCGCTCACTTCTTCGCCCGGCAGGTCGCCAGCCTGCTTGTCGTTCATCTTCTTGAGGATGTCGAGCCGCTTGTTGCCGCGTGTGTCGCCGATCCCCGACGGGAACGCGAGGTACGGGTCTTTCTCGCCCGGCCGACCGACGAAGTACGCTTCGCACTTCTGGCCGAGGTAGCCGGCCTTCGGGGCCAAGCCGCCGACCGTGACGTAAGCCGGCAGATCACCCATCGCCTTCTTTTCGCTGACCACCACCGAGCCGATGCCGGGGTGCTGGAGGTTCGCGCTCTGGCCGTAGCTGGTCTGGAGCTGGTAGGTCGCGCGGCCGTGGTCGCCGTTCTGACCCGCGATGCTGCGGATCAGCGCGATGTGCTTCATCTGTTTGGCGAGTTGCGGGAAGATCTCGGAAATCTGGATGCCCGCGACGCTGGTCTTGATCGGTTCGAGGTCGCCCTGCACGTCGCGGCCCGGCTTGGGGTCGAACGTGTCGATGTGGCTCATGCCGCCACCGTTCCAGAACAGGATGACGTGTTCGGCGGTGGCCTTGCGGTCCTCGCCGGCGCGGGCGACGAGCGTCCGCACGTTCATGCCGAGGAACGTGCCGGCCGCGGCGCCGACGAACATTCGTCGGCTCAGGCGGTAGCCACTGCAGGCGGTCGATTCGGTTCGCATGGTCGTGTTCCTTACTGTGAGTTTAGGGGCGTGTAGTTGTTCGGAATAAGCCGCCCCATTTCAATGGGGCGGCCGGGTATTACATCAGGGAATGAACCGGAACTCGTTGCTGTTGAACAGTGCCCAGCGGAGGTCGGCCAGACCGTCGGCCGGCGTCGCGGCGTCCTTGATGATCGTCCTGGCGAAGGTCAACTCTTCGGCGGTCGGTTCGCGAGTCAGGGCTTCGCGATACACCAATTTGACGGCCGCGTCCACATCGGCCTTCGGCCCGGTGATGAGCGCGGCGACCGGCTCCAACTGCCCGATACGGGCCGCTTCGTTGGTGAGCTTCCCGTTGAGCATCATCAACGCCTGGCGCATCGATGGGCTGTGGTCGCGGCGCTCGTCAAGCGAACCGCGATCGGTCTGCCCGAACACGCGCAGGAAGTGCCCCGTCGGTGCCGGGCTGGCCATCCGCATCGAACTCGTGAACCGTGGGTTGTCGTCCACGAGGGTCTTGATTTCCTTCGTGATGTACCGCACGCGGGTTCCGGGCGGCATGGTGCCGCTCTTCATCATCATCTCGGCTTCGAGTTCCTCAGGAGATTTCGCGTTCATCTTCTCCAGTTCGAGAACGTCCTTCTTCTTGAGCGCGTCCTTGAAGTCCACCTCGATCCCCTTTTCGAGATCGTAAGCGCCGGCGGTCATCTTCGGCGCGCCGGGCATGGCGGGCATCTTGTCGCCACCGAGCTTCGGCGGCTTGATGCTCGGCTTCGTCGGGTCTTCCTTCACCGCGACCGCGACCTGCTGGTAGGTCACGACCGTGACGACGTTCTCGCCCGGCCGGTGCTTCGGCGTGAACAGGTGGCCCGCTTGCACGATGCTGTCGAAGATCGCTTCGCTCCCCATGCGGCGCACGGGTGTGGCGGTGAACGCTTTCTCCGCCGCGAGGCGATCCGTGGCTGGCACGGTGCCTGAGAGGTGGCCGCGACGGTATGCGTCGGTGCGCACGATCGTGGACACGAGGAATCGGAAGTCGAAGCCGCTCGCGACGAACTCGTCGGCGAGGTAGTCGAGCGTTTTCGGGTGGCTGGCGGGGTTGTCGCCGCGGAAGTCGTCGATCGGGTTCACGAACCCACGACCGACCAGTTCGGCCCACACGCGGTTCACGAACGACTGCGAGTACAGCCGGTTCCGCGGGTCCGTGACGGACTCGGCCAGTTGCCGGCGCAGTTCGCTGGCCTTGTACAAATCGCCTTCGAGGTCGAGCTTCTTGAGCGCGGCCTTGATCTCGGCGGAGACGCCCGCGAGGTCGTCCTTCTTGGTGCCGGTGGCGGGTCCGTCAAGGATATCGTCGATGTTCGTACCCTTCGCGGCGGCCTTCGCCTTCGCTTCGGCGGCCTGGTGGTCTCGCAGCGCCTTGAATCGCGCGAGTTGCTTGCTCGGGCCGTCGGTTTCGGCGAGGTCAAACGGGAACTTCGCCTTCACCGCGGTGCGGGCCTTCGGTTCGCCCTTGCCTTCCGGCGGCCACATGATGAGCGACGCGGCGCGCTCGTTCAGGAAGATGCCGAGGATCTGCATCTTCACGCGGTGCTCGACGCGCTGGGTCTTCCCGAAGAACGCGGCGAGGTCGTAGAAGTCCTTCTGGCTCCACACGTCGAACGGGTGGTTGTGGCACTGAGCGCACGAGATGCGGACGCCCATGAACACCTGCGACACGATGCCGGTGAGGGCATACGGGTCAGCGTCGTCACCGAGGATGAACCCGGTTTCCGGCTGGCTGCCGGCGCGACCGGAAGCCGAGAGCAGTTTGCGGGTGAGGACGTCGTAGGGTTCGTTCGTGCGCACCGCGTTGTGGACGAACGCCTGCAGCGCCGGCCCGCCGTCGGAGCCGTAGCGCACGCGGAACAGGTCGCTGTAGAAGATCGCCCAACGGTCGGCGTACTGGTCGCGGCCCATGAAGTCCTCGATGGCCTTCGTGCGGCGCTCTTCCGCGGGCCACGCCATGAACTTCTTGATTTCGGCTTCGGTCGGAATGCGCCCGTTCAGGTCGATGGAGATTCGGCGCAGGAACGCGAGGTCATCGACCACGGGGGCTTCCCTTGTCTTGGGGCCGCCTGCGTTCTCTTGTACGAGTAGTTTGTCGATGGCTCGTGCCGTCACCACCGGATCGGCGGTTGGCGGTGCAGCCCCGGCCGTCGCTGCGCAAAGTGCGAGCGCCGAAACCGAAAGCAGGTACAGGCGAACTTTCACGCGTCCCCTCCTCGCCAAAGAACGCCCCATTCGGTGGGGCAGGTTGCGATTCCCTTGAACGCGACGCTATTGCGGCCGTTCGTCTTCGATCACATGCACCATCTCGCCGCCTGCCTCGCTGACCTTCGCAATGAGGTCTTCAAACGTGGCGGCCAGTGTGTCTTTGTGAATCTTCAGGAGTACGGTTCGCTCGCCGGGTGGTGAGTCGCCGAGTTCGGTCGCGACGAGCGCGGTCAGGTTCATCAACCCGACCTGTTTGCCGTTCAAATATACCTTACTGTCCACGTCCACTGTAAGAGAAACTCGTGCTTTCACGACCGGTTTGGCGCCGGTGGCCTGGGCCGGTTCCCACTGAATCTGACTCTCGTCCTGCATCTTCGCGAGGATCAGGAAGAACAAAACGAGGTTGAACACGATGTCGGCCATCGACACGAACGGGGGAACGATCTCCAGTTTTCGCCGCTTGAACTTCATCTAAGAACCTCTCCCCCCAACCCCCTCCCCTAAGAAGGGAGGGGGCTTCAGACCTTCGAGCGTCGCAAACGTCTCCGAGCCGTTTTGGTTTAAAGCCCCCTCCCTTCTGAGGGGAGGGGGTTGGGGGGAGAGGTCTGCCCCTCCCTCACTTCACCACAACGTCCTTATCGACTTCCACCTGAAGCGCCACCACCCCGCCGGCTTCCTCGATCGCGCCAGTGACACGAATCCACATGCTGTATGGCGTGTCCTTCGCACTCTTGACCTCGACGATCTTGTCTTCGGGGCGTGTCTTGTTCGCGAGCAGCACCACGAGTTTGGTCTTGAGCTGCGCCAGCGGAACATCCGCCCCGTTCAGCGAAACCGCAGTCCGCGTGATCAACACCTCGACATTTTGCGGCTTCACCTCGTTCGGCTTGTTCTCGCTTTGGGTACTCGGCACCTGTTGCGGCTTGCCTTTTTGTTCCTGCACGCTCGACGCACACACCACGAAGAAAATCAACAGGTTGAATGCGAGGTCGGTGAGGAGGTTCATCACCCAGGCCGCGTGCGACCCGCCCGGTGCGGCGGCCATCAGTTCGGCCCCCCTCTCACGTTCGGGAGTGCGGGGTTCAAGATTGGGTTCGGGACCGGCGCCGCGACCGCGTCTGGAACCAGGGCCAGGCGCAGCACCAGCGCCTCGACCAACTGCGACGCGGTCTCTTCCGCTTCGAGAATGCGCGCGCTCACGACCGACATGAAGTAGTTGAAGAACATATACGCGGGGATACCGACCATCAGCCCCCAGACCGTGACGATGAGCTTCACCTGGATGCCTGCGGCGGCCTTCTTGATGATGTTATCTTCGGGCTTCATCTCGGTGATGCCCTGGAACATAAGCACCATCCCGACGACCGTGCCGAGCGAGCCGAGCATCGGCGCCACGCTCGCGACGGTGGACAGGATCGGCAGGTTCTTCTCCAGTGCCGCGCTGATGTGGGAACTGTAATCCTCCATCGCCTTGACCACTTGCTCTTCGATCTTCGTCGGGTCGTAGTTCAGTCGGCGGAGCAGATTGTAGCGGTGGATGCCGACGGCAAGGATCGCGGGGACCGGACCGTGCGACCGCGCACACAGACTAACGGCTTCCTCGACCTTGTCTTGATGGAGCAGGTCGAGAACCTGGCGGCGCAGCGCTTCGGCGTCGATGGCGATGAGGTGCAGTGCGCGGAACCGTTCGATGACGACGCCCGTGGCGATGACCGCCAACAAGAGGATCGGCCACATAAACGGGCCGCCCGCGTCCATGTAGCCCAAAGCCCCGTATTCCCACCAATTCTTGACGGCGGGTGCGTTCTGGGCGGTTTCTGCGAACAACGTCAGCATGTCGGAAATCGTGTTTAGTGTTTAGTGTTTAGTGTTTGGTGTTTGATGTTCCGCATTAGCCAGTCCTCTCGCATCGAGATTGCGCCGTGCTAAACACAAAACACAAAACACCATCTAGTTCTTGTCCAGCCCGCTCGAAGCCTCTTCAAATTGGCGGAGCATCTCGGGCAGGGCCAAACGCCCGCGAGCGTACTTCGCGGCCTCCGTCGCGGGGTAGTCCCAGCGGCACTTGTTGTAGCTCTCGAACGCCTTCTTCATGTTGTTCGCGGTGCGGTAACTCTCGCCCGCCCAGAACATCGCGTCGGCCGCGAGCGCGTCCTCGCGGAACGTCTTCACGAACTTGTCGAACGTCTCCGCGGCCTTCGCGTACTGCTTGTCCTTGTAGTAACACTGGCCGACGCGGAACGCCATCTTCGGCGACCACTTGTGGCCCTCGAACTTCTCCAAAAACTTCTCGCCGACCTGCGCCGCGACCTTGAAGTTCTCCGCCTTGTAGAAGTGCTCACTGATGCGCACCATCACGTTCGCGATCAGCGGGTTCTTCGGGTACGTCGCGGCGAGAGTGACGTAAGCCTCCAGCGCCTGGTTGAACTCCCCGGCCTCTTCGTAGCACTGGGCGAGTTTGAACTGCGCATCAGGTGCGAGCGCGTGATCCGGGTACTGCTTCACAATCGTCTGGTACGCTTGCGCCGCTTCACCGTACTGCTTCAATTCCTGTGCGAACTGCCCGAGCAGGTACGACACGCGTGGCGTGTACTTCGGGTTCGGGTAGTCTTCGATCACTTCGCGCAGCACGCGCCGACCGGCTTCCAGTGCGGCCTTCGCATCATTCTCGCGGCCTAAAGTCTTGTGACTCTTGAACAGCTCGAAGTGGCTCTCCGCGATGTGGAACTGTGTCTCCACCGCGAGCGCCTCGTCTGTGAACACTTTGCTGAACGCCTGCAACTTGCCGTCGGTTCCAATGACCACCGCGACCGTGGCCGTCGATTCGAGTTTCCCGTCCGCAGTGCTCGCGGCGCGATCGTCGGTGTACGCGACTTCGAGCGTGTCCCCGAAGTAGCACTCGATCTCGGGCGTTTCCTGCTTCAAGTTGCCGGGCGTCGGCTTCTCGACCGGCTTGAGCAACACCGACCCGGTAAAGACGCCGCTGTGCGAGCTCGTCTCGACCAGTTCGACGACCTCGTCCTCGCCGCGCTTCGTCTTGACGCGAACCTTGACCTTGTCGCGATCCGGGGTGCTGTCGCAGTCGAAGTCCACGACCTTGAGGAACAACCGCTCGCCGACGTGAACCGCGGTCAGATCCCGCTGGTACTCGGAGTCGGTGCAGGTCAGTTTGCCGTCGGTCACGAGTCGGCCGTTCGCGGCGAGCGCGGTCGCGGGTCCAGCCGGGCGACGCTCGTCTTTGTAAATGGCTTCGATCACGTCCGAACCGTTCAGGTTCAGCACACGGGTGACGAGCGTCTTGTCGCGGCCCTTGCCCTCGTCGTTCATTTCTTCCTTCGGAAGCACCGGCCCGCCGATCAGGTCGCGTGGCATCGTCGCCGTGAGCGGCACCAGCGAAGCGCTGTCCTTGCTCCCGAGTTGGAGGATCACTTGACCCGTGAAGCGGCCTTCGAGAAGCGCGCTACCGGGTTGCGTGGTGGCTCCGGTAACGGTGCCCGCGAGCTGGCGGTCGTCGAGAACACACTCGACCTCAACCTCAGCCCCGCTCGTCGTCTTCAGCTTCACGATCACTTTGCTGCGGCTGTCTTTCGCCGCGTCGCGGTCGATGACTTCCACCGTAAAGGGCGCTTCAAACGCCACGCCCGCGACGAACTTCGGGTCGGCGTTAGGCGCGCCCGGGAGGTATCGCACGATCGGCGTGGGATCGACCACTGGGCCGCCGGGCACTTGCACCGGTCGCGTGGCGCGTGTTTCGATAATCCGAACTTGCGCCGCTGTCGGTTCGTTCACGTACACCACCGATTCGCGAGCCGCAGCGTGGCCCGGCACCGTGTTCTGCTGATCGACGTAGCGGATGATGACCCGGTCGCCGGGCTTCACGACGATCTTGCCCTCGGCAGGCACCGCAGCCGTGTCCACTTCCTTCGTGAACACGCCGCTGTTCTCGGCCGTCTCGGTCGCTTCCAGGTCGATTGGCGGGCCGTTGTTCACGGACACTTGAACCTTAATCTTGTCGGGCGCGGCGGTCGTGTCCTGGTCGAAGTCGGTCACTTCGATGACGAGCCGTTCGCCGGGGTCGATACGGAGCAGTTGCTTGCGGACCGTGGAAACGGCACCGTTCGGACTCTTGATGAAGTCGTAGGCGATGGGCACGATCGTGCCGTTGTGGTAGGTCGCGGTGAGCTTGCCCGTGAGCAGTCGCGCACCGCCGCTTGTGTTCACCTCGTCGATGTAGGTCGCGGTCACCACATCACCGCCAGCGATTTCGAGAACGTCGTTGGTCGCGAGCGAGAGCAGATCCGTCTCCGTGGGAATGTGAAGGACGTTCTTCGCGCCGTCGCGGACCTCAACGTGGTTGATCGCGACCGCTTCGCCGCGGTACTCGTGAATTACAGTCCGCAAGTGCCGCACACTCAGCGCCGGGAACGTGAAGTCCCACGACGTGCCTTCCTTGTCCGCGACCGCTTCGCCGAGCGCACGGGCGGTCCCCGCGTTCTTCGCTTCCGGGCGAGCGAGATCGAAGTCGGTGGCGCGGAACGGAATCGTGGTGATCTGCTCCGTGGTCGCGTCGCCGGTTGCCCAGCGAGCTTCGATCGTGGTGGTATTCACGCTCGCCGCCGCGAAGATGGTGACATCGTGCGTGCCAGCGTCGAGGTGCATATCGACGTGCCGCCCGCCCGGGCCGACCGGCATTTCGAGCCGGCCATCGACCATCACGGCGGTCTTGGCGCCCAGCACTTCAAAGCGGGCCGCGCCGGTCTTCGGCTGAACGACCTTGCCGTGCCACACGATCACGGTCGCTTTCTTGGCCGGGTCCGTTGGTTGGCGCGTCCAGAACAGGTCCGCGGCCTTCGCTTCCGTGGTGGGCTTCACGTTCTTCGTGAGCGCGACGACCTGATCCCACGTCGTATAGCCGGTACCATCGGTGCCCTCGAAGATGCGTGCCGTCACCGGGCCAGCCTCGCCCGCGACCGGAACCACCTTCGCGTCCGGGTGCGTGCTCGCGAGCCGGAACCATAACCGCCCGTCGTCGCTCCCTTCGAGCGTCATGCGTACCGGAGCGTTGCGCGTTGCGTCCGGCGTCCAGACCGTGACGCGATCGGCCCGTTTCAGGTCTTTCATGTCGATGCTGAGAACCTTCGGCGTGACGCCATCGGGTTCGCTCAACCACGTCGTCTTTTTGTCCTTGTCGATCGCCATGAGCGGGCTGTGGTCGATCGCGGTGTTCGTCGCGAGCGCGCCCGCGGGGAGTTCGCCACTCTTTGCGGTGCCCTCGAAGACGCCAGTGTGCGGCCCGGTTTCCGTGAGCGTCGCGGTCACCGCGTCGCCGCTGGCCGCGACGAGTTTCACTGTGATCTTGTCGGCCGCGTCGCTGATGTCTCGGTCGGCGTCCTTCACGCGAAGGTAAATCAGGTTGCCCGGCTTGATCTGATCCTTCGGCCGGTCCAGTCCCTTGCGCAAGTCGATCTTGTCGCCCATCACTTCGCGTTCGAGCTTCTTGCCGAACGTCTCGTCGTCCTCATCAACGATCTTGCCGCTGGCGACATCGAGTTTCGCGTCGCCCGCGATGCGGATTTCGGCATCGGGCAGCGGGGCGTCCTTGAACTCCTTCTTGAACTCCGGCGGGTAATCGACGCGGATGATGTCCTTGCCGGTGAGTTGCAACACGCGGTCGTTCTTCGCGGCGGAGCCGAGGCGCGTTTCGAGGTCCGCACGGAACAGACCCTTGCCCGCGCCGCCGGAGGTGAGGTACACGGTTTCGACATCGCCGCCTGGTTCGGTGGTCACGAGCACCGGGATGCGTGCGTGCCCGCGGCTCACGCCCAGGTCGCTGTCTTGCACCACGATGGAGAGCGGTTCGCCGGGCGTGTGGAACCGCTTGCTCGCGCGCCCCAGTCGGCCGACCGTGCGGAGCAGTTCGAGCTGATCGACGTATCGTTGTTCGGCCCCGTACACCTCGGACAGGTTGTACAGCGTCTGGTTCGCGAGTTCGATGTTCGGCACGCGTTCCAGAACGCTCCTGAAGATGGCCCGGGCTCCATCGCGGTCACCGCGCCGACTCGCCAGCACTCCGCGTAAGAACTCCGCGCGAATCACAACGTCGCGTTCGCGGCTGCCGGCGAGCCGCTCGAATACTTGCTCCGCCTGGTCGTACACCTTCTGTTCCATGAACGTTTCGCCGGTGCCGAAGTCGGCTTCGACCGCGAGAGGGGTCTTCGCGTAGCGGTTCAAGAGCGTGGTGAACTCGGCCCGCGCGAGGTCGTATCGCTTGGCCTTGAAGTAGTTCCGGCCGAGCAGCAGTTGGATGCGGGCCTTCTCGACATCATCGATTGTCTTCAGGTCGGAGTTCTTGATGAGCCACGCGCGGAGCGTGTCTTCGACCCGGGTGTGGTTCACGTCACCGCCGGCCGCGATGTGGTTCTCGCACACGAACACGATGAGATCGACGGGCACTTCGGTCCGGTGTTCGTCGAACAACTTCTGGTTGGCGAGGTACGTCTCGAACGCGAGTTTCTGGTCGCCCAACCGGAGTTGCAGCGACGCCGCGAGCAGCGGGGCAATCGGCGACTTCTCGTCAATCACGGCACCGCCCGCAGCGCCGAGCCTGGTGTACGCTTGCGTGAGCAGATCGCGCCCGGACTTGCGGCGTGGTTCGTCAAGGCCGTAGAAGTGCCCAAGCATCCCGCTCGTCATCGTCGCCGCGGCGATGTAGTCCTTGCGGCCCATCGCAGCCTGCACGTACGGCGTGAGGTAGTCGAAGTCGGTCGCGTCACCGTAGCTGTAGATGGTCGCGTCCGAGTACGCGAGGAGTCGCTTCATCGGCTCCTTCGCCGCCGGGTCGTCAAGTTCCAGCAGTGCCATCCGCGCGACCATCGACGCACGGTGAATCTCCAGGTCTCGCACCAGTGCGAACAAGGCACGCTTGTCAGCGAGCGTGACGGTCGCAACCTTCGGGTCGGCAGGTGCGGTCGGGTTTGGCACCGGCGCGGCGCGGTACGTCCCAACCCAGTTGTAGATCGTATTCCAGTCCTGATCGGGGCTTTGCGCGCCGAACGCCCGGTCGCGGACCTTGTCGGCCGCGGGAACGAGCAACTTGGCCGCGCCGGCGATGTCGTTCGCCTTCACAAGATGATCCGCCCGCATCACGGCGAAGCTGAAGTGCCAGCCGCTGTCCTTCGCCACGAGCGTGTCGAGGAACTTGGTTTTCTCCGCATCCGGCAACAACGCGACCAACCGCTGAGCGCTCTGCAAGTAGTCCGACGTGTCCGGGTTGCCGGTGAGGGCGCGATCCCAGCACTCCTTTGCCTCGGCCTTCATGCCCAGCGCGGCGAGTGTGTCGCCCATCGCGGCGGCGGAACCGTTGTCGTACCCGAACTTGCCGAACATCTTCTTCGTCCACGTCCACGCCTGCGTTGCGACCGCGTTGTCCTTGAAGTGACCCGCGACGACCAACAGCCGGCGTGCCGTGTCGGTGTTCGTGTGCGTCGGTTCGAGCTTGAGGAGAATGGGTGCGGCGTCGCGGAACGATTCCGGTTTGGTGTAATCGGTTGCGTAGTTCAGGTAGGCGACGGCCGCGTCGTAGGACTGCGGCAGGCGCGTGACCCACGCCTTCGCCGCGTCGATGCTCTTCGCGGGGGTGGGTGAATAGTGTCGCGTGAAATACTGCTGCTGGTAGAGCAGGTCGTTCGCGACCGCATCGGGATAAGCGGTGACGCGTGCCGGATCGACGAGCAACTTCGCGCGGGCGGCAGCCGATTGCGGGCTCCACACGTTCGCCGCGACCGTGGTTTCGTACGCGTTCCACTCCGCGTTCACCGGTTCCTTGTTCGACGCGGCGAGCGCGACTTGCGCGGCCTTGACCCGCTTGGCGAGGTCTTTGTTGGCAAGCTTCGCTTGCGCCCAGTTGGCGAGCGTCGCGCGATAGGTGGTGATCCACGGGAACTTGCGCCGAGCCTCGACGACGCGAGCCACTTCAGCATCGAACTCAGCGTCATCGGCGGCGGAGTCGAGAAGCCAGTTCACAGCCCCGCCGGTGTGGCCGTCGTTCGACGGGAACTGGTACGCGATCTCGCGCGCCACGACCTTCGCCGCGGGGATGTTCGCGGCGCGATCGCGGAGCAACTCAAGCGCGAGCGAGTAGCGCAGAACGACCGCGTTCGCGGGCGTGCTCTTGGCGATCGCGGCGCGAAGCGTTTGTTCGGCCGCGGCGAGCCGGTTCGCCTTCACGGTCTTGTCGGCGTCGCCACCGAACAGTTGCACGTAAGCCGAAGACGCACTGTGCGAACGCGCATCAAACGGCAGCACGCTCGCGAGGATCTGTTCGGCCTTCGCCGCGTCCTTATTCGTTAAGTACACACTGGCGAGCCGCACCTGAGCCGCGAACCGGTCGGGGCGCGTCGGGTATTTCGCCAGGTAATCATTGACGGTCGGCTCGAACTCGGCTGGCTTCGGGTTCGTCTGGAATAGTTCTTCGATGAGGCGCATGTGAAGGTCGGGCCGTTGCGGCGTGTTCGGCACCGCGATGGCCTTGCGCCAGCTTTCGGCGGCGTTCACGCGCTGCCCGAGTCGGCTGTAGTTCTCCGCGACGCGCGCGTGCAGGTACTGGAGATAGTACGGCGTGGCCGGCGGGCTTTTGGCGAGCAACTTCGTGGCGACCGTGTTGGCTTTCGCCCACTGACTTGCCTTCTCGTGAGCCTCGACGGCGCTCCAGCCCGCGCTCGTGGCCGGTCCACCGGCGGGGAGCTTGTCGAGCATCTCTTCGCCGAGAGCCGCGGCCTTGTTCAGTGAGTCGGCGTTGTTGATCGAGAAGTACAGCCCGATGGCGTCGCGACCGGATCGCTGGCCTTCGGGTGTGGCGCCGAGTCGCTTCCAGTGCGCCTCCTGTATGAACGCGGTCGCGGCGGTATCGTTCGTTTTGCGTAGGAGTCGCGCCAGCCAGCGCTCGATCTCGATGCACGCGGGGTCGGCCGAGTGGCGAGCGAGGAACTGCCGCCCCGTAGCAATGAGTTCCTTGTTGCGGCCCGTGGCGCGGAGGCCGTCGAGCAACTTCAGCATCGCGTCCTTGTGCCGCGCGTGCGTGGTATGTACCGCGACGAACGATTGACCCGTGCGGACCAAGCCGAACGGCCGCCCGTTCTCGTGGTACAGGTCGATGAGCTTCAGTTGGACTTCGGCGCCTTCCTTGCTCGCGCTGTTCAACTTGGCGAGTTGTGTTTCGAGCGCGGCGGCCTGCTTGCCAACGGCGTCGATGTCGCCCTCGGGGACAGCGGGCGCCTTGTCCGCGGGCTTGGGCGGCTGGTGTGCGGCGAGGCCTACGCCGAGCAGGGCGAGGAACAGGCCGGCGAAGGAAAGCGTGCGAGTGAACATATCGTGCGCCGAGTGAGTCGGTGGTTCGGAAGTTTGAGGGCAGAAGAGTATTAACCACAGAGTCACAAAGGACACAGAGAAAGACAAATACTGAGAAAGCCAGAAATCAGTCTTTGAACGGCCTTCTGGCTTTCTCTCTGCTGTTGTCTTTCTCTGTGACTCTGTGGTTAATACTCTTTAGTCTTTTAATTGCCGGCTTTGCGGAGGGCTTCGGAGATCTTCTTCGCGTCGGGCGCGAGCGGGCTTTCGGGGAAGTCCGCGATCATCTGGTCGAACTGCTTGCGTGCCTCGGTCCTCTTGTCGAGCCGGTACAGACATCGCCCGTAGTTGAACAGGATCACGTCGAGGAACTTCGCGTCGGGGTGGGTGCGGAGAACCGTCTCGAACACGTCGATGGCCCGGGCGTAATCCTTCTGCACGTAGTAATAGTTCGCCATCTTCGCGACCGCTTCGCCCACGCGACCGCTATCCGAATACTTGTCGAAGACCTTCTTGTATTCCTGGAACGACTGGTCGAAGAGTTGCGCCGCACGGGCGCCCTCGGCCTCCTTCGCCATCTCCTCGTAGCACTCCGCGATGCCGAACTGCGCCTCACCGCGAAGCGGACTCTTGTCGAGCCGCAGCACACTGGTGTAGATGCCGATCGCGCGCTGCATTTGCTTTTGTTTGCGCGAGACCTGCGCGAGCGAAATGAGGGCCGCGTCCACGAACTCGCTGTTCGGGAACTCCTTCTGCAACCGCTGGCTCATCGCGGCCGCGAGGTCGAGGTTGTCCATCTCGAAGTAGATCTTCCAGAGTTGGACGTAGGTCTCTTCGAGCGTGCGGCCACCGAGTTTCGCGGCTTCTGCGCTGATCTCTTCGCACAACTTCATCGCCTGTTCGTACTTCGTGTCGGCGTGTTGCTTGAGGCCGAACTCCTTGTACCGGTTGCCGATGTTCGTGAGTGCGCTCGCGGTCTTCAGTTGCGTCTTGACACGCAACTCCTGGTCGTTGATCTGCGTTTGCGAAACGCGAACGCTGCCGAGGCTGCCTTCCACCACGCGCGCCTTGAAGACGACCGTGCGGGCTTCGGCGGTCGAGTTCTTGGTGTCGCTGTAGGTGAGCACGATGAGGTCGTTCGGCTGCGCCTGGAGCACCTGATCGTCGACCTTCACCACTTCGGACTTCTCCAAAGACACGACCGCTCGGAACGTACCCGAGTGGATGGTGCCGTCGTCTTCCGGCGGCTTCGGTGGCTCGACGGGGGGGGGCGGGTCTTTCTTCGGTTCTTCCTTCTTCGGCTCGTCCTTCTTCGGCTCGTCCTTCTTCGGCTCGTCCTTCTTCGGCTCGCCGTCCTTCTTGGGCTCGCCGTCCTTCTTAGGTTCTTCGACCGGCGGAATGATGAGCGGGATGTTCTCCGGCGCGGCGCGAACGATCTTCGCCTCGGTGAGAATGACGTCCACCTTGTCGATCTTCTTGAAACGGTCGAGTTTATTGGGGTCGGACTTCACCGGCATCGGCGGCGCGCCGCCCGGCCCGGCTTCCGCGGTGATCTCTTCGGGCGTCTTCTCGCGGTAGACCTCAATCGTGGCCTTCAACACGTCAGCGCCGTCGGTGAGGTCGAAGTCGGCATCGACCACCTGAAGGTGAATCCCGCGACCGAGAACCACGCCCTGCAACGTTTCGGAGTACGCACCGTCCACGACGGTGGCCGTCGCGGTGCCCACGACCGGAATCTCCTTGATGATGAGGTTCTCTTTGCCGCCCGCGGCGGTGTGCATGTCGCGGTAGGAGATCTTGACCTTGTCGCCACCGCGAACTTCGAGCCGGTTGTTGCCGGGCTTCGGCTTACCGAGAGCCGTGGTGATGGTCCCGATGACGACGCGAACGTTCCGACCGATCGGTACGCACTCCAGCATTTCGGTGTCGCCGCTGGTCGCCTCGACCTTCACGCTCAGAGTCTTGCCGGGTTCGAGCGCCGCGAGGTCGGCGTCTTCGATGCGCACGAACAACCGCTTCCCGGCTTCGAGGATTTCTGGCACGGGTTTCGTGCCGTCGGGGGTCGTCGCGTCCGGCGGGGGCAGGGCGGTGCCGACGCGTTCGAGCGCGGCAATCGCGCGGCTGTAGTGGCCCTGCTGGAAGTGGCCCAACCCGATGTAGTAGTACGCCTGGTTCACCTGCGGGCTGACCGGGTACTTCTCGATCACGTCGCGCATGTACTTGAAGCACTTGCCGTAGTTGCGGCCCTCGAAGTAACAGACGCCAATCTTCAGCGTCGCTTCGGCGCGCGATTCCTCGCTGGGGTTGTCGTCGGCTGCGGCAGACTCGAAAAACGTGCGAGCGCGGTCGAACGCGCGGTCCTTGTTCAACAGATGATTGCCGAGTTTGAGGTACGCGTCGAAGCGAACCTTGCTGCGCGGATATCGCTCGATCACCGACATCCACACTTCGACTGCTTTCGCGGGTTCGCCGGCTTCGATTCGGGCGTCGCCGGCTTCGAGGAGCTTTCGGGCAGCGCGGTCCTCGACGATGGACCCACGCTCCGGCGTGGCCTTCTCCTTGTCTTTCTCCTTGGCGTCTTGCGCGTCGGGGGCGCGGGGCGCGCCGTGGATTTCGACGAAGACGAGCGCGACCCCGCCCAAAACGAGAGCCGGCAGGAGGAGACGCAAACGAAGAACGGCGATGTTCATGAATTAGCTCGGCGACGGTGCAGTTCGTGCTAGGCGGTTGGTCGTGAGGGTAGGAACCCTGGTTCGGCGGGAGCGTCGTAACTCGGACATTTTCGGGCGAAGACCAGCGGGGCAGCGAGTATCCCGCATTTGGAGGGTTGGAGGCCCAGAAAAGTTCCGTGGGGAGTTAGTGTGCCCCGGACACGCCACGAATGCAAGTGGCAAACGCGCGAATGTGCCATCAGCGAAGAGAAGAATCTCCCCCTCCCTTAAATATATAGGGGAAGCGTTTGAAGCCGCTCGCGGCTTCACGAGTGGTTCGTCGGGCGAATCTCGCGAATTCGCGAGCGGCGAAACATCTCCCCTTCCCTTTTAATTAGGGGAGGTTGGGGAGAGGGGGTTCTTCCCCGATTGCCGCTTGACGCTCGACCGGGAACGTGGGAAAGTCAATCATCAACCTCGCGCTGCACCCGCCCGCCCCGGACCACACCTCCCACCAGTCGCCCAACGCCCGCACGCTCGACTTCCGCATCGAAACTCGAAGGCAAGCCCATGCTGAACATTCTCGGTTCGCCGAAACGACTTTGCGATGGGATCACACGGCGCGACATGCTCCAGGCCGGTGCCAGTGCCGTGCTGGGGTTGGGGTTGGCAGACCTGATGCGCGCGCCCGCCTTCGCCACCGGAAGTACTCGCCCCCGGAACTTCGGGGCGGCGAAGAACGTCATGGTACTGTACCTGTACGGGGCCATGAGCCAGATCGACACGCTCGACCCCAAGCCCGACGCGCCGCCCGAAATTCGCGGGCCGTTTAGCACCATCGCGACGAAGCTCCCCGGCGTGCGGCTCGGCGAACACCTCCCGAAGTTGGCCGAGCGCCTTGACCGCGTGACGGTGGTGCGGTCCATGAACCACCCCGAACCGATTCACAACGTCGCCAACACGGTCACCGGCATCCGCCGGACCGACGTGCCGATGGAACTGAACCAGCGCGACCCGCGGCACTGGCCGTTCTTCGGATCGGTGATCGACTACCTCGAAACCGCGCAAGCCGGGCGCGCGGGGAACCCGCTCATCCCCCGCAACGTCATGCTCCCGTGGCGGCAGAGCGCCACCGCACCCGACAAGCGAGCCGGTTTCTTCGGCGGGTTCCTTGGCTCGCGGTACGACCCGACGGCGCTCGAATTCCGCGGGAAGGGAACGGTGCCGGACTGCGTCGAGAAGTTCAACCCGTACTGCGGCATCGATCCCAACGACACGTACAACTTTCCCGCGACCGCGCTCGGCCCGCAGATGACCCTGGACCGGTTCCAGAACCGCCGCAGCCTGCTCGACCAACTAAACGACCAGCGCCGCTCCCTCGGAGGAACGGTCCCGGCACAAGGGTTCGACGAACTGCAACAGATCGGTCTGAACCTGTGCGACTCGGGTTCGCTCCCGGCCGCGCTGAATCTCGATCGTGAGCCTGCCAGGTTGCGGGAGCGATATGGCCACCACCTGTTCGGTCAGTCCGCGCTCCTCGGCCGCCGATTGATCGAGGCAGGGTCGCGCGTGGTTACCGTGCTGTGGGACGAGTTCGCCGCGAACAACTCGGCGTGGGACACGCACAACAACCAGACACGGCGCCTCGGCCGCGAACTGTGCCCCGGTCTCGACCAGACCGTTTCCGCACTGCTCGATGATCTGGAGCAGCGAGGCCTGTTCGATGAAACGCTCGTCGTCTGCCTGACCGAACACGGCCGAACCCCGCAAGCCGAGGGCAAGGACGGCCGGAACCACTGGTCCGGTGCCTACAGCATCATGCTCGCCGGGGCCGGGGTCGCTCGCGGTAACGTCGTCGGATCGAGCGACAAGCAGGGCGCGTTCGTGAAGAACCGACCGGTCAACCCCAAGGACATCCTTCACACCATCTACCACCTGCTCGGCGTGGACGTCGAGCGCTCCGTCCCCGACCGGCAGGGCCGACCGATGCCGCTCGTCGATGGCGGCAATCTCGTGCCGGAAATCCTGGCGTAACAGAACACCGAACACCCGAGGACTCTCCCGTGACCCCGTTCCGCTCGCAGAGCTGGCTGCTCGACCGCCGACACGTTCTGCGCGGCCTCGGCGTGTCGATGGCGCTGCCGTTGCTCGACTGCATGCGCCCGCTCTGCGCGGCGGAAGGCAAGGCGCGGGCCAAGCGCAGCGTCTTCATCTACCTGCCGAACGGCGTGAACACGATCGACTTCCAGATCGAATCGGCGGGGGCGAACTACACATTCTCCAAAACGCTCCTGCCGTTGGAGAAGCACAAGGCGAACGTCACGCCGATCAGCGGGCTCTACCACCCGCACGGCCTGGGACACCACCACAACTGCAGCACGATCTGGCTCACTGGCGGCAAGATCGGGCCGTCCGAACGGAACACCATCTCCGTCGATCAACTGATGACCCAGGTGACGGCCCCGCAAACGCGGTTCACCTCGATCGAACTCAGCAACCAGGGGCACTCGCTCGCGAGCAGTGCCGACGGCATCGGCCTCCCGGCGCAAGGCAACCCGAGCGTGGTTTTCCGGGAACTGTTCGAGGAGCCCGCGGGCGGGGTCGCAAAACAGCGCCGGGGGTTGGAGCGCCGCGGCAGCGTTCTCGACGCGGTCCTCGAAGAGGCCACCGACCTCGGCGGCAATCTCGGCAAGGACGATCGCGGCCGGCTTGAACAGTACCTCTCGTCCGTGCGGGAAGTCGAAATCCGCACCCAGCGGGCCAACAAGTGGCTCGACACGCCACGCCCCAAGATCGCACCGGCCGACCAGACGAAGCTCAACCGCGCCGTGTCGCTGGAACAACTAGGCGAGTACC
Organism: Singulisphaera sp. GP187; assembly: GCA_945905925.1. Classification (GTDB taxonomy): domain Bacteria; phylum Planctomycetota; class Planctomycetia; order Gemmatales; family Gemmataceae; genus Gemmata. Next base: position 84,960 of record CAMDQN010000003.1, read on the forward strand.
TCCGCACCATGTACGACATCCTCGTGCTGGCATTCCAGACCGACCTCACCCGCGTCGCCACGTTCAGCACCGGCAACGAGGGCAACGGACCGGCAGTCCCCGAGATCGGCGTGAAACAGGACCGGCACTCGCTCTCGCACCACAACGCCAACCCCAAGTTGATGCAGGAACTCACGGCGAGCGACACGTTCAACATCAAGCAGTTCGCGTATTTCCTCGACCGGTTGGCGGAGGTGAAGGACGCGGACGGGCCGCTGCTCGACTCGACGATGTGCCTCTACGGCAGCGGCATGGCGTTCGGCCACAGCCACGGCAACGCGAACCTCCCGTTGATCCTCGCCGGTGGCGGCGCGCTCGGCCTCAGACACGGCCGGCACATCGACTACAACGCCGCGGGTCGGAAGGACGGCTACAAGTACGAACTCGACACCCACGCGAAGCACTACGCTATATGCCACCGCCCGGTGAACGCGAAGGCCCACCTCAGCAACCTGCTCCTGACGATGGCGCAGAAGATGGACGTGAAGACGGAGAAGTTCGCCGACAGCAACGGGACGGTTTCGGAGGTGCTGGCGTGACTCACCGAACCCGGCGCGCGGCCGTTCTCCTGTTTGTTGGCGCGTGCGCGATCTCCCTCTCGGCTGTCGGTCAGGAGAAGAAAGACACCAAGGCGAAAAAGGGCACGGTCCCGCCGGTGCCCGTCGCGAACGAACCGCGGTTGAAGCCCGGTACGTTCCCGACGGAACCGGGGACGTACCTGTCCGGCGAGTTGATCGTGGTCGATCCGATCAACCGCCGCGGCGGGCTGCGCATCGACGGCGACGCGGGCGGGCGCTACAACAACGGCCCGCTGCACTACTTCGCGCTGCTGCCTTACGCGACCGTTTGGTACAACGGCGCGCCCGCGGAGCTGCGCGACGTTCCACTCGGCACGCACGTCCACGGCTACTTTCACCTCCCGCCGGTCGGTGAAGAGCAAACGATCTTACCGCTGCCTGCCGAATACCAGCGCCTCGCGGTGAAGCACAACCACGCCGTCGCGCTGGAAGACGACTTCAGCTACTACCAGCGCCGCGGGCAGTCGTGGAAGGTGTTAAGCGTCGATCTCAAGAAGGGCAAACTCGACGTCGCCCCGACCGGGAAACTGGTGAAGGACGGGATCACCGAGAAGGCCACCTTCGACATCGACACCGTCACCCGCGTCTGGAATAACCGCCGGCTCGTAGATTTGGCAGACCTCGCCGCCGGGCAGGTGGTGCAGTTGAACCTCGGCTGGTCGCAAGGCGCGCGGGACAAGGAGTTCACCGTTTCCGACGTTTGGCTAGACGACGCGAGCCGCGCGTTTGCCACCGAGTTGCAGCGCCGCCGCCACGTCCGCTACCAGCAGCAGCGGTGGGTGCCGGGGTGGATCGACAGCGTCGAGCTGTTCGACTTCGGCGGTGCGGAAATCACCATCACGCTATTCGGCAACATGGACCCGTCACTCTACGCCGATTTGAAGGCCACGAAGGACACCGGGTTCTGGGTGGCCGCGGCGGAGAACACGCTGCGCACTTGGTTCCACCGCGCCGACCGCAAAGTCGGCAAGGTGTTGGAGTGGAAGGAGATCGAGAACCCGCCGCCGGGGAGCAGCGGCATCCAGATGAAACTGAAGTTCGCCGAGGTGCTGGAAGGCTACCGTGCGGGGCGGTGCGTGCGCGTGAAGTGCGAGCGATGGGCGTTCGTCACGATGCCGCCCGAAGAACGCGTGAAATCACTCGACGACGTGAAACGATCGGCCACACTCACCCTGCCCTGAGCGGCAGTTTCTGGAGGATTCACAATGCGTGTCCGTTTACTGTTCTCCTTCGTTCTCGCCGCGTGCGTGGTCGGCGCGCCGCTCGCGGGCGCCGACGAACCAAAGTCCCTGGTCGAGCCGGGGGCGAAGGTCAAGAAGCTCGCCGGAGACATGAAGTTCACCGAAGGCCCGGTCTGGATACCAGCCGACAAGAAGCTCGTCTTCTCGGACATCCCGAACAGCAAGCTGATGCAGTGGAAGGACGGCAACGGGCTGTCCGAATACCGCGCGAGCGAGCAGGCCAACGGCAACATCCTCGACCTCGAAGGGCGGCTCATCTCCTGCCAGCACAAGGCGCGGAACCTCGTGCGGACCGAGAAGGACGGGAAAATCACGGTGCTGGCGGACAAGTTCGATGGCAAGCGGTTCAACTCGCCGAACGACGTCGCGGTGCGGGCGGACGGCACGCTGTGGTTCACCGACCCGCCGTGGGGGCTGACCGAAAAGGGCGAACTGGCCGGCCACTTCGTGTTCAAACTCGACCCGAAGACCGGCAAGGTCGAAGCGGTGCTGAAGGACCTCGCGATGCCCAACGGAATCGTCTTCTCGCCCGACGAGTCTCGCCTCTACGTCGCGGACACCGGCGGGAATATGAGACACCCGGACCAAGCGTTCCACAAGCTGCCGGCCGGGGTTCACTGCTACGAAGTGGGTAAGGACGGGAAACTCGGGAAGAAGTTGTTCACGATCCCCGAAGGCAGCGACGGCATGAAAGTGGATGCGAAGGGGAACCTCTACACGACGCACGGCAAGGTGAAGATCTACGACCCAGCAGGCAAGTTGCTGGAGCAAATCGACGTGCCGGAAGGCCCGGCCAATCTGTGCTTCGGCGGTGACGATTACAAGACGCTGTTCATCACCGCCCGCACGTCGCTCTACAGCGTTCGGATGGTGAACCCCGGCGTGAGACCGGCTGGCGCGAAGTAGCGCCTCGTAACGGCATCGCGGAGTTGGGTTCAACACGGGGGCATCATCATGCGGTTCGCGAGACTCATGCTTTGCTGTGTGGCGATTCTCGGGACGACCGGCGTGCTCCGCGCCGAGCAACCGGTGCCGCGCTACTACCTCATCGGCAATTCGCTGACGTGGGACACCGTCCCGGAGCGGCTCGACGGTTCCGTGCAGTGGCACGTCGATTGTGGCGTGTCGCTGCCGCACATCTTCGCGAAGCCCGAGAACCCGTGCGTGAAGTCCTCGACGCTCTGGCCGAAGGCGCTGAAAGAGAACCGCTACGACGTGATCGCGGTCCAGCCGCACTACGGCGCAACGCTCGCGCAGGACGTCGAGACCATTTCCAACTGGATGAAACTTCAACCGAAGGCGGTGTTCGTCGTTCACTCCGGCTGGGCATTCCACGCGCAGCGCGCGAACGAGTTCGCGAGCCTCGCCACGCCGGACCAGATGGTGCACAGCCCGACCTACCTCCGCGCGCTGGTCGCCGAATTGCGCCGACTCCATCCGGGACGCGAGATCCGCCAGACGCTTGCACAGAACCTGTTGGCGCAGATCGCCGCCGACATCGACGCCGGTCGCTCGCCGATCAAGGCCGTCGCGGAGCTGTACCGCGACCCGATCCACATGACGCACGACCACGGCAAGTACCTCATGCACAACGCCATGCGGCGGGCGCTCGGGCAGCCCCCGTCCGCGACAGGGTTCGAGAAGCTCAAGCCGGAAATGAAGCAGTACCTCGACGGCGTTCTCGCGCTGCTGACGACCACACCGGAAGACCAGACCGTCCTTCAGCGGGTGGTTTCGAGCGCGGAAACCGGCGACCGCGGCTCGCTCGTCGCGAAGGTGAGCGATAAAGCTCTGCGTGCGCGATTGACCGCGCTGCTGCCAGACATCGAACGGGCCACGAAGGCGCGCCGCGGCACGCTGGCGTTGGAAGCACTGATCGACGAGGTCGGCGGGAAACTGATCTGCACCCCGGGCGCGCCGCAGTGGTTGTACCTCGCAACCGGCGACCGCGGGGCGGAGATCTTCGACGCGCCGACAGCCGTTGACATGTACAACGGGAACAACCCGCTCAAGGGCAAGGGCGGGCGCAACGAGAAGGTCACCGACGCGTGGCTGGAACACCTCGCCGGGGTCGCGACGCTCCGCCGGGTCGATGTGGCGAACTGCGCGGTCAAGGGCGACGGCTTACGGCATATCGGCAAACTGACCGACCTGCGCGAAGTGAACCTCACACTCACGCCGGTCACGGACGACGCGCTTCGGCACCTCGCGGGGCTGACCGAGTTGCGCGTGCTCGGGCTGGCCTCGACTCAGTGTACCGGCACCGGGTTCACGCACCTCAAGGGGCTGAAGAAGTTGGAGAGCGTCAACTTCCACTTCACACCGCTCAACGACGACGGGTTACGCGCGATCACGCAAGTACCGATCTCCGGCCGACTGTGGTTCGCGCACACCAAGTTCACCGACGCGGGCGCGGCGGGACTGAGTAACCTGACGCAACTCAAGCGGTGCGGCATCGGCAGTACGGATAAGGCGAGTTCCGGCGAAGCCGTGGCGGCGCTCACGAAGCTACCCCTCGAAGACCTGGCGCTGCTCGACAATCAGGCTACACCGGCCGGACTGACCCACGCGGCGAAGATCGCGACCCTCCGCAAGCTCGATGTCTCGCACGCGCCGACAGTGGGGGACGAGTCGCTGCGCGCTGTAGCCGGAATGCCCGCGCTGGAGGAGTTCAAACTCGGCAGCGCGAAAGTGACCGACGAGGGCCTGATGGAACTGGCCGCCTCGAAGTCGCTCAAGAAGTTGTCGCTCAGCGGGCTGAAACTCGTCACCCCCGCCGGGGTCGAACGGCTCCGCAAGGCCCGCACCGAGCTACAGGTCGAAGTGAAGTAAGCGGCGTCTCGTCTCCTGACCCACGGTCGATCAACATGAACCGTTTCGCGGCGCTTCTCGCGATCCTTCTGACCGGGCATACGGTTCGGGCCGCGGAGCCGGACGGGTACGAGTCCGTCGCGCTGCCGTTCTTCAAGGTCCACTGCCTGCGGTGCCACGACGACAAGCAGAAGAAGGGCGAGTTCCGGCTCGACACGCTCGCGCGCGACTTCGGCTCGCAACAGACCGCCGAGCGGTGGGCCGAGGTGCTGTTCCGGATCAACTCGGGCGAGATGCCGCCCAAGAAGGAGCCGCAGCCGAAGGCCGAGGAACTCGGCAAGGTGGCCGAGTGGATCTCGGCGCGATTGAAGGAGGGTGAAGCCGCGCGCATGGCCCGGCGCGGCCCGGTCGCCCACTACCGACTCAGCCGCGACGAGTACGGGCACACCGTCCACGACCTGCTGGGTATCTACTTCGACGTCACGGTTCCGGGCGCGTTCAACGACGACCCGCGCTGGCACGGGTTCGACCGCATTGGCTCGCTGCTGTCGCTGTCGCCGTCACACGTCGAACGCTATTATCGCGCCGCGGAAACGGTCCTCGATCGCGCCTTCCCCGCTCAACAGCCGAAGTCCGAGACCGTGCGCCGATCCGCGGACGACGGCAAATGGAAGGATCAGGGCCACGCCGGTCCAGAGCGGTGGCTGCTGTGGCCGGACAGTGGCCGACCGGTGTTCAACGTGAAAACTGCCGGTCGCTACCGCGTCCGCGTTCAGGTTAGTGGGCTACCGTCGTTCAAGGGGCGCCCGCCGCACCTCGCCCTCTGGCACAACGGACTGAAGCGATCGGTCGTCGGCCGCGACGTGCTCGCGCCCGAGGACAAGCCCGGGACCGTCGAGATCGAAGCCTTCCTACCAGAAGGGAGCTTCACGCTGCGGAACGAATCGCCCGGGATGTTCTCCGACGGGCACACGCTCAGCAACACGCAGTTCACGTTCCGGTCCATCGCGGCCACGCGGCAGAACCGCCCCACCGGCTACCAGCTTTTCACTGCCGAGGGGCAGACGATCTACCCGACGCTGATGATCGACTGGGTGGAGATCGAAGGGCCGATCCTGACCGACGCGGACAAGCAGAAACGCGACGACCTGCTCCCCGCGAAGGACGGCGACCTGGTTGCGGCGCGAGAGTGCCTCGCGCGCTTCGCGTCGCGCGCGTGGCGCCGCCCCGCAAGCGAGGCCGAGGTGGATCGGTACATCAAGTTGCTGCAAGCCGAATTGAAAGCGGGCGAGTCCTTCCGGTCCGCGTACCGCACGGCGATGGTCGCGGTGCTCACGTCGAAGAACTTCTACTACCTCGAAGAAGGCGAGCCGACAAAGCGCCGCGACGCGGTGAGCGACTGGGAACTCGCGTCGCGGCTGTCGTACTTCCTGTGGAGTTCGATGCCCGACGAGGAGTTGTTCACCGCGGCTCGTACTGGCACGCTGGCGAAACCCGATGGCCTGCGCAAACAACTGGCGCGCATGCTCGACGACAAGAAAGTCGACCGGTTCACCGACTCGTTCCCCAAGCAGTGGCTACAACTGCACCGGGTCGGCCAGTTCCCGCCCGACCCGGAACTCTATCCCGACTACGACAAGTGGCTCGAACAGAGCATGGTGCTCGAAACCACGCTGTACTTCGGCGCGGTGTTCAAGGAGAATCTGTCGCTGCGCGAGTTCCTGGTTTCGGACTGGACGATACTCAACCCGCGACTGGCGACGCACTACGGCCTGCCGGCACTCAAGGAGACGCAATTTCAGCACGTGAAGTTGCGGCCTGAGGACCATCGCGGCGGGTTACTCACGCACGCATCGGTACTTTCACTGTCGTCGGACGGCACCCGCCACCGCCCGGTGCATCGCGGGGTGTGGGTGTCGGAGGCGATCTTCGGTCGCACACCTCCACCCCCGCCACCGAACGTTGAGCCGCTGGAGCCGACGCCGAATAACAAGCCGAAGGCGACGATCCGCCAGCAACTGGAGGCGCACGCCACGCACGCGACGTGCGCGTCGTGCCACCGGAAAATCGACCCACTCGGGTTAGCGTTCGACAACTACGACGCGATCGGCAGATGGCGGCTCCGCGAGCAAGTTCAGGGCGGACGGGGCGACGACCCGCTGGCGAGCGCCCGCGGCGCGCTCCCGAACGGTCGCGCGTTCGACGGCCCCGACGAGTTCAAGAAGTTGCTGGCAGACGACCTGGACCGGTTCGCGGAGGCGTTCGTGGAGCAACTCGCGACTTACGCTCTGCGGCGCGTTATGACGCTCGACGACGCCCCGCACATCAAGGCCATCGCCGCCGCGAGCAAGAAAGACAGTTACAAGCTCCGCACCCTCATCGAACACCTCGTGACCTCCGACCTGTTTCGCAGACGCTAGATGACCGTTTCGTAAGTTCGTCGCCAGTGGTCTGGACAGTGATTCGACTGTTAGTATCGATTGCACCCTCGCCCGACTCACGACCGCAGGATGCCGCTAACGCCTCGCCCTTTTACTTCTGGAGTTCCCCACGAATAGTAGACATTTTCGGAGACTTCTCGCTGGACGCGACAGGTGTGTACCTCGGTCGCTGCGGGCCGGGAGTCGGGATCTCCGCCGTGTCCGGCACCTTCGGCTGTGACGCCGGTCCAGGTTCCCGACAACAACTCGCCACTCGAACCTAAATTGCATCCAAGTAGATGGTTACGATAAGACGCGTCGCGTCCAGCGAGAAGTCTCCGAAAAAACCTCGGTTTCCACGGTTGGCGCTCACGCGAGAATTTCCTTCACCACTTCGCCATGGACATCGGTGAGGCGGTAATCGCGACCGGCGTGGCGGTGAGTCAGTTTGGTATGGTCCAGCCCGAGCAAGTGCAGGATTGTGGCGTGGAAGTCGTGGACGTGGACCGGCTTTTCGACAGCCCGGATGCCGTGCTCGTCGGTCGCACCGTGGACGTGGCCACGCTTCACCCCGGCACCGGCGAGCCAGGATGTGAAGGCCCAGTTGTGGTGCTCGCGGCCGGGGTTGTTCGCGGTGTTGTTGAACGGGGTGCGACCGAACTCCGTCGTCCAGACCACCAACACGTCGTCGAACAGACCCGTCCTCTTCAAGTCCTGAATCAGGCCGGCCATCGGCTGGTCCACCTGTTTCGCCAGTCGGCCGTGGTCGGCCATGTTGCCGTGCGAGTCCCAGTTACCCGATGAGCCAGTGTGGATCAACTCGACGAACCGGACGCCGCGCTGCACCAGTCGCCGTGCAACCAGGCACTGCCATCCGAAGCCGTCCGTCTGCCCACGCTTTAGTCCGTACAGGGCGAGCGTCTTATCGTCTTCCTTGCTCAGGTCGAGCGATTCGGGCATTTCTGTTTGCATGCCGAACGCCGTCTCGAACGACTTGATGCGAGCGGCGAGGGCCGGGTCGTCGGTCCGGTGTTCGAGGTGCGCCTTGTTGAATTCCGCGAGCGCGTCGAGTTCCAATTTCTGCTGGGCCGGTTGTGCCACGCGAGGTCGCAGGTTGGCGACCGGCTCGGCTCCTGGAACGACACGCGTCCCCTGGTGCGCACCGGGCAGGAAGTCCGAGGCCCACACCTGCGTGCCCGCGTAGGGCATCTGCGGCGCGAGCACCATGAAACTCGGCAGGTTGCGGTTCTCGGTGCCCAGCCCGTAACTCGCCCACGCCCCGATGCTCGGCCGGGCGAACGCAAACGAACCGGTGTGCATCCCGAGCGTGGCGTTGTAGTGGTTCGAGTGGCTGGTGTGCATCGAGCGGATCAGGGCGAGATCGTCAATCTGCCGGCCGAGTTCCGGAAACAGGTCGCTGACCTCGATGCCGCACTTGCCACGCGGCGCGAACTTCCAGTCGGGCTTCTTCAGGAACAATTTCTCGTAGCCGGGGCGATTGCGGGTTTCGGGGTGGTCGAACGTCACCTGTTTGCCGTGGTCGGTGGTCAGTTTCGGCTTCGGGTCGAACGAATCGACGTGCGAGACGCCCCCGCTCATGAAGAGGAAGATGATGCTCTTCGCCTTGCCGGGGAAGTGCGGCTTCTTGGGGGCCAGCGGGTCGGGTCGGTCCGCTGCCAGCAGGTCGGACAACAGCCCGTTGAGCAGCAGCGACCCGGTCAGCGATGACCGCGCGAACGCACGGCGTGAGAGAGAATTCATGGGTCACTCCACGAAGAGGAACTCGTTGCTGGCAAGGATGATCCGGGCGAGCGCGCCCCACGCGAGTTTCGGGCGGTCCGCGGCCGGGCGGTCGGACAGCCCCTTCTGGTAACGCTCGAGGAAGCGCTCGGCGAATTCGCGGTCGCGTTGGCTCGGATCACGTTGCGCGGCGAGGCGGAACAGTTCGGTGAGTCGCTCGGCTTCTGGTTTCGCAAACACTCGCCCGCCCAGCTTCTCGGCCTGTGCGTGGAAGAACGGATCGTTCAGGAAATAGAGCGCCTGCGTCGGCACCGTGGTCGCCTGACGGTTGGGCGTCGTCGCGTTCGGGTCGGCCCCGTCGAACAAGCCGAGGAACGGGTGCCGCCGGTTGCGCACGTTGATGAGGTAAACGCTGCGCCGGTCCGTCTCGAAGAACGTCGAGAACGGCACGTGCTGCGAGAACCCCCAACTGCTTTCCGGCGGGATCGGATGTCGTTCGCCGGGGGTTCGGTCGAGGGTACCGGCCACGGACATCAGACCGTCCCGCAATTCCTCGGCTGTCAACCGTCGCCGGTCGAACCGCCAGCGGAGGTCATTGTTCGCGTCCGTTGGCGCGGCGTCCGCGCGGTGCGCGGCGGCCTGCCGGTACGTTTCCGAGAGCACGATCTTCCGGTGCATCGCCTTGATGCTCCAACCCGAATTGACGAACTCCGACGCCAGCCAGTCGAGCAACTCGGGGTGAGTCGGTGGGATCCCGCGTGTGCCGAAGTCGTTGGGCGTTTGCACCAGCCCCTTACCGAAGTGGTGCAACCAGATGCGGTTGACCAACACCCGGGCCGTCAGCGGGTTGTCCTTGGACGCGATCCAACCCGCGAGGTCGAGCCGGCCACTGCTCGTCGGCGACGAGATAGGCTGACCGCCGAGCGCTTCGAGCCAGCGCCGAGGAACCGCAGCGCCGAGTTTCTCCGGGTCGCCCTTGATCTGAATCCGCGCATCGGCCGGTTTGCCCTCGACCACCGCAAAGGCGACATCTTGCTTCGGCGCGGACTGCACCAACTCCGCCTTTTGCCGCTCCAGAGCCGCGCGTTGTTCGGCAGCCTTCGCCAAGCCAACGAGATCAGTCCGCACATCAACCGCGAAGTGTTCGAGCACCCAACCAACGCCATCGGGACCACCGGGATGTGCGTCCTTGATCCGTCCAGTGATCTTCACTTTGCCGCCAATCGGGCTGAGCCAAGCGAGGGCGACGTTGCCATTGGCTGCGGGATGCACAAAGAGCGATCGTGCGGGCAACTTGGTCCACGCCGCGATTTCGGCCTTGGTGGAGTTGACCACTGCCGAAGGAGTGTCGCCATTCCGCCACGCGTGCAGTCCGGGCTTGCCGCTGACGTCCCGAACAGGCTCTGCCAACGGGAGCGGCTGATTGCGAGTGTCCAACAGCCACCAAACGTGCTCATTGCCGTGCCGGTCCTTGTGCGGATTGCCTGCGAGCAGGTCATCGACGAGGTCGGCGGTGGCGTTCCACCTCCGCTCCTTCCCTCCAATTTCCGCGATCTCGAACTCGACGAGCGTCGTATCGGCTCCGTGGTTCTTCAGCGGCGTGATTGAGAGAAAGACGACTTCGCCGGGCTTCACTTCGATCGCGGAGTCGGGGAGGCGTTTGTCACCGCCGTCCGGGATTTCGCCCGTCGAGAGCACCTTGCGAGACTTCTCGAACGCGTCCTGCGCGGCTTTCGCGTACTTCGGTCGTGCGTCTGTGTTCGCGCGGATTTCCGCATCGAGTTTCGCCAGTTTCTCCCGATACGGCTTGACGACGCGATTCCACTCTTCTGGTGAGATCAACGGCACCAAGTCACGAGGTTGTTGCTTGGCCTCGCATCCGGCGAACGAGAACTTGCAGCTATCGAGGATGCCGTACAGGGCGTAGTAGTCGCGATTCGAAATCGCATCGTACTTGTGGTCGTGGCAGCGGGCGCAACCGAGCGTAAGCCCGAGTAGCGCCTTGCCGAGCGTGTCGATGCCGTCTTCGTGGGTGAGGTGCATCGCCTTGTCGCTGTCGTGCTCGAATCGCCGGGCCATCGCCAGAAAACCGGTGGCGACCACGCGTGAGGCGTACTTCTCCGGTGGCCCCTTCGCGGCGATCAGGTCGCCAGCGATTTGCTCGCGGAGAAACTCGTCGTAGGGCTGATCGCGGTTGAAGGCGGCGATCACCCAGTTGCGGTACCGCCACGCGTGCGGCAGCGGGTGGTCGCTGTTGTCCCCGGCGGTGTCGGCGTAGCGAACGAGATCGAGCCAGTGCCGGCCCCAGCGTTCCCCGTACTGCGGACTGGCGAGGAGGCGATCGACGACTTTGGCGAATGCATCCGGGGAGTTGTTCTTTTCGAAAGCTTCGACTTCCTCCCACGTCGGCGGCAGACCGGTGAGGTCGTAGGTCACCCGGCGCAGGAGCGTCCGTTTGTCGGCGATGGGTGAAAGGGTCAACTTCTTCTCGGCAAGTTTCGCGGCTATGAAAGCATCGATTGGGTTGGTGTAGTTCGACTTCGGTACGCCGGGACGCCGAACGGGCTGGAACGACCACCACTTTTTCGCTTCTGCGACGGTAACGCCGCCGATACGACTCGGACCGCCGTCGCGCGGGTCAATCGCTCCGTCCTTGATCCACCGGACGAGTGCGGCGATCTCGGTGTCTTTCAGCTTTTCCTTTGGCGGCATCTTCAACTCGCCGGTCTGCCGAACGGCCTGAATCAGCAGACTCTTGTCCGGGTCGCCGGGAACGATCACCGGGCCGCTGTCGCCACCACGTTGCCAGCCGTCCTTGGTGTCGAGACGCAGTCCACCCTTGACCTTGTTGGGGCCGTGGCACGAAACGCATTTTTCGAGCAACAACGGGCGGACGTGCTTCTCGAAGTCGTCCGAGGCTCGGCTCGGTGCGCCCAAACACCCCAGGAGAACGAGCACCATGCCGCACCAGCCGAGGTTCAGTCTTCTCATGCGAGCAACTCCTTGACGACCAAAGCCTCGGTGACCTGCGGTGCCGGTCACTTGGTATTCTGGATCCCGGAATAGGGTGTGCTGGTTCCGCGTGAAATGGAATCGGTAGGGATGGTGGGTTTGTAAACTTGCGAGGTCATTGTAGCGATTCCGAGTTCACGGGTTCCTCTTCCCTGTTACGCGACGCCGGGGTGAGTGTCGGCAGTTCCATGCCCAGTCGTGCGCACCTCGCCGCGGGCAGGGCTGCCAGACGTGGCTGGACGTGAGTGTCGGGTTCCAGGTCGGGGTCGATCCACCGACGTGGTACTCGTGTTCCGGGAGCGCAAGAGCCTCGACCGGTTGCTCGACGGCAAGAGCAAGGCGACGCTCGCGGCTGGCCGGTCGGGCGCAAGGCGGCGGCAAACACCGAAGCGGAAATCGTGTCATACTCGCGTAGCTGCGGACTGTTCGCCGGGGTCGCGCTGAACGGATCGGTAATCCGACCGAACACGAACGCTAACACCCTGTTCGGTGTGGACGACCGGCCATGGTCAAGCAGGTCGAGGGATTGAAGGAGGTACTGAACCTGATGAGTTCAACGACCCAGTTGCCGAAGTTGGAGAAGTTCGCGCCAATCCCACTGCCCCCTCCGGCGGTCATGCCGGCGCCTGTGAGAGCGTTGATGCCCCGTTTCACCATTGCGGGCACTCCCGGTTCGGTCCACGGCTCGCGAACCGGGTTTGCTGTGCCAATCGCTGACACGGTTACCCAGTTGCAAGTGCTGGCTCTCGCCCAACCGAGCGTGCAGCCACTTTCGACCCACTTTTCGGTATCATGTCGGAATCGAAGGCTCAAGTCCCAAACATTTCGGACCGCTCGACTTGGCCCGATGCCGCACGAGGTGCTGTCATGAGCAAGTGGGCACTTACCGTCCTCCCGCTCGTATTGGTGCTCGCGACCCTCACTAACGCGCAGCCGCCCAAGAAAGCGGACGAGCCGAAGCCGGGCACGCGCGGGAACCCGGACAACGTGCCGTACATCGGCAAGAGCGACCCGAAGGGCAACCCGGTTCGGCTCGCCAAAGCCACCGGGCACGTCTCGAACTACGCCGAAGACAAAGTTCCGGCGTACATGCTCCCGGACCCGCTCACACTCGCCAGCGGCAAGAAGGTCACCTCCGCCGAAGTGTGGATCAAGGAGCGGCGGCCAGAGATCCTCAAGTTCTACCGCACCGAGATCTACGGCAGCGTGCCCGATAACGCGCCGAAGGTCATGTGGGAGGTGACCGAGACCGACGAGACCGCCCGTAAGGGCACCGCGGTCATGCGCCGCGTTGTCGGGAAGATGGGCGACAAAGTCAACGGCCCGCGCATGACGTTAACCCTTCACACACCCGCTAAGGCCAAAGGCCCGGTCCCGCTGCTGTTGAACGTCACCTTCGGCTTCGGCGCGGGCAAGGTGCCGCCCAAACCCGGTGCGTTCGATCTGGTCGAGGAGGTGCTGGGCCGCGGGTGGGGTTATGCGACGCTCAGTTACACCGACATTCAGCCGGACCGTGCCGACCGCTGGACCGAGGGCGTGATCGGGCTGACGCTCAAGGACGGTCAGACGAAGCCCGCTGCGCACGAGTGGGGCACGATCAGCGCGTGGGCGTGGGGCGTCAGCCGGTGCATCGACTACTTCGAGACCGACAAGATCGTCGATGCCAAGAAGATTGCCATTACGGGCGCGTCGCGGTTGGGCAAGACGGTGCTGTGGGCCGGCGCGCAGGACGAACGGGTGGCGGCTGTATTCGCTGCGGTGCCGGGCGAGATGGGCGCGTCGCTGATCCGGCGCGACTGGGGCGAGACGCTCGACGACATGGCCCAGAACTTCCACTGGCAGTTCGCGGGGAATCTTTCGAAGTGGGCGGGCAAGTGGAATGATTTGGCGGTGGATCAGCACAT
>CAMDQN010000004.1 GCA_945905925.1 Singulisphaera sp. GP187
AAGACAGATGACAGGAGCCGCATGATAAACGCAGAAGAAAGACACGATCAGAGAAGAGAAAGAGTGTTCTCAAACACTGCCTTCTGTCTTAATCGTGTCTTTCTTCTGCGTTTATCGTGCGGCTCTGCTTTTCTTCTTTGGAGCCGAATTCAATGCGTGTGCTGATTACTGGCGGGTACGGGTTCATTGGGGCGTGGATCATTCGCAACTTGCTCGCGCGCGGCGACCAGGTGTGGGTCTACGACCTGCGCGAAGACGCCCGCCGGTTGCGGCTCGTGCTGCCGGAAAGCGAAGTCGCGAAGGTCACGTTCGTGCAAGGCGACGTGACCGAACTGAAGACTCTTTCGAGCGCGGTCGCGTCGCACAAGATTTCGCACCTCATCCACCTCGCGGGTTTGCAAGTGCCAACGTGCCGCGCCGACCCGATGCTCGGCGCGAAGGTGAACGTGCTTGGCACGCTCGCGGTGTTCGAGGCGGTGAAGGCTACCGGCGATCAGGTGAAACGCCTCGTCTACGCCAGTTCAGCCGCCGTGTTCGGTGGCCCCGATAAATACCCGGCCGGCGCGCAGCCCGATGATGCGCCACTCGTGCCGAGCACGCACTATGGCGTGTTCAAGTGCTGCAACGAGGGCAACGCCCGCATCTACTTCCAGGATTCCGGTATCTCGTCGGTGGGCCTGCGCCCGTGGACCGTGTATGGCGTCGGCCGCGACCTCGGCATGACCAGCGAACCAACGAAGGCGATCAAGGCCGCGATGCTCGGGCGCCCGTACCACATCAACTTCGGCGGCTTGAGCGACTTCCAGTACGTCGACGACGTAGCGAAGACCTTCATCCACTCGATGGACCGGCCGTACAGTGGGGCGAAGAGCTACAACCTGCGCGGCGCCGTGATCGCGATGAAGGAGTTCCACACAGCGCTTTCCGCGGTGCTGCCGGACGCAGCGAAGTTGGTCACGTTCGGCACCACGCAAATCGCGATCGCCTACGACCTGTCCGACGACGGCCTTCAGCGCGACCTCGGCCCGATGCCGAAAACGCCGCTCGTGGACGGTATCCGTGAAACGGTCGCCATCTTCAAGCAACTTCAGAGCGAAGGTCGGCTCGACACGTCCGACCTCGAAGCACCCAAGACCGCGCCGGTGGTGGTCACGGATGAGCCGTAATGGTCATGTAGGGTGAGACAAGGCTTTGCGCAGGCCCACCATCTTCGCGCCAAATCAAGATGGTGGGCCTGCGCAAAGCCTTGACCCACCCGACGAATACCACGAAGCCCCTCCACCTTCACGCGCGGTTGTAATTCCGCCATTTTCGGAATGTAGACTTTCTGTGAAGTCGCAACGGTTACAACGGTCGCGTAAGTTCTGCGGATACACGTCTCCACCCTGTAGATCGCGCGAACGACTTGAAATTCCAGTGCGCGGCGCGATTCCGAAGAATTCCGGTGCGGTGTGGCACGGCCCCTGCATTACCATCTCTCATCGAAAGAAACCTAACCGCAAGGATGCTTAGCATGACCCCAATCACCAGCACCGCCCGCGTTACCACCGCTGCCCCGACCGCCACCAACGACGCTGACAAGTTTCTACGCGACGTGGCCTTCATCCTCAAACTGACGCGACGCGTGAAGGAAGAGATGACCGCTGACCGCTCCCCGAGCCAGATCACCACCGCGACCACCGACCGCGCCCTGGTCGCGTAAGTTCTCACTCCCCCCAACCGCTCCCGCTGTCCCCTCTCAAGGAGGAACTCGCGAAGCGGGCAACGTCCCAACGGCCCAACTCCCGCCGTTCGGAACGTCGCCCGCTTCTTGCTTTGGTGTTCCCGTTCATCTCACCGATCTACCCTCGGCGCCATTTGTTCCGGTTGTTTCTTTTGCGCCGGCAAATCCGAGTTTTGGCAAAGTTCCGAGTGTTCCACTGTCGAAAACTTTTCTGAAGTGAACGGTTCGTTGGGTCTTCGGGGGAGAACATGAAGCGTACCGCGACCACGTTGGTGCTAATGGCCGGGTTCGGCGGCGGGTGCGTCAGCCCCGAACCGCAGACGCAAAACACACAACCGCCAACTCGTGGCGGCGGATTCGGCACGGTAACTCGCGGCAAGGAAGTCGGCGGGTTGCAGGGACCGGGGGGCGAGCCAGTGATGGCCGCTCGCGGGGCAGCGCCGTGGGGCGCGGCGAGCGGCGTGAAGCAGGCCGGCGGGAACACGCTGGTCGGGGAAGCCGGGGTGATTCGTCCCGTGTCGGGCTTCGGTCCGTCGCGCATCACCTCGAACGAGGGTTGCACGAACTGCTCCGTGCCGGGCATCGGTGGCAACATGCTCCGCGACTCCGCCGGTTATGGTCCGCCTCCGGGTTACGGTCCGCCTCCCGGATACGTTGCCGGTGGCTACGGCCCGGGATACCCCGGCGCCGGTGGCCCTCCGGGCTACGGTGCCAGCGGGCGCTACGGTCCGCAGATGCCGAACATGCCGAGCAACGGTATCGTCCCGGTGCCCACGATGGGACCGCCCGGAGCGGTCGCCGCGTTCGGCGCGCTCGGCGTGAACGGCGGCGGTGGCGGGATGGGCATGGGGCGTCCGGGGTTGCCGAACGGCCGCGCGTCGATCAACTTCACCGGTCCGGCCGGGATGAAGGTGACATGGCAGTTGCCGGACGGCACCTTCAACGACGAGGCCACCGCGCTGACCGCGCCGAAAGAGTACAACTTCCTTCAAAGCTCGGTGTACCGACTGCGGCTCACGAGCATCCTGCCGGACCACCCGGGCAAGTCGTTCTACCCGACGCTCGAAGTGGCTCAGGCGAACCCGAAAACGCTGGTGTTCCTGAGCCACGCGTCGGTGCCGCTCACGTTCACCGCGGATGATTTCGCACAGGCCAAGGCCGGCAACCTGGTCGTGAAGGTCGTGTACCTGCCGGACCCGATCAACCAGGACTTCAGCACGGTCGCCGGTGCGGAAGAAGTCGTTTCGACACGGCTCGAACCGGGTGCTGATCCGGTCGCGGAGGCCCAGCGTCGGGGTACAATTCTGGCGATCATCCGCATGGGTAACATCGACCTGGAGAACCGCGTCTCCCCCGCGATGACAGCTCCGCCTCCGGGCATGCCGATCGGCCCAGGCGGACTGGTGCCGCTGCCGGTACCGATGCCGAAGGGCAAGGCGGACCTTCCGACGAACCCGCCCGGCAGCGCGACCGTTCGCCCGCCGGCAGCGCTGCCCGCTCTGCCGCCGTCGGCCCCAACCGAACTGCTGCCCGCGGTGGGCCCGTTGTCCCCGGTGGCGCCCGGCCCGAAGCCGCCTCTGAAGTAGTCACAAGTCCGCAAGTCGCAAGTCGCAAGTCGCAAGTCGCAAGTCGAAGAATCCTGCTTTTGGGTCTTCGACTTGCGACTTGAGACTTGCGGACCTGAGACTTTTACATGGAGGTTCGCCATGAAAGCGAAGACGCTCACGTTGCTCGGTGCGATGGTCGTGGGTCAGGGGGTGGCCCCCGCGCAACCGGTGCCGGTTCCGACGCTGGGTCCGTCCGGCGGTGTCGCGGGGTTCGGCGCGAACGCGCCTCGCGCGGTGCCCGGTGCCAACGTGCTTCAACCGGTGGCGATGCCGGTGCCGGCGCCACTCGTCGCGGCCAAGTTCATCGTGCCGAAGGACGTGCGCGTCACCGCGTTCCCCGGTACACACCAGAGCCACATGTACGACGCGCCCGTCGTGATGGGGCTGCGCCCGGGCTACGCGTACCGCTTCGAGTTGTCGAATCTTCCGTACCACCCCGGTAAGTCACTCTACCCGGAGGTGGAGCTGCGCGGCACGCTGATTCCGCGACCCGACATGAAGTACATGGATCACCCGATCCCGCTCGTGTTCTCGGCTGCGGACATCGAGCGTGTGATCAAAGGCGCGGTCGTCACGAAGGTCATCTATCTGGAAGACCCCGAGAAGGCGCTTCGGGCTGAGGTCGCTCCGGATTCGCCCGTCGAGATGCCCGACGCGAGCGACGATGCCGCACTGAAGGCCGCGCTCGCGAACGGCCGGCTCATGGCGATCGTTCGCGTGGGCAACCTGAAGCCCACCCTCGAGCAACTCAAGAGCTACACGGTCGAGGGAACGATTCTGCTCCCCGGAGAGAAGTTCCTGAAGTCGCCGGTCGCGCCGCCGCTCATGCCGTATCTCGCGCACCCACTGTACGACCCGCTGTTGGGTCCGCGGGTGCCGAAGGAAGAATACTTCGTGGACGGCGGCGATCGTGGCGACCCTCTGGGGATCGGCCCGAACGCCAAACTCGGCGGTCTGAACCCGACCGATGTGGGCGTGGAATTCACGATCGGCGGGCGACGCAAGGTGACGACTTCCAACGTGATCAGCATCACCTCGCCGCGATTCATGATTCGCCGCGTGGAGATGTTGCCGAACGGCTTCGACCATCAGGTGCGAGCGGCGGCGAACGTGGGCTCGCTGAGCACCGGGTTCTTCAAGGACCGGCGGGCGCCGATGGTGGACATCGCGTTGACGCAACCGGCCGGATTCGAGGGCAAGGTGAAGCCGTCCGCCTTCGTGGGCAAGGTGGGCACCGCGTTCTTCATCGGAACGAGCCGCCCGCAGGCTTACGGGCAGGTGCAGGGCGTGAAGGTAGTCGGCGTGGTGGTGGAGCCGGAGCAACTGACCGCGTTCCCGATGTTGACCCCGCTAACAGTCACGAAGAGCGTGGACCCGACCGGACCGCGTGAAGCCGGCGACGTGGTAACGATCACGATCAAGTACGCGAACACCGGCGCGAAGGCGGTGAGCGACATCGTGATCAGTGACAGTCTGAGTGGGCGGTTAGGGTATGTGGATGGTTCGGCTCAGTCGGACCGGCCGTCGAACTTCACAGCGGCTGAGAACGAGGTCGGTTCGGTGATCGTGCGTTGGGAGTTGCCCGGCACGCTGCTCCCCGGCCAGACCGGAACGGTGAAGTTCAAGGCGAAAGTGCGCTGACACGACCACTGCAAAAACGAGTGATTTCCGAAGGTGGCGAAGATGGCCAACTCGCGTACCGGTCTGCTCTGCGGAGCGCAAGCAGCCGCCAGCAAACCATACCGGGCGCGGAATGCGCCGGGGCTTTTGGTCAGGCGGTATCGTATGCGCGTAACCAGTGGCCGACGCTGGGCCGTTACCAGGGCGATGCCCGGTCAAACGATCCGCGTCAACGGCGGTGCCGTGCGGTAAACGCGAACCGCCCGCTAACGTTTGAGGAGCGATTAATCGTCTTTCACCACCCCTTGGGTGTTGTTCTGTTGGGGCTTGGCTCCCCCACCCCCAGTACCCGTTTCGGCCGACTTGATCCGGGGGTCGATCGTTTGCCCCTCGGCCGGCTTCGGATCGACCTTTTTGTTGTCAGTGCAGCCAGTCGCCCCGACGAATGAGACGGACAAAGCCGCCGCACAGAGTGCAAATTTCATGAAGGTCTCGCTTCGTAGTGAAACTGGGCTTACCGGGAAATGTTCCTGGCGAGCGCTGTGAATGATCGCAATTGGGAACGCTTAGCGACTGCTTCTCTGTGACGGTCAGTCGAAGTTAATGATGATCCCATCCGCCGCGCCACAAATCGCGACGTACGTGGCAAACGCCAGTCCACCGTCGAGAGAGCGAACCGATCCGTCCATGAACACAGCGTTGTATCGAGTGGTGTCGTGCAGCGCTCCCGGAATCCCGCTGCCCAGCCCCCGCCCAAGAGGCGTGCTCACACAGTTGGTCGTCGCCGAGTTGGGGCAAGACCAGAAATTGCTGGCGAAGTAGGAGTGACCGGTTGGGTTCATCGTCCAACCTTCGCTCGCGGTGCCTGTGAACGACAGTCCGCCCCATGTTTCCGCCCACCCGAGGGTATTACTCGTTCCGTCAGTGATGGCCACGAGTGGGATGCCCTTTCCGGTTCCCCCGTTGTACTGGAACGGTCCCCGGTATCCGTTGAGCGTACTGGCTGGGTCGGCGCAGTAACCAATGTTGATCGCGTAGTGATTTTTGCCCGTCGTTGTAATCTGCGTGCCGTGCCCAGCCGAGGTTTGGAACGTGTAGGTGGTCGTACTCAAAGCGGGTGGCGCGACGCCCACCCCAGCCCACGTCCCCGTGTTCGGGATATCGACACCTCGGAGACCCCAGACGCGGAGTTGCGGCATGTTCACGGCCGCCTCCGAAGCCGGCGCGGATGGGCAGGTGAACGACTTGATGCGCCCCTCAGCCGCATATACGGTTGCCACCACCGTGGAGTAACCGCGCAACACTGGGACGCTGGGATGGCACCAGAACGTCGCCGTGGCAGCCGTCTGGGTCGGCTCCCAGATCTTGAACCGCGCGTCCTGCTCCAGATACGGGAGCAGCATCACGTCGGCCGTCATGCCCTTGTTGTTCATGCTCGGGGGTAACACCTCGTGCGCGCTCGCGTAACTGTGAACCGCCAATCCGATCTGCTTCATGTTGTTTGTGCAGGCCATGCGCGCGGCGGCCCCGCGGACCTTCTGTACAGCGGGCAGCAACAACCCAATGAGGATCGCGATGATTGCGATCACAACCAACAATTCGATCAGCGTGAAGCCCACACGGCTTCGGTCGGAACGGACATGGGACATGGACAACGTCTCCGATGAAGGGACGCGAGACTGGGCAGGTCGGAATGAGCGGAATCGACCCCCGCGCGGTTCGCGCGATCCCGAACGTGCCGGAAACCCGGCGGAACGAAATAGTAGAACGAAAATGCCACAATAAACCGGCGTTTGCACGGGAGCAGTAGGGTGGCGGAAAAATCTATCGTCTGGTGTGAGTCGTTGATCAAGGTACAGGGGAAAGCAACCCCTACTCAACTGCTAATATCTTCGTCTAGTATTGAAGTGAGTCAAACATCTTTTTCACGGTTTCTCCACAACCCTTTCTTCTGTGCCTTACAGAAGGTCAGCCGTCTGGGCACACGGCGGTAAGGTGGCGGAGGATGTCGCGGACCGAGATGACGCCCACGGGCTTACCCGCATCGACCACGGGGAGGTGCCGGTAGCCGCCCGCGTCCATCTTGCCCAGGGCGCTGGCGAGCCGGTCCGCAGGCGCAACCGTCTCCGGGTCCGGCGTCATGAACTGGCCTACCGGGAGCGCCTCGTAACCCGGCACGCCAGCCACTTTCGTGAGGAAGTCGCGCTCGGTCAGGATGCCGACCAATTCCCCGATCGCGCCGGTGACGAGAACGGCCCCGATGCGTCCGGCGATCATCTGGCGCACCGCGTCGCCCAGGGTCGCGTCGGCGGGCACGGTCAGTGGCGGGCGCGGGTCGAGGACCGACACCGGGTCGTTCATCAGGCTGGTTTCGACCGGGCCGTGCGGGGCCGGTGCGTCGAGGTTCGTGAGCGCCAACTTGCAGTTGGCGCACTCGTCGGCCCCTGGCGCGTTCTTGTCGTGGCCGCAGGCGGGGCAATACATAGTCTCAAGTCCCAAGTCGAAGAGTCTCAAGTCGGAATACAAAAGGCCGCAACCGCCGGGAAGCGGGAACGAGTATTCTCGCGCCCGAACCGGCGGTCTGCGACTTGGGACTTGCAGATTTGTGACTTGAGACTACTGCACCGTCCACACGTCCTCGGCCTTGAACAGGTCTTCGATCTTGCCCGGCCCCTTCTTGTCGGTCGCGGTCTTGATGCGGCCGTCGAGTTGCTCCTCGTATGTCGGCTTGCGCACACTGCGGAACACGCCCACCGGCTCCGGGAACGAGTTCGCCGAACGCGGGTCATGGGCAAACCGGCTCAACAGGTACGCGAGCGTCGCGTCGTCGGCCTTCTCGTCGTGCGTGAGGAGATCATCGACCTGACAATCCTTGCCGATCGTGACCACTTCCGGCTTCAGCCCGTTCAAGCGGATGCCTTTGCTCTTGTCCTTGCCGAAGATCATCGGCTTGCCGTGTTCGAGGTACAGCAGGTTGTCGGCCTTCACCGCCTTGTCGGTTGCGTACTTGTAGACGTCGTCGTTGAAGATCACGCAGTTCTGGTAGATCTCGACGAATGCGCTGCCCTTGTGCGCCGCGGCCTTCTGGAGCGTGCTCACGAGGTGCTGCACATCGACATCGACGGTGCGCGCGACGAACGTGGCCTCGGCCGCGAGCGCGAGCGACAGCGGGCGGACCGGCGTCTCGAACGACCCGCCGGGGCTGGTTTTCGACGGCGTCCCCATTCGGCTCGCGGGGGAGTACTGGCCCTTTGTCAGGCCGTAGATTTCGTTGTTGAACAGCAGCACCTTGATGTCCACGTTGCGCCTGAGCGCGTGAACGAGGTGGTTACCGCCGATGGAGAGGCCGTCGCCGTCGCCGGTGACGACCCACACCTGCAGGTCCGGGTTGGCTAATCGCAGCCCGGTGGCGAAGGTGGGTGCGCGGCCGTGGATGGTGTGGAAGCCGTAGGTGTTCATGTAGTACGGGAACCGGCTGGAGCAGCCGATGCCGGACACGAACGCGAGCTTCTCGCGTGGCACGCCCACCGTGGTGAGCGCCTTTTTCATCTGCGCGAGGATGGAGTAGTCCCCGCAACCGGGGCACCACCGGACCTCCTGGTCGGTGGTGAGTTCTTTCGTCGTCAGCGGAAGAGAGGTAGTAGCCATTGGTATTTCGTATTTGGGTGTTGGGTGTTGGGTATTGGGTGTTGGGTGTTGGGTGTTCTTGAACATGGCGCATCGTTGAGACGCCGAATCCAAAACACCAAACACTAAACACGTGCCTCGATGGCGGCTTCGATTTCCGAAACCAGGAACGGCTTGCCCTGTACCTTGTTCAACCCCTCGGCGGGCACAAGGTACTTCGCGCGGAGTAGCCAGCACAGTTGGCCGGTGTTCAGTTCAGGCACCAGGATCTTCTTGAACCGTTTCAACACGGCTTCGGTGTTCTTCGGCATCGGGTTCAGGTAGCGGAAGTGAACCTGCGCGACTTTCAGTCCCTTGCGCTGCGCCCGCTGCACGGCGGTCGTGATGCTGCCGTAGGTGCCGCCCCAGCCGACCACCAGCAGATCCGCGTCCGCATCGCCGGTCACTTCGAGTTCCGGGATCGTCTCCGCGATGTTCTCGATTTTCTTCCACCGCGTCTGGGTCATGTGCTCGTGGTTGGCCGGCTCGTAGTTGATGTTGCCGGTGATGTCCTGCTTCTCGATACCGCCAATGCGGTGTTCGAGGCCCACTGTCCCCGGCACCGCCCACGGTCGCGAGAGGTACTCGTCGCGCTTGTACGGAAGGAACTTCGCGGGTGCCTCTCCCGGCGGGCCTTCGTGAACGAGGTTGGTGCCCTCGCTGTTCGGCCCGGTTGGGTGCGCGATCTCAATCGGCTTGAGGTCCGCGACGTTCGGCATCTTCCACGGTTCCGATCCGTTCGCGATATACCCGTCCGACAGGTAAAAGACTGGGCACATGAACCTGGTCGCGATGCGAACCGCTTCAATCGCCATGTCGAAGCAGTCCACCGGCGACTGCGCCGCGACGATCGCGACCGGGCTATCGCCGTTGCGCCCGAACATCGCTTGCAGCAGGTCGGACTGTTCCGTCTTGGTGGGAAGGCCGGTGCTCGGGCCGCCGCGCTGCACGTTCACGATGACAAGCGGCAGTTCGGTCATCACCGCGAGGTTGATGGCTTCGCTTTTGAGGCAGATGCCGGGGCCGCTGGTGCCAGTGACCCCGATCGCGCCGCCGTAACTCGCGCCCATCGCGACGCCGGCCGCGGCGATCTCGTCTTCCGCCTGGAACGTCTTCACGCCGAACCGCCGCATGTCGGTCAAGCCTTCGAGGATCGCGCTGGCCGGCGTGATTGGGTAACCGGCGTACACAAGCGTCTTCTTCGCGAGCTGACCGGCGGCGACGAACCCGAGCACCGCCGCATCGTTCCCAGTGATCTTGCGGTACGTGCCAGGCGTGATTTGTGCCTTCGCGACGAGGTACTGCACCGGTAGGATTTCGACCGTCTCGCCGTAGTTGTACCCGGCCTTCAGCGCCTGCGTGTTGGCCTTCAATACGGGCAGGTGTTCGGGCTTCTTCCCGAACTTGTCCTTGATCCACCGGAGCGTGGTTTCGAGCGGGCGCTCGAACATCCAGTACACCAGTCCCAGCGCGAAAAAGTTCTTGCAGCGGTCCTGTTCGCGTGGTGTTAAGCCGCAGTCCTTCACCGCTTCGATGGTGAGCTTCGCGACCGACACGCGAATGACGCGATAGCCCTTCAGTGAACCGTCATCGAGCGGGTTGGCCTTGTAGTTCGCTTTCTTGAGGTCGCTGGTCTCGAAGCCGTCGGTGTTGACGACGAGGATACCACCCGGCTGCAAGTCCTTGATGTTCGTCTTCAGCGCTGCGGCGTTCATGACGACGAGGGTGTCGAGGTCGTCGCCGGGCGTGTGGATGTCGGTGCTGGAGAAGTGGACCTGGAACCCGGAGACGCCAGCGAGCGTGCCGGCTGGTGCACGGATTTCGGCGGGGAAGTCGGGGAACGTCGCGATGTCGTTACCCAGGAGGGCCGACGTGTCGGTGAACCGTGTGCCGGCGAGCTGCATGCCGTCGCCGGAGTCGCCGGCGAACCGGATTGTGACCGACTCGCGCGTCTCGGTTTTTCGCGCGTGTCCGTTCGCGTGTCCGTTGGTGGCGCCGGTCGATTGTGCGGCGGCGGAAGAGCCGTGGTCGGAACTCATAATCGCCCATTCCTCGGAAGGTAAAGTGGGAGAGGTTTCGCGGGGGTAGCCCAGTGCGGTAATCTCATCTTACACGCGCGGGCGCAAGAACCTACCCCCCCCTGAAGGGAAGGGGAGTAAGAAACTGCTCGCGGCTTCGCGAGTTGCGGTGGACTTACTTTGGGAGTGGGAAAAAGACAGGGAGGTCGTGGTTCTTGTCGCCGCGTGTGATGGTGAGGAGGCAATCGCCTTGCCGAACGAGCGCGCGGCGGACCGCTTTACGGAACTCTTCGGAGTGCCCGGCGGGGACATCGTCGATGGCGCGGATCAGATCGCCCTTCGCCAGCCCGCAGTTGCCGAACGGTGTGTCGGCCTTCACGGAGGTGACGACCAATCCTTCCTCGTCGTCCGCGAGGGAAAGCCCCACATCGGAAAGCTCGAAGAACGTGTACGGCGCGGTCGCGTTCTTCGCGTGCGCCTCGATCGTGCAATTCGTGGGCTTGCCGTCTTTGGCCCCCGGTTTGTGATCTTTGGGCAGGCGAATTTTCCCAGACGCGCGGATCAAGCAATTCCTCACCGTAGCCTGCTCCAAGTCGACATCGCCATCGACCAGAAGTACCGAGTTGGAAACAAACGCGCCCGCAGAAAAGTTGCCGCGGCAGACGACGAAACTGTTGACCGGCTCGGGAAGTTGAACGTCGCCCCGCCGAGGCCAATAGCCGTCAACCGACCCGTCGCAGATGAGGAACGCGCTTTGGAGCATGCTGACATCGACTCGACCGAGGGCGAAGAAATAGCCGCCGCCGAGTTCAGCCCGCCGGACCCGACCCGCGACACTGGCGAACGCGAGGGCCATGCCGTCATGCTCGATTCGGTCCGTTCGCACGTACCATAAATCCCCCGTCTCGCCAGCGAACGGACCGTCGAGGTAGCGCGACTTGGCGTGTTCGGCCAAGTTCGCGGTTATCCCCCGGACGAGGTAGTTGGTTTGGTCGCGTGCGACGGCTGTATCGAAGACATCCACCCCGGCCTTCGCGGCACGGGGGCCAACGGCCCACAAATCGTCCTTCGAGGTCGGCTGCCAGAAGTGGTGCCACTCGATGAACAGGTCAGCCCGTCCGTCACGGATGCAGGTATCCACCGCCTTCGATGCCGCCTTTTGCTGTACCTTGTCGGCCGCGTCCAAGAGGTTGGTCGCACGGCGGACTGTGTCCTTGTCGGTCGAACGCGCTGCGCGACGGAGCCAGGGCCTCGCATCAACCCGCCCGCGAAGGTCGGCAGAAGCGGCGTCGCGCGCGTCCTCGGACGGGCTACCGAGGCCCGCGACGAGCGCCTGGGCGTCAGGGAGGGAAGGCACCGGGGCGGCGGCGAGCGCGGCGCCCAGGAACGTGATCGAGAGAACGAGGAAGAATAGGCGCATGGGACGCTCTCACTTCAAGAAGTGTTCATCGTCACCGAGCGGGCCGTTACGGGTCTTCCACTTTCGTTTGCTGATTGGCGGGGACTGTGAGGGGCGCGGTCGCTTGGTTCTTCTTGAAGCCGATGCCCACGATGCCGCCCGTTGCGGTATTATCCGTCAATTCCGCAAGGCTACCGTCGAGAGTCCCGTTCCAGATGTACGCGCCACCGCCCTTCCCGCCGGCTTGATTCTCAGCCACTTTGACGTTCGTCATGGTGACCGTTTTGTTTGCGGCGTCAACGTAAATACCGCCGCCGTAGCCAGCGGCCGTATTACCGTGCAGTTCCCCGCCGCTCATCGTCAAGTCTGCCGCTTCGACGTACACGCCGCCACCCTCACCCCCGGCAGTATTTCCGAAGATGTTGCTGGCTTGGTCGATGGTTGGTAAGCCTTGCACCTCGGGCAACCTGTTCCTCACGCGCCTTCGGGCGTTTCGGGGTAGCGGTCCGGGTCCGGGGGCAGGTTGAACACCAGCGCCGGGAAGTGTTCGACGAGATAGTGAACCACGCGACGCGCCGACAGGATACCCACCGGGCGCCCGGCTTCATCGACGACGGGCAAGTGCCGGTAGCCACCTTTCTGCATCCGCCTCACCGCTGCCCGCACGGAGTCCTTTGGCGACACCGTCACGGGCGTCGCGGTCATGCACACGCGGATTGAGATGTCGAGCGGTTTGCCGGGAGCGAGTACACGCGTCAACAAATCGCGCTCGGTGAAGATGCCGACCACGCGGCCGAGTTCGGTGACGAGCAGGCACCCGACGTTGCCTTCGCGCATCTCCTCGACCGCGTCGGCCACGGTTCCGTTCGCGTCGATGGCGCGCGGCGGAGATGGGTCCAGCCTGGACACGCTGTCCACTTTCAAGTTACGGGACAACTCCATCGGGTACAGGCCGAGCGATGTGGCGGGTGGGCGACGGCGCGGGTTCGGTGCGAAACTCATTCGGAGGCCCGGCGGGCGAAAGCGACACCCCTCGCAGGACACGAGAAGCAATCGGGGCTTGATCGGCCCGTCAGATAGCCCAACTCTAATGCGCATATTCTCCGAAACCGGGTAAGTTGGGCAAGCCCAACAGCCCCCGGAGCGGAAAGTACAAATCTCAAGGAACAAAAATCACAAACGGGAAACTCGAATACCGGCGAGAGGCTACGATATTGAGGGGATGTTGCTATTCCCTGGTTACTTGTGATTTGTTCCTTGTAACTTGGGATTTGCTCCGAAGGAGCTGAGTTGCCCGCCCCAGAACGCATGTTGGCGCACCTCCGCCAGGCGGTCGCGCTGGTCAGCGCCACGCCCGGCCGGCGCGGGCACACCATCGCGCTGGAGAACTGCACCGAGGTGCTCGTCGCTGGCGATTTGCACGGCCAGGTGGGTCACTTTCAGGCGATGCTGGTGCTCGCGGACCTCGCGAACAACCCCACGCGGCACTTCGTCCTGCAGGAAATCATTCACGGGAAATTCCGCTACCCGAAGGGCGGGGACAAGTCGCACCAGTTGGTCGATCTGTTCGCGGCGCTGAAAGGGCAGTTCCCGAAACAGGTTCACTACCTGCCTGGCAACCACGAACTGGCGCAGTGGACCAACCGCCCGGTCCTCAAAGCGAACGAGAACCAGAACGCGCTATTCCAGGAGGGCGTGACCGAGGTCTACGGCCCGAAGTTCGGCCCGACCATCTACGCTGCGTACCTCGACCTGTTCCAGGCGCTGCCGGTTGTGATTCGCGCCCCCAACGGCGTGCTGATCGCGCATAGCCTGCCGGCCACGCGGTTGCTCGCGCTGTTCGACCCGGCCCGACTCGAGAGCGAAACCTACCACGCGGAAGATCTGCAACCGGGCGGCTCGGTTCACAGCCTGTTGTGGGGTCGCGAAACCACCACCGACGCGGCCACCAACTTCCTGCGCAAGATGGGCGCCGACCTGCTCGTGAGCGGGCACATCGCGTGCAACGCCGGGTTCGCGACCCCGAACGACCGGCAACTGGTCCTCGACTGCGCCGAACCACCAGCCGGGTTCGTGCTGTTCCCGGCCGACCGCAAACTCACGCATGCCGAACTCGTCGCGTGTGTGAAGACGATCTAGTGCCGCTGCCGAACCGGAGCGACCCGATGAACGACGAACAAGCGTTTCTGGCGGCTTCAGCAGAACTGCTCCCGGATTTCCGCGCCCGGTCCGCGGACACATCCGCCGCGATGCGGGCGTGGGCCGTCAAGTCGATTGGTTTTCTCGTGTCCGGTCGCGGCCGACGCGGTGCCCGATTGCTCGCGCTGGCCCGGCTCACTTCGTAAACTACATCCGGACCGGACACGAGACTCCTCCATGCCGCCACGATACCATCAAACGCCGCCCGAAGCCGTTGCCGAAACCGTTCGCGACACGGTGTTCGTCGGCGACTACACGTTCCTCATCGACCGCCCCATCGACTCCGACAAACTGCTCGATCTCCCGTGGTGCCGCTCCGCGTATGTCGCGGACGAGTACGTTCCGTACTGGCCCACGCTGTGGCCGAGCGCGCGGATGCTCGCAAAAGCGGTGGTTCGCGAACCGTGGGAGGACTACCCGCAACCCATCGAAGTGCTGGAGATAGGGTGCGGGTTGGGGCTAGCGGGAGTCGCGTGCCTGTCGCGCGGGCTTCAGGTCACATTCTCCGATGTGGATGAAACGGCGCTCACCTTCGCCGCACGAAACGCGCGGCTGAACGGCTACACACGCGGGTTCTACACCCGACCAATCGACTTCCGCTGCCCGCCGGACGACGAGAAGTATTCCGTCGTGATCGGGTCCGATCTCATGTACGAGGAGCGACTTGTTGGCCCGCTCGTGAACTTACTCGAAGCGGTACTCGCGCCGGGCGGCGTGTGTTTGATTGCCGACCCGGATCGACTGCCGGCGCGCGTATTCCGTTGGAAGCTCGAAGAGGCCGGTTACAGTGTGACGCCGGACTTCGCGCGCGCCGGCGAACCAGGTGGCGAGCGCACCAAGGGGACCATCTACCGCATCAAGCGAAGCGCAGACTGACCACGCCCTTTCCGGGTGTTCGCACAACTCCTACAATCACGTTTCCGAGTTTTTCGCCCCGGCGCGGAGTCGCGCCAGGGTTCCGCGAACGACCTACTCGGACCTTCGGGACACCTCCCGGAGAGGTCGTTCGTTCATTAGTGCCACGGGAACCAAAGACGGAGGCCAGACCTCCGCTCCCGCGCACGGAGTAGTTGCATCATGGCCACCAAGAACAAGACGAACAAGAGCGTCAAGAAGCGCGTTCGTGTGACCGGCACCGGCAAGCTGAAATACGGCAAGGTCGGGCGCCGCCACTTGAACGCGCACATGAAGGCCAAGCGGAAGCGTCAGCTCCGCCGCGCCGGCATCATCGGCGACCGTCCCAAGGTGCAGAAGAAGTACAAGATCGCGCTCGGTCTTCTGTAAGCGGGGCTTCGCCAAACACTCTTATTCCTCAACATTCTTCATAAGGGATCACGGCCATGGTTCGCGCACGCAGTAAAGCAACGACGGCAGCCCGCAAGAAGCGGACCCGCAAACTGACGAAGGGCTTCCGGCTCGGGCGGCACAACCTGTTCCGCATGGCGATGACCACGCTCATCCGGTCGCGCGTGTACGCGTTCCGCGACCGCAAGGACAAGAAGCGCCAGTAC
Organism: Singulisphaera sp. GP187; assembly: GCA_945905925.1. Taxonomy (GTDB): domain Bacteria; phylum Planctomycetota; class Planctomycetia; order Gemmatales; family Gemmataceae; genus Gemmata. Next base: position 15,744 of record CAMDQN010000004.1, read on the forward strand.
CGCCGCATCTGGATCGTTCGCATCAACGCGGCGTGCCGCATGCGCGGACTGCGGTACAGCGAGTTCATCCACGGGTTGCAACTCGCAAACGTCATGCTCGACCGCAAATCGCTCTCGGAAACCGCCATCCATGACCCGGTCGCGTTCGACAAACTGGTCGAACTTGTGAAGGCAATCCTCGCCGAAAACGCGCCCGCAAAGGCAAAGGCGTAAAAAGAGAAGAGTTTTCACCGCAGAGAACGCGGAGGACGCAGAGAAAACCAAGAGAGTTACGTTCCAATCGTCTCTTTGTTTACTCTCTGCGTCCTCTGCGTTCTCTGCGGTGAAAACTCTTCTTCTATTCTTCTCGAACGCACCGGCGTCCCGAGCGAAGTACACTGCGAGTAGATCGCATCGTACCTCCCAAGGGATTCCCCCATGTCTCCCGACCGGTCGGAACTGCTCGCTCGTATCCTGGCGTTCGACATCGACGGCGGCGAATCCGCCCTCCCCTTCGCGGCGCGACTGGCCCGCGAACACGGCTGGTCTCGCACCTACGCGGACCGCGTCATCGAAGAATACAAGCGGTACGTGTTCCTCGCGGCAACGGCGGGGTTCACCGTGTGCCCGTCCGAAGACGTGGATGCCGCGTGGCACCTGCACCTGACCTATACCAAGTCGTACTGGAAGCGGTTCTGCGGCGAAGTGCTGAACCACCCGCTGCACCACGAACCGACGAAAGGCGGACCGGCCGAGGGCGAAAAGCACCTCGCGATGTACGCCGACACGCTCGCCGCGTACCGCGAAGCATTCGGCCTCGCGGCGCCTTCCGATATCTGGCCGACCGGCACCGAGCGATTCGGCAATGACACGAAACACCGCTCCGTGAACACCGCGCGCAATTGGGTCATTCCCAAAGCGCCGGTCAAGCGCGTGGCGCAACTCACGGCCGCGTTCGTGCTGGTCGCGGTCGCCGCTCCGGGCTGCAACGGCGGGCCGAAACCGTTCGCGATGAAGAGCAGTGATTTTCTCGTCGTCTTGGGCCTTTCGATCGTCGCGGCGGTGTGCGTCGGTCGGGTGATCCGCTCCGCGATGCGAACCCCGAACCCGTTGCCCGAAGACGCCGACCGTCAACTGAGTTGGGAGCAGACCGCGTACCTCGGCGGTGGGGCCGGGCGCCTCACCACGGCTGCGGTCGCGCGACTCGTCGGGCGCGGTCTCGCGAAGATCAGCGACGACGGTAAGACGCTGACCACGACCGGGCCGGTCGGGGGCGACATGACCCGCGTCGAGAGCGCGGTCTTCGGCGCGCTGCCGGTGTCGAACAAGGCCACCGCGCTGAAACCGGTGCAGCAGGCCGTGGACGCCGCGTTCGCGAAAGAGGCCGAGCGCCTCGAAGCGGAGCGGCTCACGCTCACGACAGCGCAGAAGGTCGGCATCGGGTTCGCCTCACTGGTCCCGCTCGCGGTCGTGCTGTTGGGGCTCGCTCTTCTCTGCCTTTGGGTGCTGCGGCTGGCGGCGATGCTATATCTCCTCGGCGTGGTGTTCCTCCCGCTGGCGGCGTTCACCCTCGTCGGTTCGCTCCGACTGAGCAACCGGGGTCGGGCGCTGCTCGCGAAGCAGAAGGAGCGGCACGAGGCACTGAAGAGCGGCACGCGGTGGGAGAGCAACAGCGACGCGGGCATGGCGGTGGCACTGTTCGGCACGGCGGTGCTGGCCGGGACCGCGATCGCCCCGCTGCAAACGTGGTACCCGCGACAGACCGGCGAAGCGTCGTCGAGCGGGTGCGGCGGGGGCAGTTGTGGTTCGGGCTGCGGTGGGGGCGACGGCGGTGGCGGGAGCGGGTGTGGCGGCGGCGGTTGCGGCGGCGGAGGCGACTGACGTGCGGTGAGACAAAAGCGATGGGCCGGGAGCAATCCCGGCCCATCGTGTTCCCACGGTAGTTTACTTCTCATCCTGATTCGCGGAAGGCTCACGGCACCGCCGCCGGAATTCCGGCGAAAGCGGTGCTGGAACAGCCTTCCCCGCGCGGGGTGTAATGGCAAATGCTCGGACGACGCAACATCGTCCTGCTGCAACGCAGCGAGCTAAACACATCCACGGGAACAGGCGGAGTGTAAACGGACGGGGTGACAAACGCAAAGCCTACTTCTTCTCTTTGGCGTACCACGCGCGCCACTCGTTCGCGGTGGCGAAGTCCTTCCCGGTGAGGCTCCTCAAACCGGCCTTCGCGGCCCGCATCACGAAAGCGTCCTTGTCGCCCAGCGAGTCGATCAGGTCGGGGATGTGATCCTTGTCGTCCTTCATCGCACACGCGAGCGCGGCCCCGCGGCGCAGTTCGGCCTCGTCTGCCTTCAACATGGTGCGGAGCGTCGCGGGCGTCATGCGGCACAGACGCTCGGCCAGCGCCTCTCGCGCGGCGGCCTTCCGATCGCCGTCCGCGTTGGTCGCCGTGACGACCAGCGCGCGAGTGTTCGTCGGCCCCTTGGTGTCGCGCGCCGTAGCCAACAACTTGCCCCAGTCGCTCTGTGATGCCTTGAGCATGAGGGCCGCCTGCGCGATGGCCGCGTCGCCGGTGGGGTTCGGAAGAGTGATGGCCTGGACCGGCGGCGGAGTGGGAGCCACCGGGCGGTTCGGGAGCAGGTCGGTCGCGGACGGTCCGGACCCGGCTCGCATTTCGGTGCTGGTCGGGTCTCTTTGGACCTTGCTGGACAGGTCGCGCGCGAGGTTGGAGCGGCACAGGAAGAGAACCGCGAACGCAGTGTTCACCTCGGCCCCGTAGCCGCTGATGGTCCAGGTGCCGTCGGCGCCCTGCGACCGGACAAGGGCGGTGGACCCAACGTCGTACCAGTCGAAGCCCTGGAGCTTCTCAATCCCGTAAACGACGCAAGCACGCTCCAGCGACCAGAGGAAATACAAGTCACCGGTCCCGTGTCCGCCCTCAGCGGTCAGCAGACCTTTGCCGTTGCGGATCTGGTCGGCGATGGTCAAGGTCAGCCCGGCGAAGGCGAGTTGTACGGCGGCGTCGGCCGGGTCGCGCGGGCGCGCTGTTTGCGGCTTCTTGGGCAGCGGTGTGCCGGCGGGCGGATTGTAGAACGGGTCGCTCGGTTTGTCGGGCTTCGGCGGCGTGTCCGGCTTCGCGGGCGGGTCCGTCTTGAGGCGCCGCTCCTCGCGCCGCGCAAGCCCCGTGGACAGACCAAGCAATCCGGCGCAGTACATCGCCGGACTGCCGGGCGTCACGACCCCGCCCGGAGAAGTTCCCGAATACCCCCAGTTCCCAGTCTTCGGATCCTGCGTCCCGCCGAACCGTTTCTCGATGCGGTCGAGGGCGTCTTCGACTGGGGCGCCGTGCTTGCGCGACATCCACACGGCCATGACCGCGAACTGCGTGTTCGAGTTGTCGTCACTGCCCCCTTGGGTATGGGCGGCGAACAGCGCCTTCCCGTACTCCGCGACTACCGAGTGGAGTTTAGGCGGCTTTCCGTTCGCGCCGCCTGCGACCAGTTGGTTCTCCTTGAAACTCTTCCGCAACAGCGCCTCGTCGGCCGCGGGGACAGCTCCGACGCAACTGTAGTCCCACCCGCCGTTGGTCGACTGGCCGACGATCAGGCGTGCCGCGAGCATCTGGATCAGTGGCACGTCGCCCGGGTCGCCGAACCGGTCCAGGTACATCAGGCACAGCGCGACCGGGTACGTCTTGTGCTGTGCGTACGACGCGTCGCGCACGAGGTCGGTGACGGTCTTCACCGCGGGGTCGTTGACGGGCGTGCCGGCTTCGAGCATTGCGAGGCCCGCCAGGCACGTCCCCCCGATCCCGTGTTCGCCACCACCCGCCATGCCGCGCCCGTAATTCGCCTTGAGCGCCTCGGTACCGCCTTTGATCGCGCGGTCGATCTCCTTCGGCGTGGCGCCCGGCGCGGCCGGGGCCGACACCGTGAGCAACGCACCGAACAGCACGGCGGCACGAACAAGTTTCGCGATCACGGCAAACCCTCGGCGGCGAGGAAAACAACATCACCTAATCTAACACGCTGGCGAACGCGAGGCGACGGCGAAGTGCGGTGGAAGAAACCCACCCCCGGCCCCTCCCTGCAGGGAGGGGAGAAAGAGTTGGGCACATCGCGAAACCCGAGCAGGGCGCGAATGTTTTGCTCCCCTCCCTGCAGGGAGGGGCCGGGGGTGGGTTTCTTCCGCGGGTCAATAAAGTATCTCTACCCGGCGAACACAAACCGAGCGAATCCATGTCCAAGTTCTTCAAGTACAAGTCGGTCGCGGAACTGGAGGCGGAGAACACACGCCTCGGGATCGACCTGCGGTTCTCCGACGACCTGTCGCCGCTGTTCCAACCGATCACGATCGGTCCGCGTAGCGTCGGCAACCGGTGGTGCGTTCACCCGATGGAGGGGTGCGACGGTGAACTCGATGGTTCGCCCGGCGAACTCACCTTCAGGCGCTACGTGCGGTTCGGCGCGGGCGGCGCGAAACTGCTTTGGGGTGAAGCCTGCGCCGTCACACAAGCGGCGCGCGCAACGCCACGGCAGATCACGCTGAACGAATCCACCAAGCCCGCGTTCGCGCGCATTGTCGATGATTGCCGCAAGGCCCACCGCGCCTCAAATGACACCGATTCCGACCTGCTGTTCGGACTGCAACTCACGCACTCCGGTCGGTACAGTCACCCCAGACCCATCATCGCCACGCACGACCCGATCCTCGACCCGCGGACGGTCGCCGATAAAGCAACCGGCGTGAAAGTAACGCCGGACTACCCACTCATCACCGACGATGAACTCAAACGTCTCGTCGATGAGTATGTGATCGCCGCGAAACTCGCGGTGGATGTGGGCTTCGACTTCCTCGACGTGAAGCAGTGTCACCGCTATCTGCTGAACGAGTTGCTCGGTGCGCGGAACCGGCCCGGTGCTTACGGCGGAAGTTACGCGAACCGCACGCGGTTCGCGCGCGAGGCGATTCAGGCGGTGCGCGCCGCGGTGCCGTCGAACATCGTGATCGCGACGCGCATGAACATCTTCGACGGCATCCCGTTTCACAAGGCCGCGACCGACGACGGTGCCCCCGACTCGCACACGCTGCCGCTGGCGAACGGCTGGGGCATGTCCGAGATGGACCCGTTCGCGGTCGATCTCACCGAACCGTTGAAGTGGATCGCAGAAATGCGAACGCTCGGCGTGACGCTGGTGAACGCGACGATGGGTAACCCATACGCGCAACCGCACTACGGGCGGCCGTTCGAATACCCGCCGCTCGATGGCTATGAGTCCCCTGAACACCCGCTCGTCGGGGTGGATCGGCACTTCCGCGCGACCGAAACGATTCAGCGTGCGTTCCCGGACCTGGCTCTCATCGGCACGGGTTACAGTTACCTGCAAGAGTTCTTGCCGCAAGCGGCAGCCGCAAACGTCCGCGACGGGCGTGTGAACATCGTTGGGGTCGGTCGCGGTACGCTTGCGCAACCGGACTGGGTGCGACAGCTCCTCGACAACGGCAAGTTGGACCGCAAGCGAGTGTGCCGCACGTTCAGTTACTGCACGGCGCTGATGCGCACGAAGCAGCACCCAATGGGCCAGTACGAAACCGGGTGCCCGCCGTTCGACAAGGAGGCTTACAGCGAGGTGTGGAAAGAGGTGCAACAACTCCACGTGAAGAAAGCACCACCCGCAAGCGAATAGCAAACACGCTGCGTTCTTCGATCGAGCCGAGTGATACAACAGGTGCATCCTCAATCACCCGGAACAACCCGATGCGCACTAACCCCGTCAAGAAGCTCCTGAAGTCCGGCAAGCCTGCGGTTGGCACGTGGCTCTCGCTCGGCAACATCACCGCGGCACGGTTCCTCAGCCGCGCCGGGTTCGACTGGCTCACCGTCGATGTCGAACACTCGCTCGTCAACGTCGAGACCACCACGCACATGATCGCGTCCATCGCGGACGCCGGATGCGTGCCGCTGGTGCGCGTGCCCGCCAACCGGCACGACCACATCAAGCGCGTCCTCGACAACGGCGGGTACGGCGTTGTCGTGCCGATGGTGTGTACGCGCCAGGAGGCGCAGGACGCGGTGAGCGCGTGCCTGTACCCACCGTTCGGCACGAGAAGCGTCGGCGGCAGCGTTCACGCGCTGAACTTCGCCGCGACCCCAGCCGACTACTACGCGAAAGCCAACGACGAAATCCTGATCGTGTTGCAGTGCGAACACATCGACGCGGTGCGGAACTTCGAGGAGGTGTACTCCGTGCCGGGCGTGGACGCGGTGTTCGTCGGCCCCAACGACCTCGCCGCGACCATGCGCGACGCGACAGGCAAGCCGCCTTCACCGGAGGCGTTCAAGCAGGCGCTCGCGGACATCCTCGCAGCCGCGAAGCGGATCGGCGTGCCCGCCGGCATTCACACGTTTAGCATCGAAGAAGCGAAGTCGCGGATCGCGGACGGCTGGCAGTTCGTCGCGGTGAACAGCGAACTGAAGTTCATGAGCGAAGGTGCGAAGCAAGTGGTGGACTCGCTCGGTCTGGGCAAGGGCGGCGGTGACCTCGCGAAGTATTGAACTGACGCGGTCGGAGAAACCGCGACCGAATCGGAGATCCCAGTTACAACGCGAGCGGCCGACGAATCGCACTTCGTCGGCCGTATCTGGTCGGAGTCAATTTACGCGGTCAGTAGATGCCGCCGTGGATTCGTTCCGGCGTGAGGTGACCGGGTTGGTCGTTGTACCAAAACCAGCGCCACTCCTTTTTTAACTGCTGCTGGACGTCCGAACCGGAAGAGACCGCTGGCGCGACCGGTTGCGGCATCTGCGGAACGGTCGGCGGAGTCGGCTCGGTCATCGACGGCGCCCACGATCCGCTCGACGGGACGACTCGCGGTGACGGAATCGTCTGCGGCGGGAGCAGGTTGCCGTTCGGCGCGGGCGGAGGCGCGACGTAGTACGGCAGCCCCTGCGTTCCCGCCGATGGCGAAACGGAAATGCCCGGTGCGGGCGGCAGTGCCTTTGGCTCAGCGATCACTTTGATCGCCTTCGGCTTCGGCAGTTTGTCGCCCGCGGACTTGTAGCGCCCGGCCATGTACACGGCCGGTTGCACTTCCATCTTGTCCGAAACCGTCGGCATCCGCACGTTCCCGATCACGAGCGCGTCGTCGTAAGCGCGAATCGTCAGCGCGAACGGCTTGTCTTCCAGCGCCTTCTGCAGTTCGTTGAGCATTTCGAAGAACGGTTTGGTGTCTTCCTGCGGGAACTCGCCCTCGAAGTTCACGTCCACGCTCGTGATCAGACCCACCGCGGTGATGCCGTCGCGAGTCATGTGGTAGTCGGCGGTGATAACGAGGCTCGCGACCGAGACCTTACCATTCTCCTCTTGCGCCTCGGACACGGTCAGCGTGAGGTGGTCCGGTGAGATCTTCACCGCGCACTGCTTCCCGGCCACGTCGCGATACCACCGGCTCTCCGCGACCCCCTTGACCGGCTCCACGGAGACCCCCACGGACGAAGCCGGTTGTACGCCGCTCGCGAGTTCGCGCGGCAGCGGGAACGCCGGGTCCGGCGCGAAACGCTGCGGGTGGTGTTCCGGATACCGGCCGCTGGGCAGCGTCATGCCGCCGAACGGGGTGGCACGGCCCGGCGTCGTCACGCCGCTCTGCTGAAGGAGTTGGCCGAACGCTTCGGTCGCGAGTTGCTTCGTTGCGTCGTCCGAAACGCCGACTGCGACCGGCTTCACCGGTTGCGGTGTCTGATACGGAGGCGGGAGCGGTTCCCGCGACAGATACGGCGGACCGAACGACTCCGCGGGCGCGGACTGCGGCGCGCCCAGCCCGACGTTCTTGTACAACTTGTTCTGGTACGGAGTCTGTGATTCACCCGGCAGGGCGGGCGGACTCATCACGGGTGGGTTCGTGTTGAAGTCGATCCCAACGCGCTGGCAATCCGGGGTGGCGGGTTTGAGTTTGCCGGCAGCGTTGCCAATCAGCGTGCCCGTTGCGGCGCCGATCACATTGCCAGTTTCGGCCCCCACAACGGGCGAGTCGGTCTTGCTCGTGTTCAGCGCAACCGGCGCCGGCATGCGCCCGTCCTTCGCGAGTTTGTACATCCCGCCGAGTAGACTCGTTTCGTCCCTTCTCATCTGTGTTCCGCTCTTCATCCCGCTTACCATCAGCCCGGCCGAAGTCATCTTCGTGCGGAACGAGAACGGCACGTCCACGATCTCCTGCATCCCCATCATCAGTTCGGCCAACTTGTCATCGAACGGCGACTCGCCGGTCTTCGGGTCGCGCTTCAAGTCGGCGTCGCCGCCGGTGATGGCCCCGTACACCAAACCGTCCTTCGTGATCGTGTAGTGCGCGGTGGCGGTGAGAACCGCGGTGTGGCCATCGGCGCTTTGGGTCATGCACAGCTTGAGTTCGTCGTGTGTGAAGGTCGCGGCGATCACCACGCCGGGCATCTCGCGATACCACGTGCCGAGCAGGGGGTTCGCGATGATCCGCGGGAGCGGGCACGTTGTGGGTACGATCTCGGTGGCCGTTTCTCGGACCTTCACCCGCAAGAGCGAGAACTCCGTCAGTTCCGGGAGCGCCGGCGGGCCCATCGTCGGCACGGGCACTTCCGGCGGCACCGGCACCGGCATCGTGGGCACGCCGACGTTCGGTCGATCGTACACGGAAAAGGCGCGCAGGTTGGGACGATTCGGTTGCGGCATCGGGGCTGTTTCCGGTTCCCGATCCCACCGCAGATTCTCGTGGTGACTGGAGAACACGACGTTCGCCTTCGCGCGGGGCATCGGTGCTTCGGGCACGGGCGCCGGTTTCCGTGGATACTGGAACCCCTCCTGAGCCACGGCGGGAGCGGTGAGTGTTGCGGCGAGCAACCCGATCAGCGCGAATCGTGGGACCGTCCGACCTGACATGCACGCGCTCCTTAGTCCGGGGAAGTGGGGCGAACCGGGCGGGATCATGCCGCGCCGACCCTAAACGCACAACCCCAACGGCGGCGCGGTATCATGGGCGCATGTCAACCGTTGTGAGCGGCCGTCTCGCACCTTCACCGACTGGGGCGCAGCACGTCGGGAACGCGCGCACGTACCTCGTCGCGTGGCTTTCCGCTCGCGCGCAGGGCGGCGCGGTGAAGCTCCGCATCGAGGACATCGACTCGCCGCGAGTCAAGCCGGGCGCCGCCGAACAAGCGCTCACCGATCTGCGTTGGCTCGGGCTGGACTGGGACGGCGAACCCGTCGTGCAGACAACCCGGCTCTCGCATTACGAAGCGGCACTGGAGGTGTTGAAGCGGGCCGAGTTGGTTTACCCATGTACCTGCACGCGATCCGACATCAGTTCCGCCGCGAGCGCGCCGCACGCCGGCGAAGAGGTCACGTATCCGGGGACGTGTTCGCATCGCTGTGTCGCGGACGCATTCGCCATGCAGCGCGAAGGCAAGCTGTTCGCGTGGCGTTTCCGAGTGACCGAGAGCGTGCCGTTCACGGACCAGTTCGCGGGCGAGCAAGACATCGACTTGAATCGTGCCGGGGGGGATTTCGTCGTGTGGAAGAATCAAGGCGGGCCGGCGTACCAACTCGCGGTTGTAGTCGATGACGCGGCGATGGGCATCACGGAGGTGGTTCGCGGTGACGATCTGATTCCGTCCACACCGCGGCAACTGCTCCTGTATCGCGTTCTCGGCTTGTCGGCACCGAGTTTCGCGCACGTGCCGCTCGTAGTCGGCGAAGACGGTCGCCGGTTGGCGAAGCGGCACGGCGACACGCGGCTCTCCGCGCTGCGCGACGCAGGCGTGAAGCCGGCGGCGCTGGTGGGCTTGCTCGCGTGGTCGTGCGGCTGGCTCGACCGCCCGGAAGCGATCACACCGCGCGACCTTCTGCCGCGTTTCCGGTTAGAGAGAATCCCGGCGAAGCCGTTCGTGCTGACCGCCGAGTTGCTCCGCGCCCTACTTGACCAATAACGCGTCGCGGGCGAGTGCGTCGAGGGTCGGGCCGAGGGTCGCGGTCAGCCCCACACGGAGTTCGTCCGCGTTGGTGAGCGGTTGGCCGTTGCGCCGCACGGTCAGTTCCCCCGCGAGCGATTGCGCGACAAGTGCCTCCACGAGTTCGGCACGGTCGCGCGTACCGTCGAGAAGTGGCACCAACCGCAGAGCGATGTCGGAGAGCTTCACCAGTTCGTGCCGCCGGTTGGTCACCGACGCGTGTCCATCGGCGGCATGCACGCGGGCGTGAACTAGCGCCATCGGTTTCTCGCCGGCACTGCGCGCGAACATTAGCGGAGCCGCGTGCAGTTCGAGCAGGTCCGACGAAATGTATGCGTTCAAGATGCCGAGCGAAAGCGTTTGCAAGTCTTCGTTGGTCCCAATCCGGCCCAACTTCGCGACCGCGATTTGAAGCAACTCCACAAAGGGGATCGTCGCGGGCCACACGTCGATAAGGCTCAGCATCGCGGCTTTGAACACCGGTCCGGTCGCGGACAGCACCATCCCACTGCGGCTCTGAAACTGCGCCGCGATTGGGGCAGTCGACGCGAGGTCGATCGGCTTGCCGGTGGCTTTCGCGCCCGAGGCGACATGCAACCCGTACACGCGCTCCGGCACGATGGCCCAGTTCGGAGTGACGTCGGCGCGCACCAACAGCGTCTCGCGGAACGTGCGGTTGCGGACGAAATCGAGGTATTGCTCGGTCTGAATCTGGTCCGTCGCGAGGACCGCGAGCGTCTTCTGTACCTCCGGCCCGAAGTTGCCGGTCACCATCGTGTTGATGCGCGACTCGCCTAAGTAGCGCAGCCCAAACGGTTCGGCCCGGGCCATGAACTGATGGAAATACACCGGCTCGTTGATGTCTTCGAGTTGTTCGTGGTAGATGTAGTAGTCGGACTGGCGCCGCAAAAGTTCGAGTTCGGCGCGGAGCAGCACACCATAGGCGCCGGTGTCCTTCGCGGTCGATTGCGCGAGGAAGTCGAGCAGCGCGCGAGCCTGACCGACACGTTGCTCCGACTGGTCGAAGCGAAACGCGTGGTATCGCATCATGTCGCGGATCATGCCGCGCATGTGCCAGCCTGGGTACGTGTTGTAACTGACGTAGGCGATGCCGTTGGGCGTGAGCCGGTCCGCGCACACTTCAAAAGTCTTCTGCTGCACGTCGCGCGGAACCCATGAGAACACACCGTGGCAGACGATGTAATCGAAGTGGCCGTAGGTGTCGTCGATGTCGCCGATGCTCGCGTGCCGGAGGCTGACGTTCGCGAGGCCGGTTTTGCGGATCAGCACCTCGCCCTCAGCGATCTGCCGGGCGGAGAGATCGACGCCGACGAACCACGAGTCCGGGAACGTCTCCGCGACCGGGATCAGGTTCCCGCCCGAGGCGCACCCGAGTTCGAGTACGCGGCACTTCGACACATCCGGTGGCGTCAGCCCAAACAGCGTGGCCATCGTCGCGAGCCGCGTTGGGTGCGACTGCTGGTACGGGTAGCTGTCGTAGGGTACGTCGTCGTAACTGTTGCGCGGGGGTGTTTCGTTCATGGTGTGGTTACTCTATATGCCGCTCGGACCAGGGTCTCACGACCCCGGCTACAAGACAGCCGCCCTTCCAGGGCTAAGAGAAGATCAGCGTTTTGGTTTTTAGCCCAGCAAGGGCGACTGCCTTGTCGCCAGGGTAGTGAGACCCTGGTCCGAGCGGCGGCGTAACCTGGTGCTGGCCAGGCGCGCCCGCGAATGGTATCATCGGACGCATCCCGCCTGAAGATTCCGCTCCTTGAGGTCACAGCATGTCGTCGCGTCGTTACACCTGGGTTCTCGCGCTCGCCGGGTTCGCGTCCGGGGTCGCGCTGGTGATGTCCACCGGCCAGCGCGATGCCGTGGCACAACCGAAGGCGCCCGTTATCGTCGCGGCGCCGCAGTCGCCCACGCTCACAACTCCCACGACGCTCGGCGCGAAACCCGGCGACGAAGTCGAACTCACGCTTACCGGCACGAACCTCGCCGACGCCACAAGCGTGATGCTGAGTTGCCCCGGCAAGGTCACCATTCCGACCGACAACAAGAATGGCACCGAAGCCGCCAAACTGCGCGTGAAGGTGTCGGTCGATCCAAAGTGCCTGATCGGGCTGTACACCGTGAGGGTCGCGACCAAGCATGGCGTCTCGAACGCGCGGCCGTTCGTCGTGGACGCTCTTCCCGTCGTCGCTTCGACCAACACAAATCGCACGAAGGACACCGCGCAGGCGGTCACCGCACCGTGCGTCGCGAGCGGCGTGGTCGCGGTGGAAACCTCCGAGTTCTACAAGGTGAAGGTGAGCGCCGGGCAGAAACTCGCGTTCGAGGTGCTGGCCCGCCGCATCGGTTCGCCACTCGACCCCATCGTCGTCCTGCACGACGCGAAGACCAAGCGCGAACTGGTCGATCTGTACGCCGACGACACGCCGGGACTTCAAGGTGATTGCCGCCTTTCGCACATCTTCAAGGAGGCCGGTGAGGTTCTGGTGGAAGTGCGCGACACGACGCACCGCGGCGGCGCGGATTTCTTCTATCGTTTGCGCATCGGCGACTTCCCGGGCGCGACGACCGCATTCCCGCTCGCGGCCGAGCGTGGCAAACCCGCAAGCATCGGCTTTACCGGGCCAGACACGATTCCCGCTGTAAGTGTCACCGCACCGACCGCCGCGACCGCGTTCTACGCGGCGCCCACGACCGGAAAGGACGCCGGCTGGCCGGTTCCGGTGCTGGTCACCGATTACGCGCAGACGACCGAAAAGGAACCGAACGACACCCCCGCGACCGCGAACAAGTTGTCCGTCCCGGGCGGCGTGTCCGCGAAGTTCGACAAGGCGAAGGACGTGGACCACTTCGCGATTAGCGGCAAGAAGGGGCAGAAACTAATTGTTTCGGTGTCCACGTTCGAGGTGAACTCACCGGCTGAGGTGCTCGTTCGCGTACTCGATGCGAAGGGCGCGCAGGTGGCGACGAGCAACCCCGCGACGCCAGTGAACCGGTTCGAGTTCACGCCTGCGGCCGACGGCGAGTACGTCTTCGCGTGCGAACACCAGAACTTCCTCCACGGGCCGAACGAAGTGTACTTGCTCACGGTCGTGCCATCCGGGCCGGACTTCAACGTCGCGATCGCGTTCGACCGCACCGAGGCCGCGGCCGGGGGCGCGTCCGCGGTGATGGCGACCGTGACACGACTGAACGGCTACGCGGGTCCGGTGGAATTGAGTATCGACGGCGACGCGGCGCTCAGTGGCAAGGTTGTGGTTCCCGCGGCGCAACTGATCGCGTTCGTGCCGTTGTTCGTTAAGGCGGGCACGAAGGCGGGCGCGTACCCGTTCCGCGTGAAGGCCACCGCGACCGCCGACGGCACGACCGTGACTCGCTACGGCACACTCACAGACGCAGTGAAGGCAAGTCTCGGCGGTATGCCGAACCCGCCCACGGAACTGCTCAACCAGTGCGCGGTGGGCGTGGTCGATAAGCCGCCGTTCGGGGTCAAGATGACGTTCGAGCCAGCCTCGATCGAGAAGGGCAAGACCGGCAAGATTCTGCTCGAAGCGACTCGCGGCGAGGGCGGCGACGGTGACATCGTGATCGCGCCGCTGTTCCTTCCGCCGACGGTGGTGCCGGTGGTGAAGCCGATTGCGAAGGGCCAAACGAAAGGCGAGATCGGCTTGACGGTGCAGGCCGCTACGCCGACGGGTCCGACACCGCTGGTGTTTCGCGCGACGACGAAAGTCGGCGGCAAGGATTACGCGTTCACGCTGTCCGGTACGCTCGATGTGATCGAACCGAAGAAAGGCGATCTAAAAAAGGAAGAGCCGAAAAAAGACAAGAAGTAACACGAACCAAGACCGAAGAGTATTCACCGCAGAGAAGACAAAGAGAGTTTGAAGAGGTTCGCTCTTTCAATCTTGTCTTCTCTCTGCGTCCTCCACGCCCTCTGCGGTGAAAAGCTATTCTCTTTCACGCCCACGCGGCGAGCAGTTTGGTGTGGTCGGAGAGGTCGTTGAAGATCAGGTCCGGGGCGCAACCCGCGAGTTCTTCCACTGGGTGCCAACCGGTCGCGACGGCCACCGCGTTCGCGCCGATCGCCCTCGCACAACTCACATCTAACGGCGTGTCGCCGATCACCCACACGTCAGATGGGTCCACGTTGTGACCGACGTGCGCTCGCGCACCCGCGAGCGCCGAACGGGCCACGTCGTCGCGGTCGTAGTGGTCGTCGCCGAACCCGCCGCACGCGAAGAAGTCCCACAACTGGAAGTAGCCGAGTTTGTGTTGCGCGCCGGCCCGCACGTTGCCGGTGAGAAGGCCCAGCACCACGCCCGGCTTACCAGCGATGGCCGCGAGCAACTCCGGCACGCCGGGACACACCTCGCCGCCCTTCGTCTTCAGGCTACCCGGAAGGTGCGAGAGGTACTCGTCGCGCAATCTGCGCTGGTTCTCGATAGTCGGATCAACGCGGTGAACGCGGAGCAGGTCGCGGGTGATGGCGACATCGGTGCGCCCGCTGTATTTCACCTCGTCGCGAAGTTCGGTCACGCCGAACGCGGTCGCGAGCGCGAGTTCCATCGCGGATTTACCAGCCCCGCCCGTGCGGACGAGCGTGCCGTCGATGTCGAACAAGATGATTGGCATCTACAGGTTCTCTTGGATACATGGAGGCTTCCCAAACATCACGCAGAGCTTCGCACATGTACTAAACTACCAGGTGTCCAACCTCGGAGGAGTCGGTGTGCTGCGATGGTTTATCTGGCGGCTGGCGAAGAACAATTCCAGCACCACAACGAACCCGCCCGCGGAGATCGAAATTCCGCATGACAAGATCGCATCGCGCGCCGCGGAAATCCAGGAACGGAAGGGACGACCACACGGCCTGGACGTAGAGAACTGGACGGGGCGGAAGCGGAAGTCCGTGCCAAGTTCGCCACCGACCCGAACCCCAAACCGCTGCCGAACAGGTCACGATGACGCTCGCGTTCCGCCACCGATCCGTGCCCAACTCCCCGCTCGCGCGGTGGGACGCCCGCTGGAAACTCGCGGGCGCGATGCTCGCCGTGGGCGGCGTCGCGGCCCTCGATCATCTCGCGCCCGCAGCCGTCGCGCTCGCGCTGGGTCTGTCGCTTCTGGTGCTCTCGCGCTTGCCGGGCGCGTGGGTCCGCTCCAGATTATTTCTCTTCGCACTCGCAAGCCTCCCCTTCCTACTCGTACTTCCCTTCACGCTCGAAGGCGACGGTTGGGACATCGGCCCGGTTAAAATCTCCGAACGCGGGCTGATCGCGGGAGGAGCCGTGTTCTGTCGCGGACTCGCGATCGGGTGCTTCGCGCTCCTTCTGGTCGGAACCGCACCGCTCCACCACACGCTCGCGGCGGCGCACAAACTGAAGGTGCCTGGGTTGCTCGTACAACTCACGCTGCTCGCGTACCGCTACGCGTTCCTTCTTGCGGACGAAATGCGCAGGCTCCGCGTCGCGATGCGTACCCGCGGGTTCCAACTGCGCGCCACACGCCACGGTTACCGCGCACTCGGGCACGCGACCGGGGCGATTCTCGTGCGCGGCGCCGAGCGCGCCGACCACGTCGCAGCCGCGATGCGGTGTCGCGGGTTCGACGGCACCTTTCATACGCTCGCCCGGTTCCGCACTCGTGCCACCGATATCATCTCCTTCGCGGCCCTCGTCGCCGCCACCGCCGCGCTCGTGCTCTGGGACCGCCTGGGACTGTCTTGACTCATCACTCGTCACTCGTCACTCATCACTTGAGCCACCGCTACGCGGACGGGCGCGTCGCGCTCGATGACATCTCCTTCGCGATCGAAGCAAACGAGTGTGTCGCGATCGTCGGCCCAAATGGCGCCGGCAAAACCACTCTCTTCTTGCGGTTGTGTGGCGTCCTCGCGGGCAAGCCCGGTCAGGCGACAATTAGCGGTCTTGACCCCGCCGTACCCGAACACCGGAAGAAACTCCCCGAAGTGGTCGGCGTGGTGTTCCAGAATCCAGACGACCAACTCTTCAGCCCCACGGTCGCGGAGGATGTCGCGTTCGGACCGCTGAACATGGGCGCGACGCCAGATGAGGCGAAGGCCCGCGTGACGGAGGCGCTTCAAGCAGTGGGAATGGCGGACGCGGGCGAGCGCGTGCCGTTTCAGTTATCCGGCGGCGAGAAGCGTCGTGCCGCGCTCGCGGGCGTACTCGCGATGCGCCCGTCGGTGCTACTCCTCGACGAACCGAGCATGTTCCTCGACCCACGTGGCCGGCGCGAACTGATCACCGTGATTCGCGCGCTGCCCGGCACGAAACTCATTGCGACCCACGACCTCGATCTGGTGCTTGACCTCTGCCCGCGTGTGCTGGTGTTGGATGCGGGCAAACTCGCGGCCGACGGACCCACCGAGAAGTACCTCGCCGACGTCCAACTGATGTGGAGGCATGGACTGGAAGTACCTTTCCGACTCAGGAAGTAAGCGCCTCGCGAGCCGATTTTCAGGAATTTCGCCACCCTGTTCGCGTCGTATACTGGAACGAATAAGCTCCACCACCACGACGCACCACACATGGCTTCCACCTTGCTCGCCGAACCGCCGCTGAACCCGGTCCACGAGATCTTCCATGTTGATCGAATCCTGAAACCTGACGAAACCACCCCGCCGCGCAAGCACAAAATCATCGCCGTGCTGCCCGCGTACAACGCGGAGCGGACGCTCGCCGCGACCATCGCGGACTTCCCCGCCGGGTGCGTAGACGAAATCCTGCTCGTCGATGACTGCAGCAAAGACAACACCGTTGCCATCGCGCGCGAGATGGGGTTGTCGGTCATCGTTCACGAGAAAAACACCGGCTACGGCGGCAACCAGAAGACGTGCTACAAGTACTGCCTCGAACACGGCGCCGACATCGTCGTGATGATCCACCCGGATTACCAGTACGACTCACGAACAATCCCGCACGCGTGCGGGATGATCGAGTTGGGCATCTGCGACGTGATTCTGGGCAACCGCGTGCGGAGCCGCGCCGAAGCACTGAAGTGTGGGATGCCGTGGTGGAAGTACGTGAGCAATCGCGGGTTGACCGCATTCGAGAACCTGATGCTCGGGCAGAACCTCGGCGAGTTCCACTCGGGGTTCCGCGTCTACAGGCGACAGGTTCTCGAAATGATCCCGTTCGAGCGGAACAGTAACGACTTCGTGTTCGACACGCAATTTTTGGTGCAGGCGGTCCACTTCGGGTTCCGGCTCGGTGACATCCCGGTTCCCGTGAGGTACTTCGATGAGGCGAGTCAGATCAACTTCCGGCGCAGCACGAAGTACGGCATCCAGACGCTCACAACCGTGAACAAGTACTGGCTGAACAAGTTGCGGCTGTGGCGGAGCGACCTGTTCAAGCCGAAAGGGTGAAACGAACGCCGCGATCTGGCGAGCGAGGGCGTCAGGGGTGACGTCCCCCGCTCGCCTGTTCCCGTTCCCGTCGTTAGCCCACCGGCAGCGGTTCGAGGTCCGGCTGAACGAACTTCTTCTTCGCTGCTTCGGAGAACAGGAGTTCCGGGGAGTAGTGAGTCAGCAGAGCGGAGAGTTTGCGGTCGAAGAGGTCCGGGTTGCGGTTGCGGAAACTGGCGAAGCTCTCACCTGTTCGCCCCCGCGCCGCGACGATCCGAAGGAACGCCGTCGTGATGGTTTCATGGAAACCGGTCGGCTTGGTCTCCGCCACGGGTTCGGCCACAGCGACGGGTTCCGCCGGCGCGGTGGCGCCGCACGGGCGATTCTGCTGGGCGAGGAACGCCGCGTTCAGTTTCTTGATGCCGGTCCGCACCTTGCTCTTCGCGGTGCGGTAGGAATCGCTGCGGTTCACGTAGAGCCATGCCATGCGAACGTGGGCATCGTGGGTCCACTCCGCGCGGTCGAGCGTACACTCTTCAAATCGGGTCAAGAATTTGTTGGCGTTCATCAATGGCTCCTCCGAAGGGGTTTCATCGAACTGACAGTTGAATTGGTTGGGAGGTTCGCGTCCCAATCCCAATTCCACCCGTATACCCCACCGGGCTGTAGACGGCTATCTCCGTTGCGGAGCGGAAAACACGCGACCGCCACCGCGGTTCGCCTGTTACGCTACCTCCACGCCGACCTCACCGTCGCGCACCTCGCCAATCATCCACGCGGAAATGCCTTCTTCCCCGAGTTGCTTCACGATCCCTTCGGCCGCGTCCGGGTGCGCAATCACGGCGAAGCCGATACCCATATTAAAGACGCGAAACATCTCCGCGTCCGCGACGTTACCGCACCGCTGAAGCCACCCGAACACCGGTGTTGTCGGCCACGCGTTTCGCGAAATGTGAACGCGTTTGCCCGGCGGAAGGATGCGGCCCACGTTGTCCGGCAGCCCGCCTCCGGTAATGTTCGCCAGCCCGTGAATCCTGCCTTCGTGAGCTTCGATTACGCGACGGACCGGCTTCACGTAGAGTCGCGTTGGCCTGAGCAACTCTTCGCCCACCGTTTTGCCCAACTCCGGCACGTGGTCCGTCACCCTCAGTCCCGCCACTTCAAACACGACTTTGCGAACGAGGCTGTAGCCGTTCGAGTGGATGCCACTTGATGCGAGACCGATGACCACGTCGCCAGTCTGAATTGACTGGCCGTCGATGACTTTATCGCGTTCCACCACACCGGCCGCGAAGCCGGCGAGGTCGAAGTCGCCCGGGTTGTAGAAATCCGGCAGGATTGCGGTTTCGCCGCCGACGAGCGCACAGCCCGATTCGAGGCACCCGTCCGCGACGCCCTTCACGAGGTCCGCGGTGAGGCTCGGATCGTCCTTCGGCATCGCGAGGTAGTCGAGGAACACGAGCGGTTCGCCGCCGGTGCAGATGAGGTCGTTCACCGACATCGCAACGAGGTCGATGCCGACCGTGTCGAACTTCCCCGCCGCGCACGCAACCTTCAGTTTGCTGCCGACGCCGTCGGTACAGGTGACGAGGACGGGGTTCGTGTACTTGCCCGCGGCGCTGAGATCGAAGAGGCTAGCGAACCCACCTACGCCCTTCCCGCCTTTGCGCGGCGGGAACGGTGGCGGGAACACGCCGGGTCTGAACGTCCGCGCGACGTGCGCCTGAATGCCGGAGATGGTCTGCTCGTACTTGTCGAGATCCAACCCGGCTTTCTTGTAATTCCACTGCTCGGCCATCGAAGAGCCCCTCCCCGGTCTTGTTGCCATACCACACACATTACGACAGTCGAACCGCCAGCGTAAGCCGACTGGGTATCGCTCCCGACCGAGATACGCTAACCCCTACCGGCTCCCGCCGGCGATTCGACATACCCGGCATTGACCCGCTTCTCAAAACCCCGCTATAGTCCCCACCCCCGGCGGGTTCGCGAGTCCCGCCGATCCGCAACCAAGGACGGTTGGTGATGTCGCTTCCCCTGCTCGCCGAGGCAAGCGCCGCGGAACCGGCGTTCCAGTCCGGGTTCGCGTACTTCCGCTGGCTGCACGAACTGCTCCCAGCACCGTTCTTCCACACACAAGCGTTTTTAGCGTTTTTCGCCATCGTGCTGTTCGTGTACTGGAGCGTCCCGCGGCGATTCCAGATGACACGCGTCTGGATACTCGTGATCGCTAGTTTTCACTTTTACGCCGCGTGGAGCTACGAACTCGCGTTCCTCGTCACCGGAACGACACTCGCCGATTACATTTTCGGCCGGATAATGGGCCACTCGGAACGCCCGCGGTTCCGCAAGCTGATCCTGTTTACCAGTATCGGCATGAACCTCGGAATCCTGTGCTACTTCAAGTACCGCGGATTCTTCCTCAACGAACTCTTCGACGGGATGCGCAAACTCGGCATGGAGCCGGGCTACGAGAAGATGAACCCCCTGGCGATCTTCATTCCGTTCGGCATCTCGTTCTACACATTCGAGGCGATCAGCTACGCGGTCGATGTGTACAAGCGGAAGATCCCGGCTGAGAAGAGCCTGCCGCGGTTCCTGCTGTTCATCCTGTTCTTCCCGCACCTGGTCGCGGGGCCGATCGTGCGCGCCGGCGACCTGCTGCGACAGACTCGCCGCGCGAAGCGGTGGAACTGGCTTCGTGTTCAGGTCGGCGTGCAGTTGTTCCTGATCGGCGCGTTCAAGAAGATGGCGATCGCCGACCGCATGGCGTTGTTCTGCGACCCGGTGTTCGCGAGCCCGGAGCAGTACAACTCCGTGGCCGTGTGGTTCGCGGTGCTGGCCTACGCCGTTCGTATCTATTGCGACTTCTCGGGCTACTCGGACATGGCCGTCGGCGCGGCGCACCTGCTCGGCTACAAGCTGATCAACAACTTCAACATGCCGTACCTCGCGGCGAACGTGTCCGACTTCTGGCGCCGGTGGCACATCAGCCTGTCCAACTGGTTGCGCGATTACATCTTCATCCCGCTGGGCGGGAGTCGCGGGTCGCGGTGGCTTAACTACCGCAATTTGCTGATCACAATGACCATCGGCGGGCTGTGGCACGGCGCCGCGTGGGGGTACATCCTGTGGGGTCTTGCGCATGGGCTGATGCTGGTGGCGCACAAGCAGTTCAAGGACTACTGCGAAAACAAACCGCGGCTCACCGCGTTTCTGGAAACGATGTTCGGCACGGGTCTGCGGATCTGCTTCACGTTCTTCTGCGTGAGCATGTGCTGGGTACTGTTCCAGCCCGAACTGGGCAAGGCGCTCGCGATCTTCGAGAAACTGTTCCACATTCAGCGTGGGCAAGTGCTACCGCTGAACAACCGGAGCTTGTGGTACACGGTGATTTTCCTGTTCGCGTGCCAGTGGCTGGTCCGGTCGGGCGCGTGGGCGTGGATCTACCGACGGTTGCCGGCCCCAGTCCTCGGCGTGGGCTACGCGGTGTGTCTGTGCGCCGCGCTGGTGCTGGCGCCGGACAACGGCACCACGTTCATCTACTTCCAGTTCTAACCGGGGACGCCGTGACGACACGAACGCTCCCCACACGGCCCGCGCGCTGGGTCCGGCGACTGCGGCTGCGGTTGCAAGTGGTAGTCGTGCCCGAAACGGCGCCGACCGCGACCCGCGGCGCGGCGCGCCGCGCGGCGGCCGTAGCTGTGGGAAGCTCGGTCCTCGTGTTCGTTGCGATTCAGGCGGCTCTCTCGGGTACATCGGCCGTCACGCATTTGGTTGCTGATCCGGTGTACGGCGACAAGGAGAAACGCCTGCGGCGTCTCGAACGCGCGGCCCCGCCCGGAACGCCGCGGGTGATCCTGCTCGGCACCTCGCGCACCGGTTACGGATTCGCCGCGGGCCGCGTCCAGACCGCCGCGACCGGAGTTGGTACGCCTGCGGTTGTGTTCAACTTCGGCATCCCCGGCGCCGGCCCGATCACGCACCTGATCTACCTTCGCCGGTTGCTCGCCGACGGGCACCGGCCGGACTTGCTTGTCATCGAGGTACTTCCGCCACTGCTCGCGGATCTGCCTGACGGACCACTCGAAGCGCGGATGTTGAAAGGTGATTTGCTCACCCGCGACGAGATCGAAATGGTCGGCCGCTACGCGATGCCGGTCAAACGACTCCGCCAACAACAACGCGAGGCAGCCCGTACGCCGGTCCACGAACACCGATTCAAACTGCTCGGCCGCATCTTTCCCAGCGCGCTGCCGTGGCAACTCCGGTACGACGCCGGGCGCACCCCGGACCCGAACGGTTGGGGTGCGTCCGACGTGTCGGAAGTGCCCGACGATCATCGCCAGCGCGGTGTCGCGGGAACCGCGGCCGAGTACCGCGACGTGTTCCAACACGACCTCCCCGCCGGGCCTGCGGTCGCGGCCCTACGCGACACGCTCGAATTGTGCCGCGCCGAAGGCATTCCTGTCGCGATTGTCGTCTTCCCCGAAGCGACCACGTTCCGCGCGCTGTACCCGCCGCGCGTCGAACCGAAACTCGCACGCTTCCTCGCGGACCTGAGTACGGAGTTCGGGTGCCCGGCCACCGACGCGCGCACCTGGATCGCCGACGATCTGTTCCTCGACAGTCACCACCTGCTCCGCACCGGGGCCGCGGCCTTCACCGACCGGTTCGCGGGTGAAGTGATCGTGCCGTTCCTTCACGAGCGAAGTTCGCAGGGGGCGCGCTGATGGTCGTCACCCCAGGAGTGGCACGGCGAGCGCTAACGAGCCGTGACCGCCAGGGAGTGGTTTACGTTGGCCGCTCCCTGGCGGTCGCGGCTCGTTACACACGTCTCAAACTCGTTGCTTTTCTCGGCGCGCCTGCGCCGCGTGCCCCGTCGCGACCCCGCCACAGTCGGCGCGCGCGGGCCTCGCTGTTCTGGTTCGTGGCGGGCGCGGCGCTGCTTCATGCGGGTGCGGTGTTGGCAACGGAGGCGTGGCCACAACTGCGCGACCCGGAGTACGGGCGCCGGGCGCGAGAACTCCGCGCCCGCACCGCCAAACACCCTGACCGACCGCTCGTGGTTGTAATCGGTAGTTCACGCGTCAGCATGGGGGTGAAGCCCGATGCGTGGGAAGCGGTGCGCCCGGGAACGCCACACGACCCGCTGCTATTCAACATGGGCGCATATGGAGCCGGACCGGTTCAGGAACTGATCACGATGCACCGGGTGTTCGCCGACGGGTTCCGCCCGGCGGTCGTGCTGCTCGAGTACTGTCCGATGCTCCTCCGCCAGGACGGTCGGTTCGGCGACTCGGCCCGCCTCGACCCCCGCCGACTGCGATGGTCAGACCGGACGGTCGTTCGCAACTACTTCGCCGACCCCGATGGCGCGGAACGGCGGATGCGAGCGGCGCGACTCAACGTATTCGCCGAGAACCGCGAGCGGTGGATGCTTCAGGCCGTCCCGGAATGGGTGTCGAAGTTCGGCGCGCGAAATGGGGGGTGGGTTGGCCTGGATCAGTGGGGTTGGACGCCGGGTATGGACGTCCTGCCCCACGACGCGGCCACCCGACGGATGCTGATCGAACACAACCGCGAGGACGTCCACGGCCGGTTCGACGGACACACAATCGACCCGAACTCGGACCGGGCGCTGCGCGAGGCGGTCGCGGTGGCTCGTGCGCACGGCTCGCGGGTTGGGTTCCTGTACCTCCCGGAGTCGGTCGAGTTCCAGAGTTGGTATCCGGCCCCAGTCGAACGCGCCGCACGCACCCACCTGGCGGGTCTCGAACGCGATCTGGGGGTTCCCATCATCAACGCGCGCGACTGGATGAGCGACGACCAACTGGCCGACGGTTTTCACCTGTCGCGCGTTGGCGCGGGGTCGTTCACCGAGCGACTCGGACTGGCAGTCGGCGCGAGATTCCCCGTGACCGGAGGGCGCCCGTGAACCAATCGACCGGCGCGCCGTTAACCCGCCCGCGACTGTTCCCGCGCCTGCGGAATTCCGTATTCGTGCGCCCCTCAAACGACCCCGTCGCCGTCGCGCGGCGGTCGCTCGCGTGGGGCGTGTTCGCGTTCGCGCTGGCGACCGCCGCGCTGTCGGCTTCCATCGAGACAGTACTCCCGCAGGTGCGCGACCCGGAATACGGGTATCGACTCGTGCGACTCCGCGCGCAAAAACGGGCGCACCCGAACCGACCGCTGGTACTGGCGCTGGGCACATCACGCACCCAGAACGCGATCGACCCGGAGGCAATGGACTTCCCGGACGAACCCGGTGCCCCGTTCGTCTACAATTTCGGGCAATCGAACATCCGGCCGCTACACCTGCGCCTGTTCCTGTGGCGCCTGCACGATGCGGGCATCCGGCCGGACGCGGTGTTCGTCGAGGTGTTCCCCGCCTTCCTGATGGTGCCTGGTCCAGCCGACGCACACTTCCGCGACACCGAGACTCTGCTCACCGCCGGGGACGTGCGATGGCTGACCCCTCATCTCGATGACCCGGCGGTGCTGTGGCGACGGTGGGCGATGACTCGCATCGATCCGTGGTCCGCGTATCGGGGATCTCTTCTCGCTCGCGTCTCGCCCACGGCGATTCCGTGGTCGCTCCGGGTCGATCACCAGTGGGTGCTGTTGAACCAGCGCGGGTTCAACGGCTACCCGCCCGAAGAGGCGACCGACGAGGCCCGCACGCGCAAGCGTGCGCGCATGTACCGGGACTTCGGAAACGCGCTCGGCGCTCTGCACGTGAGTGCGACCACGGAGGAAGCGTACCGCGACCTCGTGGCCGACTGTCGCGAACGGGGCATTCGGGTCGCGTTCTTCAACACACCCGAATCGCCCGTGTTCCAGAGCTGGTATTCACCGGAGTCGCGTGCGGCGCTCGCCGCGTTCACCCGGATGCTGCGTGATGAGTTGGGCTGTCCGGTGTTCGACGCGCCGACCGACTTCGCGGAAGAGGACTTCGCCGACGGCCACCACATGCTGCGCACCCCCGCAGCACGGTTCAGCCACCAACTCGCCGAACAACACCTCAGGCCCTGGCTCGCGGAGGTGCTCAAGTAGGTCCGGCACGCGAAGCCGCAAGCGGCGAGTTCACTTGCCCAACAGGTCGCGGGCCGTCATCCAGTCGGTCAGGCGGTCGGGCCACGTCTCAACCGACTTCTCGCCACCAGTCCACTTCGGGTCTCGCCCCAGCCCGACGCCGTGCTTCCCCTTCTCATAGATGTGCATCTCGACCGGCACGCCGGCCTTCTTGCACGCGAGGTAGAACCGAACCGCGTTCTCCGGCACCACTGCCGTGTCCGCGCTCGTGTGGAAGATAAACACCGGCGGTGTCTCCTTCGTCACCTGCTTTTCGTTCGAGAAACGTTCAACTAGTTTGGGATCCGGGTTGTCGCCGAGGAGGTTCTTGCGAGTGCCGCCGTGGGTGACGCCCACTTCGAGGGTGATGACCGGGTACGCGAAGATCGCGAAGTCCGGCCGGCAACTCGTTTTGTCGATCGCGTCGCCGTCTTTGAGCAGTCCGGCGTCGAAGTGCGTGGTCGCGGTGCTCGCGAGGTGCCCGCCAGCGGAGAAACCCATGATCCCGATCTTCTTCGGATCGACGCTGTAGTCTTTCGCCTTCGCGCGCACGGTGCGGATCGCGCGCTGTGCGTCGGAGAGCGGCGCTTCTCCGAGCGGCCCTGGGCGGTCCTTGTTCGCGGTGCGATACTTCAGCACAAACACGGTCACACCGAGTTTGGCGAAGAACTCACCAACCTGCTTACCCTCGTGATCCATCGCCAGCCCGCCGTAGCCGCCACCGGGGCAGACTACCACGGCGGTGCCGTTGGGCTTCTCGGGCCGGTACGCGGTCAACTCCGGTTTGTCGGTCGCGGAATCGCCGACTGCGTGTGGCGCCTTTCCAGGCCAGAGGGGGAACGTTTGTGGCGCGGGGTCGGCGCCAACGAGGGCAAGCAGGAGAGAGGCGCAGAACATGAACGCGGCTCCGAGTTAGGGTCAGGGTGGGCAAAGCGAACTTTTTTCCACCTGTACGAATCGTATAATACCGAAGCCTATCGAAGGAGTAGGTACTTAACCGGGGGGCGATCTGGTATCGACCGGGTGTCGGAAGTGTTCGGTGGCGTGTCGTGGTTGATCAGCTGGCCACGTAAAAAGCCGATCAAAATTTAACTGCTGAACCGCAGTACTCCCTCGCGGCGTAAGACCCGCGAGCCGTTCCGGCCTCTTCGCCTGAGAGGTGCCGGTTCGGACGCAAGTCAGGCTCGCGGGAACTCGAGGGCTGGGGACACTACCCAGTTCGCTTCGGCGGCCGTTCCTGCTAAAAAAATCTGGCCGATAGTTGTCCCGGAGTCCCGCCCGTTGGAACCCGGTCCGACAAACGCGTGGTAACCTCGCAAGGGGTGTATCGCGGGAATTAACGGGCTACACACGTAGATGCCGGCGCGGAAGCGCCTCGGGACCGGGGTTCGATTCCCCGCGCCTCCACTCAAACGGCCCGGGGCTTTCGCCCCGGGCCGTTCGTATTTCACCCGACCGAACTCGACGCTCCACGAAATGCCCGTGCCGGTCGGACTGTCCGTGGACCCGCACGGCTGGCAATCTCGTCGTGACCGAGAAGGAACCGCCGCGGTTGGTTCGGATCAAGTTCGACGGCACTGCGCCGTGAACTCGGACAAGGACACCGGCACGCCGCACTTCGTCACGGTCCACAAGTCCGGGCGGGTGTTCTGGTCGGGCTTCCCCGATGGCGACCGGCCGCACCGCCGAAGGTCAGGTTGGACCCACTGTCTTTCGGCAGTTCGTCGGCATTCTTGTCGTCCAGCGCGGCCGTGGTAATCGTCAACGCGATCGGTAAGAAGGTGAGTGAGATCAAGATTCCGAAGGGCAGCGACACCAACCGCGCGGCGGGATGACCGCCCCACTCTTCGTCGCCATCGACAAGGCGTTCGACTCCTGCCATCCGTCGGACGCTCCGATAAACGCGGACACTCCTTTGCGAGACCATCGATGCAAACCCGTTACGCGCTCTCACTGGCACTGCTGCTTCCGGTCGTCGCCTCGGCAGAGCCGCCAAAGCCGGTGCCGCACCCTGAAGTCACCGCGACCGACAAGGCGATCAAGGGTAGGCTCACGGCCGACGAACAGAAATCGCACATGAAGTGTCCGCCTGGGTTCGCGGTCGAGTTGGTCGCGGCCGACCCGCTCGTCATCAATCCGGTGACGATGACCGTGGACGAAAAGGGCCGCATCTACGTCAGCGAAAGCCACACCTACCGCTACGGTCCGAACGGCGCGCCCGTCAAGCCGTTCACCAACCCGGTCGTGCGCCTCGACCCGACTCCCGACGGCAAGGGCTACACCCGCACCGTCGTGGCCGACGGATTCGACGACCCCGTCATGGGTATCGCGGTCAAGGGCGACAAACTTTGGCTCAGCGCGAACAACTATCTGTTCACCTTCGACCTCGGCGCCGACGGCAAGGCGACGAACAAAAAGACTCTGGTCGTGGACAAGAACAAGGCGTGGAACCCGTTCGGCATGTTCGTATTGGAGTGGGGGCCGGACGGGCTTCTTTACCTGAGCGTCGGCGATCACAACATCCACCTGCAGGGGCCGAGCGGTGAATTGAAAGGGCGGGGACGGACGGGCTTCGTGGCCCGGATGAACCCAGACGGGACGAACATGGAGTACCTCGTCCACGGGCTACGTGTGCCGTACTCGTTCGAGTTCGACCCATTCGGGCAGATGTGGCTGCTGTCCAACGGCGAAGGGAACCCGAACCGGTTCCTGCGGGTTATCGCGGGCGTCGATTACCACTGCTTCACTCGCGGCGTCGATAACAACTGGCTGGCCGGGAACCACCCGCTCGCCCCGCCGTGCTTCGAACTGCCGGGCGGCGCGCACACGCAACTCCTTCGCTACTACGGCGCGGCGTACCCGTCCGCATATCGAGGGAGTCTGTTTCTCGACAACTGGGGACGACACGGGTTCGCGGGGGCCAACCGCGCGGTTTTTCGATATGTCCCCGACGACGCCGGGAGAATCACCGCGAAGGAACCGTTTTTGTGGTCCACCGACCCGCACTTCCGACCGGCGCACATCGGCCTCGACCCCGACGGGAACATGCTCGTCGCCGACTGGTACGGGCGCGACGACGAGAGCGACCTGACCGGGCGCATCTGGCGTGTGCGGTACGTCGGGAAAGACGCACCGAAGCCAGTCGCGGTCCCGGAGCCGAAGACGCTCACTGTCGCCGATGCGGTCGCCGGACTCGGTTCACCGAGCCACCGCGTTCGCGAAGTCTGTACGGACTATCTGCTGAAGGCAGACTCGACAAAGGTCGTTCCCGCGCTGTCCGACGCGGCGGCGAAGGCGACCGAAGTGCTTGGCGCCGCGAACGCCTTGTGGCTGCTGGCCCAACTCGGAACTCCAGACGCGAAGTCAGCGCTCGGCTCCGGCGCGAAGCACACGGACGCGAAGGTTCGCCGGCTCGCGGTCGAACTGGTCCGACGGTACAAGGCTCCGAACGTGGCGGAAGTGGCCCAGTCGCTCGGGAAAGACGAGAACCCGTCGGTGCAAGTCGCCGCGGCGCTCGCGCGGCCGGACGCCGAATCCCGCAAGGCTCTCGTCGTCGCCCTGAGTGGCGGGGCGAGCGACGTTCACCTGCGATACGAGGCCGCGTGGCATTTGGCCAGGCTCGGCGGCGCGTTCAAAGAGTTGCTCGCCGCCCCAAACGCCGACATCGCCCTCGCGGGTCTGATCGCGGTGGACGTGGCGTGTTACGAAAACTTCCCCACCAAGCCGGAATCGCTCGCGGCGCTCAAGGCCGCGCTGGCCGCGCCTGGGTCGGCCGACACGAAGTCACTTCTCACGCTCGTGCAACAACACGGTGACATTACGTTCCGCCCCGCGATCGAGGCGCTACTGGCGAAGCCCGAGTTGCCCCCCGCGGTCGTCGGGCGGGCGCTGCTGTTCTTGCGCGCGAAGGGCGGCCCCGCGCGGAAACTGGAGGAGAAATTCGCGGCGAGTCTCGCCGACGCGGTCGACGCCGGGACGCTCTCGCTCGACAAGCCAGACGACCTCGTGGCCGTGTTCGCGCTGCTCGAAGCCGGCGGCCCGACCCCGACTGCGTTGAAGCTGATCGGCAAACAACTCGAGACGAGCAACCGCGAGGTGCGGGACGCCGCTCACGCCCTCGCCCGCCGGTTCGGGCCGAAGGCGGAACCGCTCGCGAAAGCTCTGTGGGTCGTGTTACGTGACGAGAAGAAGGTGGCAGCGTTCGGGCCGGAGGCGGTCGCCACGCTTGCCCGCATCGAATCGAAGCCGGACGAGGAGAAGTGGCGCGGATTGCTCGCCGCGAAGGACGCGGCCATGCGCACGGAAGCGGTCCGTGCGTGGCGCGCGTTCAAGGGCAATACCGCACTGACGGACATTCTACTCGGCGAGGCGCCCGCGCTCTTGAAGGCCGATCCCGGACTGGGCGATGACCTCAGCGCGGTGACACGCGCACTCGCACTGCCGGCGGAGAGGCTCAAGTTGCTCGCGCTTCCGGCTGCGGTCACCGACAAGGAGGCGCTGGCCCGCGACACCGCCGCGGCGCTCGCGAAACTCACGCCGGCTGATCGCACCCGGCGTGCGGTCCTGGGTCAACAGGCGTTCGAGCGCGCCAGTTGTACCAAGTGCCACACAACCGCGACACAGACGACCGAACTGGCCCCGTCGCTCAAGGGCATCGGTGGCCAGAAGATCGAATACCTGGTCGAGTCGGTCCTGCACCCGTCGAAGGTCGTCAAACTTGGGTTCGAGACCGAGACGGTCCGCACGACCGACTCGCGGACGCTCTCCGGACTTGTGCGCGACGAGGGCGACACGATCCTGGTACTAACGGCCGACACGACTGTCCGGGTTCTGAAGGCGGACATCGAGAAGCGGACCGTCACGAAGCTGTCGGTGATGCCCGAGGGTCTGGAGGCCGCGATCGGGCGCCGCGAGTTCGAGGATCTGATCGTCTACCTGGCTTCTCTGAAGTAGCTGAACACGGGAGGTGAGTCGTCCGCATCAGTAGGGGGCTTCCACCTCTGGCGGCGAGGACGATTCGGTCGCGCGTGTACGTCGGTTCTGGTTCGTTGGGCGTCCTGCTGCCGGATTCTCCGAACCGCCCGTGTTCTTTCGCTCTCGGGCGGTTCACCACACCCCAACCGTTGCGGGCGCAACCGGGCCGACACCGCGAGTCAAGGCATCGACTGCCTGTCGTGGGAGGGAAATGGGAACGGAACGCGAAGGTTTACACCAGCGCTGACGCTCCGAGTTCGCCATGCTCTCCCGTTCGCGCTCTAGAATTCGCGGCAGGAGGTCGATCGCATGCGTGTGCTGGTGGTCGCGGACATCCACGGCAACCGGGCCGCGCTCGAAGCGGTTCGCGAGCCCTTCGATATGTGTCTGTGCGTCGGCGATGTCGTTGACTACGGCCCCGAACCGGCGTGGTGCGTGGACTGGGTGCGCGCGAATGCGGCCCACTGTGTGCGCGGCAACCACGACCATGGCGTGGCGCAGAACGTCGATATTCAAGGCGTGGGCGGGTTCCGTTACCTCACCTCTGTCACGCGGCCCCTCACGATCACGGCTCTCTCGACCGACCAACGGCGATATCTGGCCGAACTGCCCACGTCGCGCATGTTCACGCTCGATGGCAAGCGGTTCCTGATGGTTCACGCCACGCCACGCGACCCGATGGACGAGTACGCCTCCGCTGACCCCGCGTTCTGGGAGCCGCGTCTCGCGCGCCTCAAGGTCGATTACGTCCTCGTCGGGCACACACACCTGCCGTACACACTTCAGGTCGGGAGCGCTCTCGTCGTGAACCCTGGCAGCGTCGGGGTCAGCCGCGACGGGAACCCGCACGCAAGCTACGCGATCATCGACGCTGGCGAGGTGCAGTTGAAGAGAGTGGAATACGCGATCGAAGAAACAATCGCCGCGACGGAGGCGACAGTTCGCGACGCGGTCGCGCGGCTGATGCTCGCCGACATCTTCCGCACTGGGGGCATGCCTACGCGCTGGTTGCGTAACGGCGCCGCGCCCAACGGAAACGGCGCGCACTGACATTGTTACTTGACCAATTGCCCAAGTTTGGGACCGTTGTCTAGCGTTGGTTCTGGAGGGGCCACCGCTCTGGATCGTAGCTCCTCTGGGGCCAGCGCAAAACGACCGCACGCGACGCAACTGCGGTACTTCCTCTTGTGTTGCTTCTGCCCATTGCTATACCCCACCCAAAATCAGGGGCGCGGGAGAAGCGAACATGCGGGCGTTCATCGCTCTGGTCGTCGTGTGCATGGCGACCGGGTGTTACCACGATAAGTACAACGTGAACGGCCCGAAGGTGGAAGACTACCAGCTTCCGCCGAACGAGGCTCGCTACACCGAGCCGGACAAGGCGACCTACCGCGCGCCGCCCGCGCCCAAGAAGGAAGAGAACCTCAAAGATCGCGGTAAGGCGGGTCCGAGCGGCCTTGGTGGGCTGTAGCGGTTGCGCCGATTGCGAATCGCACACCGGTTACGCGCGAGGACGGGCGCGTCGGTTATGGCCAGCGTGTCGGCCGTAGCGGTTCGGACAATCCCTTCGTCCTCCCATTTTCACAGAACCCCCGCAACGGAACAGTCGCTCGGACGATCTCCATATTAGCTCCCCGCGGTCGCGGAGGGAGACACCGTGGAGTACCTCGTGTCGCGCAACTTGTTCGCACTCACGTTCCTGCTCGCTCTGGCCGTAGTCGGTCCGGCCACGGCCGGTCCCGGTGGGCTGTTCGTCCGCAAGCCGAAGGTCGACGAGGCGAAGGCCCACGCCCTGATTGAAACGCTGAAGAGCGACCCCGACGAGAAGAAGCGAAAGGCCGCGGCCGACGAACTCGGCGGGGCCGACACGCGGACCTGCCCAGACGTGGCGCCGGCACTGATCGCTGCGCTGCGCAAGGATGCATCCGTGGCGGTCCGAGTCGAAGCCGCGGAGGCGCTCCGCCATTTGGGGGAAACTTTTCCACAAGCCGGGGTCGCGCTGGAAGCCGCCGTCGAGAGCGACCCGTCGCCGCTGGTGTGGCTCGCCGCGAAGCGGACGCTGTGGGAGTACCACTTAAACGGCTACCGCACCAGTAGTAAAAACGCAGACGGTTCCGCTGGTCAAACGATCGAGCCGCCGATTGCTAGCCCCAACGCGCCGCGTCCGGCAGTGGTGTTCATCTTGGCCCCACCAGCGCCGCGGGTGGCGCCGGTCGCGGTGACGCCCGTTCCAGAGTTGCCTGCGGTAGCGTCGCAACCGGTCCCGCAGCCCGGTCCGTGGTTGCTCTGGCCGAACGTCTTGCCAGGTTCGCGTACCGCGATCCGCTCCGCGCTGAATCTCGGCCCGCCACCAGTTCTGAACATGACGAGCGAACCGCCACTCGCGAAGAAGTTGGTCGGCCCACCGGTTACGGTCGAGATTTCGACGGCCACATCGGAACCGCCACGGAAGCTCCCGAGACCGCCGATGGTGGTTGAGTCGCTCTCGCCGGGCCATGTGCCGACGCTTCCGCCGTTCCAGCCTGAGTTGCCTTCGGTGATCACGCCACCGGGGAAATAAGAGATATTCCAAGTTCAAGAGTTCCAAGTTCCAAGTTGAAGGCAGGAAGCCACGGGCCTTCAACTTGGAACTTGGAAGTTCGTTATGTGCCCTGGATTTTGCGAACGGCCTGCTGCGCGGTCTGTCGCAGCGGTTCGGGCGCGTGGCACGCCGCCTCGCGCAGTTCGACGAGCGCAGCGGAAGCTGTCTGACCAATGCGCCCGAGCGCCTGCGCCGCGAACACGCGACAGTTCATCTCAGCGGACACACCTTCAACCGAATTCATTTGAGGCGGAGTGAGCGTCTCGCTGTCGGCACCGACTTCGATCGCAGTGGGCGTAAAGGATGGCGGTGGCGTTCGGGTGAGCGCGGCGTCTGAGCCGCGAAGGATGCGCGCCAGGAACGGCACCGCGGATCGCGCCGCGGCGCCCATCCAACCGATCGCGAGCGCCGACTCGCCGCGCACGAACGGGTCCGCGTGTTGGAGGTGCGCGATGAGCGCGGCGAGCGCGGGCGAACCGATTTGGCTGAGCGCTTTCGACGCGAGCCGGCACAGCACGATGTTCGTGCCGCGCATCGTTTCCGCGAGCGGTACGACACTCTCGGCGCCGTCGGTGCCCATGTTCCCGAGTGCTTGAGTTGCGCCGCTCGCGGTCCGCGGGTCGACATCTTTCAAAGATTGACACAAATCAAAAAGCGCCGGGCGCGCGAGCGGGCCGAGTTTGCCCAGCGCCCAGACCGCGTGCCGTCGAACGTACTTATCGGTGTGCCCGAGCATTGCGATGAGCCTGGGCAGTGATTCCGGCCCCATACTGCCGATCGCGTGCGCGGCGGCTTCGCGCACCTTCGCGTCTTCGTCGTCGAGAGAGCCGACAAGAGCCGGTGTCGCGTCGCGCGCGAGCCACCCCAATCGGCCCAAGTCCTTGGCCGCTCGCAGGCGGTCCACTGGGTTGTCGTCCCGCAGCGCGCGGACGAGCGCGGGCAGCGGGTCGGCGGCGGTCGTCGCATCTGGTTGTTGCACGCTTATCCGTCGCTCGCCACGGGAACCGAACCGGTTGACTCCACAACCACGACCAACCTTAGTTCGCCCCGCCCGCACTGCAACCGCCCCGGCCCGATTTTGACCGTGCGCGAATATTGCTTCCTCACAGTTGAGGAGAAGAAACAGAGCCCGACGCATTTGGGCCGCTTTCGATCCGATGCGCCCAGAAGCGACGCTTGAGGTAACGAACTGCGAGTAGGACGCCAAAAAACCAAGTAACAAAGTTGATTCGCGAACCCCAAGAAGCGAACACCACAGCGGCGTTAAACACCACGAACGCGATGAAACCGTGGATCGTCCATTTCAACCAACTCGGTCGTGTGAGGTAGGAATGGAAAGCAATGCACGCCCAAAGCGCATCGGCGAGCCACACGAGCGCAAAGGCGTAGTTCACGAAGACCCCGTCGCCGTACCCACCAACTTGCTTCGTGTGTTCCCAGGCGACTCGGTGCGACCAACCGTGTCCGATGTGGAAGGCGACCGCGATGTGAACCCAGCACAACAAACAAGCGAGCGACCACTGGAACCGCATGACGCCGAAGTCCGGTCCGATCGGCGTACCGGGCTTCGCGAACGCGATCATCCAACCGAAACACCACAGCGTGACCGGCCAGAACGCTGACCTTGCGATCGCCCGATTCGCGGGGTCCGTTCCAACCGGTTCGGTCAGCGCATGTCCGGCCAGTGCAACGAACATCGCCGCAGTGATAAGCCACGCGATGACCGCCCTCAATTGAAGCCGTCGTGCTTCCGCCATACATCACCTCTCCTCTCCCATTCTTTCACCAGTCTACACGCGGAGCTGCGCGTATGAGTCGCCGAACGAAGATCGTTGCCACGCTCGGGCCGGCGACCGACTCACCCGACATGCTCGACGCGATCCTTCGCGCCGGCGTCGATGTGGCACGCGTCAACTTCTCGCACGGCGCGCCCGAAGAACACATCGGGCGCGTCGCACGGTTCCGCGACGCGGCGAATCGCGTCGGCAAGTTCGTCGCGCTCTTGGCCGATCTTCCCGGCCCGAAACTTCGCGTGAAGATGTCGTCGCTCCGGTTCCTCAATGTCGGCGACCCGGTGTATTTCTCGCTCACGCACGCACCCGTTGACGTCTCCGATTTAGTCATCACCGAGCCTGAGATGCTCGCGGACGTTCGCCCAGGTCATCGGATGTTGCTCGACGACGGGCGGCTTCAACTTGAAGCCGTCGAAACGAGTAACGGTCGCGTGATGGCCCGCGTGGTTGTCGGCGGCACGCTTCACCCAAACAAAGGGCTGAACCTGCCGGACACGCCGCTCACGATGGCCGCGCTCACCGAGCGTGACTACGCGGCCCTCGCGGTCGCGGCGCGCGCCGGCGTGGACTGGGTCGCGGTGTCGTTCGTGCGTGGCCCCGAAGCCGCCAACGAAGTGCGAGCCGCGTGCAAGGCTGCGGGAATCGACGTGCCAGTGCTCGCAAAGATCGAGCGCCCGGAAGCTGTGGAGCGTGCCGGTGCCATCGTCGCGGCGTTCGACGCGATCATGGTGGCCCGCGGCGACCTCGGCGTCGAATTGCCTTTGGAGAAGGTGCCTACCGTTCAGAAGATGTTGATCGCGCAGGCTCGCGCTGCCGGCAAGCCGGTCATTACCGCGACCGACATGCTCGACTCGATGCGGAACAACCCGCGACCCACGCGCGCCGAAGCGGGCGACGTGGCGAACGCGATCTTCGACGGCACCGACGCGGTGATGCTCTCCGGCGAAACGGCGGTCGGCTCGTACCCGGTAGAAGCGGTCGCGTGTATGCACCGCATCGCGGTGGAAACAGAAGCCCACATCCACCACACACGCGCCCCGCACGCGGCCATTTACGACGCGAGCGGCGACGAGATCGACGACCCCATCACGCTGGCCGCGTGTTCGCTCGCGGACGAAGTGGGCGCGACCGCGATCGTAACGCCGACGCTCTCCGGGCGCACCGCGAAACTGGCCGCGCGTTTCCGACCGTGGGCGCGTGTCGTGGCGGTCGCACCGACTGACGCGGTGCTACAGCGGCTCTCGCTGGTATGGGGGATCACGCCTGTGCGGATGACATCAGTCGCGCCCGGCGGTGACCGCATGGCGATCGCTGTTCAAGATGCGTTCGTGGCCGGCACGGTGAAGGTCGGCGAGCGTGTGGTGGTGCTGGCCGGGCACCCAATAGCCGGCGGCCCGCGATTCCCGACCGTGCGCGTCGTGCGCGTTGGTGAGGGTGGCACGTCGAA
Source organism: Singulisphaera sp. GP187 (assembly GCA_945905925.1). Taxonomy (GTDB): domain Bacteria; phylum Planctomycetota; class Planctomycetia; order Gemmatales; family Gemmataceae; genus Gemmata. The sequence continues at coordinate 50,952 of CAMDQN010000004.1, forward strand.
CGAACCGTGATGGGGAAGCGACCTCTTCCCCCAACCCCTTCCCCCTCAAGAACGGAGGGAGAAGTTTCGCCGCTTGCGGCTTCGCCCAACGCAAGCGGGCACTCGGGAAGCCGCGAGCGGTTTCAAACTCCCCCCTTCCTTGCTTAGGGGAGGGGTTGGGGGGAGAGTGTCTTCCCGCCTACCAATCCTCATCTCCCGCATCACTTCCGCTGTGAAGCCGTTCAGGTCGTGCGTGTCGCGCCCGTCCTCGGTGCGGTGACGGCGCGATCCCGCGTCGCATCGCGCCTCGAGCGCGCAATTCGTCGCCGGCTTCCTTCCGCGTTGCCGAACTTCCCACAGTCTCAATCGCACGCTTCACACAGGTCACGAACGACCCGGCTCACGCGCACGGTCGCGCGGCGCCCCCGGGCTGACCCACACCTCCGAGGAGCAACGCCGCGCCATGGATGAACCGCGCACGCGCCTGACACTCGAAGTCCTCGAAGCTCGCGAGAACCCTACGACCCTCTTCACCGAAACGTTCGATACCCTCACCCCGCCCGCCCTGCCATCGGGGTGGGCGGCATGGACCAGCGACGGCACCACGGCGTTCGCGAGCAACGCCGGACAAGGTGTAAACGGGACCAGCGGTCTCGTGTCCGAAGCCGGGAGCCGCACTGCGGCGCTCGCGTGGCACCCTCAATCGGTCTCCGCCGATACCGGTGCTGCCGTAACGATGCGGGCCAATTCGCTTGTCCCGATGTACGTCTTCGCACGCGGCGCCAACCTCGACGCGGGCGCCCGGAGTTACCTCGCGGCGGTCGTCACTCGCGGGCTGAAAGTGCAGTTGTTGGAAGTGAACGGCGCGTTCACTCGCGTGCTCGGCACCGTGAATTCGCCGAGCGCCGCGTACTTCTCGAGTGGCTGGGTACGCGTTTCGCTCGTCCCCGAAGGAAGCCGCGCGAAGGTCGAAGTGACTCGCCAGGACACAGGGCAGTACCTGTCCTCCGCGGGCACATGGCAAACCGCGCCAACGAACGTCATCACCGCGGCGACCACACTTCACACCGCACAAGGAAAAATCGGCATCGGCCGCAACGGTCTCTTCTACGGTGCGGTCCAACTCGACAACTTCTCCGCGCTCGGCGTGTCACCACCGCCCGCACCGTCCGTCGTTCCACCGCCACCTCCACCACCCGCGCCGCCGGTTGTGTCGCCCCCGGTTGTTCCGCCCGTCGTGCCTCCGGTTGTCCCGCCGCCTCCAGCGCCTCCGCCGGTCGTTCCGCCACCGGCGCCGAGCGGAATCATCAGTCAGTCGTTCGACACGACCACAGTCGGTTCCGCGCCGACCGGCTGGAACGGCTGGGCAACGGACGCCACCGGGTGGTTCGCGGCCTCCGCGAATCGCGCGCTCAGTCCGGCCAAAGGCTTCATCTCGAACGGTTTTTCGAGTACAACGGCGCGGGCGTGGTCGAACACCGACCTGCCGGCCGATGTGGACGTGTCCGCCGCGATCTACCTGGACGCTCTCATCCCGGCGCAGGTGTTCGCCCGCGGCACGAACTTGCAAAGCACGACGCCGACCTATTACGCGTTGAGCCTCACACGCGGTCTGGACGCGAAGCTCGTCAAGGTGGTGAACGGCACCGAGACGGCACTCGGTTCGATCAAGTCCACCGTGTACCTGAGCGGTCAGTGGGTCCGTGCGCGACTGATTGTGGAAGGCGACCGACTTCGCGTGCAACTGTACCGCACCGATACGCGACAGTGGCTCACGCCGGACGGGTCGTGGAGCGACAGCCCGGACTTCGCGCTGGGAGTGCGCGACGCGAGTATTACCGCTGGGGGCAAGGCCGGCGTCGGGCGTAAGGCCTCGGCTGCGGGCATGGTTACGGTGGACGACTTCGAGGCGAAGCCCGCGGGTCTGACGAGCGGCCCACAGGTCGCGATTACACGCGTCACCGGCACCGGGAATGTGACCGGCGAAGAGACGTTCCGCGCGACCGTCACCGGATCGTTCAACCGCATCGAGTTCAGGCTGAATAACGTGGTGCGCGCGATCTCCGCGACCTCGCCCGCCGAATGGACGTTCGACAGCACTGCCGTGCTCAACGGGAACTACACGCTCACCGTTCGCGCGTTCGACAGCGCCGGCAACGTCGGGTCGAAGGACTTTGCCTTCACCGTGTCGAACCCGAACATGGATCCGCTGCCGGACCCGGCGATCCCGAAGCACTACAGCCACATCCGCATCGCGCAGCTCGCGTACAGCGGCACGCCGATCACCGGCGCGTTTGAGCAAAACCTGCTCAGGAACAGCGTCGATCTGGTGATCCCGAACCCACAGTACCTCAGCACGATTCAGAACACCGCGCCAGGAACGCCGCAACTCATCTACAGCAACGTCTCGAATCTGTATCAGGGCTTGCTCACGGACTGGTTGCAGTACGCGGACCGCGTCAGAGCGTCGCGCGAACTGGCGTTCTACCATGTGACGAAGGCGACTGCGTTCCAGGGCGGCAGCCCGTCGTCGCAACCGGTCAACTACTTCTGGGGCGTGTTTCAGTCGAGCGGGACGAGTGCTCCGGTGGACGTGACCAGCGCAGCGCGCGGCGGGCGCACCACGAACGTGAAATTTGGCGACGCGGGAACGAGTACCGCGATCGGGTTCATCGAGAAGTTCCGCGAGATGAACGTCACGCTGGTGCGCGGCGCTGCGACCGGTTGGTCGGGCGTGTGGGAGTACGCGACCGCGGTGGACGCGAACGGCAACGCGACCGCGTGGAAGACACTCACACTATCCCAGGACGCGACCACCGGGCTGAAGACTTCGGGGCGCATCACCTTCGATCCGCCGGCTGACTGGGTGTCTACCTCGATGACGGTGGGCGGCGATCGGTTGTACTCGGTGCGGTTCCGGGTTACGGCTGGCACTGTCGCGAACGGCCCGGAGTTGCTCACGATTTACGGCCGCGATTATGTGGCCGCGAACGGCACGCAGAGCGGTACGATCCCTGCGTTCGACTACAGTGCCGACACCAACAACGACGGCTACCTGAGCGACGCCGAGTACGCCAACCGGCAGGCGGGCATGGACGCGCGGTTCGTTTACGAGTCGCGTTTGTTCTACCCGTATTATGGGCAGATGCGGTACGTCACGAACCCGTCGGCTGCGGCGGTGCGACACTGGGCCGCTGACTACCATTTGCGGCTGCTGAACGCGAACCCGCTGGCCGACGGCATCTTCATGGACAACGCGACCGGCAAACTGCCCTTCCCCGGCGTGAGCGTGCTGGAACCGACCGCGACGTTCAGTGACGATTCCGGCATGTTGATGAATTCGGTGTCGCGTGCGATCGCGCCGCGTTGGGTGTTGACAAACACGGCCGGTGGCGCGACGACCGCGGATCCAATCGTCGCGAGTTCGGCGGCTTCGTTCGAGGAGTTCTTGATTCGGCCGATGTCCGCGAACTGGTCCGAGGTGGGCGACGCGGCGAGCCTCGCGGCGCGGCGACTGAACACGCCGGGCAACCCGTTCCTGGTGATCGACAGCAGCCCGGAAGGCGGTTCGCGAATCGACTCCCGCACACAGGTGGCGACGCTCGCGTACTACTACCTGATCGCGGACCCAGACCGCACCTTCTTGATGTTCTTCGGCGGCGATAGCCCTTCCACGTCATGGACGCAGCACTGGTCGCCGGCGGTGAGTGTGGACGTCGGGACACCCGTGGGTGCGATGAGGATATTCGCGACCGGCACCGACCCGTCGAACGCGAACCTCACATACCAGGTGCTTTCGCGCGAGTACGCGAACGCGAGGGTGTTGTACAAGCCACTGTCTTACGCGCAAGGTAAGGGCGAGGGCACAACGGCCGACAACACCCTGACGACGCACCAACTCGGCGGCACCTATCGCGTGGTGGACTCGTCGGGCGCGTTGGGTCAGTTCGTCACATCGGTGACGCTGCGCAACGGCGAGGGTGTGATTCTGGTGAAGGCATAATGGTTTCCGCCGCTTGCGGCGGAAGACTGCACAGCGACAAGGGAATTGCGACTACTCCTTGCCCAACACCAGATCGACGACCCAGCACCCGCCTGGCTCAGCAAATTGCCCAGTGGCTGCTTCGTTTGTGCCGATGCCAATCACGAGCAACTCAGGACTCAACGGGCATACCCCGCCAGCCGAAAATTCCCGGCAAGTAGGTCTGGTCCGGGGACACGGTCACGATGTCCAGAATGTCGTCTCCGTCAACATCTACCGCGAGGACGAGTACGCCCGTGAGTCCGGTTATGTTGGGTGCCGTGAAACTGTCTTTCGGGGTTCCGTCGGGGGCGAAAGACCTGACGTGCGGAATGCCTGTGAGCGTGCCTGTGAGTATTTCCGCGAAGCCGTCGTCATTGATGTCGCCAGCGGCCACGCTGATTCCGCCATCGAACCCGGCATAGGCCATGAAACTGAGCAGTTCGCGCGAGGTCGCGCCGTCGAACACTTTCACGTGCCCGCCCAGAAGACCCGCGCCAGTCCCCGTGATGATATCCGCGTGACCGTCCCCGTTGATGTCGCCTGCGGCGACACTGATTCCGCCCTGGAAGCCGGGATGGGCCATAAAGCTGCGGATATCCGCTCCGGTCGCGCCGTCGAACACCTTCACGTGGCTGTTCCCGCCAGGCCCGGTGCCCGTGATGATGTCCATCCGCCCGTCCCCGTTGACGTCGCCCGTCGCCACGCTGACTCCGCCCTGGAACCCGGCGTAGGCCATGAAACTGAGGAGTTCTTGCTCGTTGGTCCCGTCGAACACCTTTACGTGGCTGTTGCCACCCGGCCCCGTCACCGCGACCACATCGGCAATGCCGTCACCGTTGACATCCCCCAACGTGATGAGCACGCTCCCGGTGAACCCGGGAAAGGGGTCGCTGAGTTGACGCAGTTCTCCGGTCTCGGGATCGATCAACTGGATCGGGACCCCGGGGTTGCCGTAGCTCGCCCGTCTGGCGAAGGGGGTAGGCTGCGGGTTCACAAAGACAAAGTCCGTTGCACCCACCTCGTACGCACCAACATCGACCGTTCCGTTGAAAACCCGGGGCGTGTACCCGCGCTGGTCATCCGCGGCGCTCACACCGGAGTTAAGGCCCGTGTCAATCAGCGGACTGCCCGGAAGCAGTTGGTGAGTCGGCGTCGGGCCGCCGTTGATCGTGAGCGGCCCGAGCAGCGCGTTGAGCGGGGCGACGACGGTCCCGACCCGGTCGCCGCCGCTGAAGCCGGTGGCCCCGGCATTGTTCACGCCGATGTAGTTTCCGCCAGGGCTGGTGAACATACCGGACACGTCGCTGCTCGTCGTGAGGCTGCTGTTGCCGGCGACAACGGTGTTAACGATGGTTACGCTGGTTCCGGAGGCGTCGATCCCGCCGCCGCTGGTGTTTGGGCCAGTGTTGTTGGCCTGGTTCAGCGTGATCGTGGAGTTCCTGATGAAAGCCATCCCGCCGTAGATCCCGATGCCGCCGGCACTGTTGTTGTTACTCGAAATGTTGCCGCTGATCGTCGAGTTGACGACCGTGATGGAACCGCCCTCGCTGTCGATGCCGCCCGCCACCAGACCGCCGCTGGCCACGTTGTTGGCAATGGTGCTGTTTTGGACGGTCAGGATACCCGTGTTTCCGATACCGCCCGGATCGCCGAAGGGGAAGTTGTCGCCGGGGATGGTGATCGTGTTGTTCTGGATCACGACCCTGTCTAATGTCAGGGTTCCGAAGTTGATGACGGGCGTGTTAGTCGCCCCGGTCATCGTCAGTCCGGTGATGTACGCCACACCGCTAGCGACAGTAAAGAAGCCAAAATCCGTACCGGCGGTCCCGCTCCGAGTGAGGGCCACGACCGGAGCACCCGGACCGGCGATCGTAACGCTGTCGGTCAGATCGGGCAGCGCCGACTGGAGCGAGATCACCCCGTTGAGAGTGCCGTCGAACACGATGTCGTCAGAGACACCGGTGCTGGCGTTCGCCTGAGTAATGGCGTCGCGCAGCGAGCCGGGGCCGAGGTCCGCGAGGGTGGTGACCGGGATCAGTGCCGGTACTTCGCGGTCTTCGAGGCGCTCCAAATGGAGCGAACACCGGGGCACGCGATCCGAACCGGGTCGCGACTTCTGCGAGCCATAGGAAATTCTGGCCATGGGCAGGCCCTCGGAATGTGGGAAAGAGAGAAAATGGCGCACGCCAAACGAACAGGGTCCGGTCAAGCGTGACGGTGCTGAGTGGCGAACCGTTGTCTTGACCCCGAGTCGTAGGCGGGATGCGTAAGACAGTACCACGCTCGAGCCGCGTAGAGAAACGACACGCATCAGATCTATCAAAGTTCGGGAGGTCCTGGTTCGTTCGACGGCAGCAACTCCGCTACAGGACGGCGAATCGCGAAAGCCATTGCTGTTCGGTCAGCGGTCGGCCCTGTCCGGCTTTCACCACACCGCCCTGCATGACTGCGATGAACCGCGAGCGGTCCTCCAACACGCTGATGTCCGCGAGTACGTCACCGTCCACCACCAGCACGTCCGCGAACTTGCCCGCTTCAAGCGTGCCGAACTCCGCGGCGCGGCCCATGATCTCGGCCCCGGTGCGGGTCGCACAGGTTATCACCTCCAGCGGCGTGAACCCGACGTACTTCACGAAGAAGGTGAGTTCGCGGGCGTAGTCACCGTGTGGGTTCCAGCCGAAACCGTAGTCGCCGCCCATGCCGAGGCGCCCGCCGGCCTTCAGGATACGGCGGGCGCTCTCGGCACCCCCTTCCAGCGTTTCCTTGTGACCATCGATCACCCGCTGCGGGAGTTTGAACTCCTTGCCGCGTTCGACTGATGCCAACTCGAAGTACAACGCCGGCACGCACGGCACGTCGCGTTTCAGGAGCAACTCAAGTCCTTCGTCGTCAATGAACGTACCGTGTTCGATGGCGTCGTAGCCGGCCCGCAAAGCGTTCTTGATGCCTTCCGTTGCGCGGCAGTGGCCGGTTACTTTCATCTTGTGGTTGTGTGCAGTTTGCACGACCGCGTGCATCTCCTCGAACGTCATGCAGAGCGTGTGGTGATCGTTCGTGTCGGGTGCCGCAGCGTCGCCGGTGGGGTAGGTCTTCACCCACTCCACGCCGTCCTTCACGAGCTTTCGCACCGCGGACCGGGCTTCGTCGGGACCGTTTACGAGCAGCACCAAGCCGTCCATGCCGATCTTGCGGAAGTCCGGGTTCCAGTCCATCAGCCCGCCGACGCCGCAGATCTCGCGCCCGCTCGCCGCGAGTCGCGGACCTAGGCACACGTCACCTTCAATGGCCTTCTTCAGCCACACGTCGATGTTGAACAGACTTCCGCCGCTCCTTGCGGACGTGTAACCCGATTCGAGCGCGAGTTTGCAGTTCGCGGCGGCGAGCAGCGTGACATATTCGACCGGGTACTTGATGTCGAGGTCTTCGAGCGCCGCGACGTTGAAGTACGTCGGGTGGAAGTGCGCCTCCACCAACCCCGGCATGATGGTCCCGCCGCGCGCGTCGATGACGTGCGGTCCCACCGGGGGCGGTGGGACCGTGTTCGCGGAGCCGACGGCGACGATCTTCCCACCGCTTGCGATGAGTACCGCGTCGCGCACCGGTGGCCCGCCGTTGCCGTCGATGAGCGTGCCGTTGACGATAGCCGTCGTGCCGGGGGCAAGTTTCATGTGTCCTCAACGCCGCTCGCGGCTTCAGAGTGAACCCAGGAAGCCGTGCAACAACCTTAACGTCGCGCTCGTGTCCTGCCAGTGAACCAAGTGCCCGACGCCCGGTAGATCGACCCTGGAGCAGTCGGGCAGCGCCGCCGCGAGCGGGTTCGCGTCTTCGGGGGGAAGCATCCCGCCCTGCCCCGCGTCCGCGACGACGAGCAGTGTTGGGCACTTCACCTGCTTCGCGACCGCGAACACGTCGAACCCGTCGAGCCACCGTTTTTCCAGCGGCGGGCCAAACACGTTCGGGTCGAGGTCTTGCAGGCAGCGCGCGACGAACCGCAGCGAGGCCGCGTCGCGCACGTCGCCGAGGCGTGTGATCTCGCCGGGGTGCGCTGTCGTCACACGAAGGTCGGCCAATTCCTTTGCGACGGCGCTGGTGTCCTTCCGCCCGGCGTGCTTCCGCAGCGCGGCCCAGATGGTCCCGTAGGGGGTGGTCTCGATGCGCGACAGGAACGTCGGCCCTGGCGGGTCGAGCAGCACGACCGCGCTCACGAGGTCCGGCAGTTTCGCCGCGACTCCCATCGACACCAGCGCGCCGAGTGAGTGACCGACCAGCACGCACTTCTTGCGTGCTTCTTTCACCGCGGCCACCAAATCAGGAACGTAGTCCGCGACCCGATACGCTCCCGGCGTGCGTGCCGATTCGCCGTGTCCGCGATGCGAGTACGCGTGGACGTGCCACCACGTCGTCAGATCGGCCATAATAGGGCTAAAGTCTTCCCAACACCGCGACAGGCCGTGAACGAGCCACAGCGACTCCTTCGCCGCCGGACCCGCGACGCCCCACAGCGCCGAATACTCTTCGTCGCTCGCTGTGGGGTTGACGATCGGGATGCTGTCGGTCGTGAACATGGGAGAGGTTCCTTACGGAGTGAAAGCCGCTTCGCGGCTCTCTTCTTTCCCTCTCCGCTTGCGGGAGAGGGCGGCGAGTCTTCGCGGCGGGGTGAGGGGTGGGCACAGCGAGTCAATACAGCTTTCGCGTGGTCCGCAAATGCCAACGCCCCCTCACCCCGCCGCGAAGCGCGGCGACCCTCTCCCGCAAGGGGAGAGGGTGAAGACAAATCACACCAGTTTCCAGCCCTTGCGGTACTCGCGATGGATGAACGCGTCCGCTTCGGGACAGTTAGTTGCCTTCATCTTGGTCGCGTCCCATTCGAGCCGCTTGCCCGCGCGGAACGCGACGTTGCCCAGGTGGTTCGATTCCGTCAGCCACCCCGCGTACTCGAAGTTGCATGTGGTCGGCGCGCCGGTCTTGCACGCGTGAATCCACTCCGCGTAATGGCCCAGCGACTTCTCGATGAACGGCTTCGGACGCGCGAAGTCCGTGAACTGCTTCTCCGGCAACAGCACGTGCTTCGAGTAGTCCGAGAGCAGCATCCCTTTATCGCCAACGAACAGCACACCGCTGGGGTACTGCGGGATCTTCTTTTCGGTCCACTGCGACGGCTTGTAGCTCCCCTGGTGCCATGTCATCTTCACCGCGGGCATGTCGCCGCGCGCCGGGAACTCGTAGGTCGCCTGCATCGACGCTGGTGCGATTTCGGGATGAGGTTTAGGGCCGTTGGCTTCCACCGCGGTCGGGGCTTTCAGTTTGAGCGCCCAGAACGGAAGGTCGTTCCAGTGCGAGCCGAGGTCGGACATGGTGCCGTTGCCGAAATCCCACCACCGGTACCACTTCGGCCCGGGCACGTACACCGGGTTGAACGGCCGGTCCGCGCACGGGCCAAGCCACAGTTCCCAGTTGAGTTCGGCCGGCGGCTTCACGTCGTCCTTCGGCCGCTCCGTGACATACACGATGTCCTTGTTCAACTTCGCGTCTTCGGCGGACTGAAGCCCCCACGCGCGCCCGACCCACACGTGAGCTTCCCGCACCGGGCCGATGGTGCCGGTCTGGATAAGTTCGACCACGCGCCGGTAGTTGTCGGTCGCGTGAATCTGCGTGCCCATCTGCGTCGCGAGTTTGGTCTTCGCGGCGGCCTCGCGGATCACGCGCGCCTCCCAGATGTTGTGCGTCAGTGGCTTTTCGCAGTAGACGTGCTTGCCGGACTGAAGCGCGAGCAGCGTGGCGAACGCGTGTGTGTGTTCGCACGTGCTGACCACCACCGCATCGAAGTCCTTCGCGGCTTTATCAAATAGTTGACGGAAGTCGGTGAACTTCGTGGCCTTCGTGTGCTTACTCGCGGCGGCATCGACGGCGGTGCTGCTCACGTCGCAGAGCGCGACGATGTTCTCGCCCTCGACTCCCTTGAGGTTCGCGGCACCGCGACCGCCGGCGCCGATGATCGCGATGTTCAGTTTCTCGTTCGCGTTGCGGGCACGGAGAAAGCCGGGCGCGGCGAGGACAGCACCGGCCGCGGCGGAGGACTTCAAGAACGTGCGGCGGGACGTAGAGGAACGCAACATCGGCGGCTCCTGCGGTGAAGGGATGCGCCCGATTATCACGCGAGACGCGCGCAACACAAGGAGAAAGACGACAGCGTTTCAAGTGTAGGCAACTCGCTCCGCGAGTTGTCATTTCGGAACGGGTCACTCGCGGAGCGAGTGACCTACTCTTGAACCGCGTTGTGGACACGCTACCGCCCGGCGGCTACTCTCAATCGCGACCACCTTTCCCGAACCGAAGGAGCCTCTCCAGTGTCCCGTCGAATCACACGCCGCCGCGCGCTTCAGCTCGGAACCGCCGGCACACTCGGTTACCTGTTCACCGGTCCCAGTTACTCGGTCCTGCGCGCCTACGGCGCCAACGAGAAGATTCGCGTCGCCGGGATCGGCGTCGGCGGGAAGGGGTCCGGTGATATCGAACAAGCCGGAAAGTTCATGGATGTCGTCGCGCTCTGCGACATCGACGACGCTCGCCTGAATGCCCGCGCCGCGACGTGGCCCACCGCGAAGAAGTTCTTCGACTATCGGAAGCTGTTCGACGAAATGGCGAAGGAGATCGACGCCGTCACCGTGTCCACCGCGGACCACTCGCACGCCCCCGCGTCGGTACTCGCGATGCGGTTGGGCAAACACGTGTACTGCCAAAAGCCGCTCACGCACACGGTCTTCGAGGCACGCGTGATGCGCGAGGTCGCGGCGAAGCACAACGTCTGCACGCAGATGGGGAACCAGGGTTCGGCGCTCAACGGCTTACGGCGCGCGGTCGAACTGATTCACGCGGGCACCATCGGAGCGGTGCGCGAGGCGCACGTCTGGACGAATAGACCCGCGCACTACTGGAAGCAATCGCCCGACATCGTCGGGCGCCCGAAAGAGGCGCCAATCCCCAAAGGTGTTCACTGGGAAGAGTTCATCGGACCGGCCCCGATGCGACCCTACGCGGTGGCGTTCGCACCGCGGCCCGCGTACCACCCGCACGACTGGCGCGGGTTCTGGGACTTCGGCACCGGGGCGCTCGGCGACATGGCCTGCCACACCGCGAACATGGCGTTCCGCGCGATGAAACTCGATGCGCCAATCGCCGTGAGTGCCGAGGCCGCGGAGATCAACGCGGAGACGTTCCCCGCGTGGGCACACATTCAGTACATGTTCGCGGCGCGCGGCGAATTGCCAGCCTGCACGCTCCACTGGTACGAAGGCAAGAAGGACGGCAAGACCGTGCTTCCGCCGGAAGAGTTGCTCGCGAAGCTCCTCAAGAAGGGCGAAAAACTGTCCGACAGCGGCTCGATCCTGGTAGGCGACAAGGGCGTTCTCTTTAGTCCGAACGACTACGGCGCGCAGTTTAGGTTCACGCCAGAGAAAGACTTCGCGGGTATCCAGACGGCGAAGCCCGAGAAGAACCCCGAAGGCGTCGATAAGGACCACGACGCGCACATGAAGAAGGAATGGGCGGACGCGATCCGGGCCGGAAAGCCGTCGCTGGCGTCGTCGAACTTCGACTACGCGGCGCGGCTCACCGAAACGATGCTGATGGGCAACATCGCGGTGCGGTTCGCGGGCAAGAAGTTGGAATGGGACGCGGCAAAGATGAAGTTCACGAACTCCGACGCGGCGACGAAGCTCGTGAGCAAGGAGTACCGTAAGGGGTGGGACTTCCTGACCGCGAAGTGACCGCGAACCGTTTGTTTGCTGTGGTCCGGTCACTCCGTGACCGGGTGCATCGCGTAGGGCGCGGCCCACTTCCGTCTACCACCCGCTTGTCCCGGTCACGGAGTGACCGGACCACAGCAAACGGGCCTACTTACTCGACAAGTCGATGTTGTGCGTGATCGGTTTCGCGTCCGGCTCCACGGTCAGTTCGAGCTTGCTCTGCGATGCGTCCTGATAGCGCGGCGGCAAGAAACTGACCACCGGCTTCCCGTCCATGTTCGGTGCGGTTTTCCAGCAGTCCACGCGGAGCGTGTACTTCCCCGGTAGTAGTCCGTCTCCGGCGGTAAACGTCTTCGCTTGATAGTTCCCCTCCGCGTCGAACTCGGCGGTCCCCGGGCGCGAGATGGCGACCTTGCCCGTTCCGTCCGTCGTGAAGTAAATGAACCCCGGACCCGGCACCTTTCCGCCGTCGAGTGTCACCTTGCCGGAGACCGGGGTACACTTCAGTTCGTCCTTGCCGCACCCCGCAGCCAAGAGAATCAGAACGAACACGGTAAGTCCGCGAAGACGGGTGGACATCGATGACACCGTTCGTGGGAATCGGAAAGCGGAACCGCGGGCCAAGAGCAACAACAGGGCGTCAGTTCGGGGACACGACTTCTCCACCGGCGCGCGTGCCGAGACCGTTGTAGACCGTGTAATCAATCGCGGTCTTCAGGAACAATACGCTCCCGTCGCCCATAACGAAGTTCGCCCCGCCGGTGTGCATACTCTTGTACCCACAGGTTCGGAACCAGTTCGTATCGATTGCCGTCTCCATCGTGTTCATCGGAATCGAGGTTCCCGAGAGTGGGAAGTTCTGACTGTACAACCCCATAAAGGTGCAGTGCCCCGGCAGCGTTTCCCCGGCCATGATCGTATTCGAGAGTCCGTCGGTCACGTGGGCGAATCGGATAGTCACCACATCGGTGCGTCCGAACATTCCGACGGACGACCCCGCTGGGTAGCCGTTCCCGGCGGTCGTCCCGAAGTTGTTCCCCTGACAACAGGGGTTGGTCGCGGACGGGGTGCCGTTCGGGCAGAACGGGCACTGGTCCATCTGCGTCGGCCCCATGCTCGCGGGATACCACAGAGCGTGAGCGGGAGTGATGTTGTGCGCCGCGAACCGGGTCATGATCGGGTTCGTGGAAGCTGGGTCGGCCGGGCAGATGAACATCGGGACGACCTGTTGAACCACCGTGGCGTTGACCGCGTTCTTGAGGCCCGTCGCGATGGTCAGGTTCAGGGAGTTGTAGGTGTTCTGCTGTTCCGAATAGGGCATGATCGAGACGGCCCAGTTCGGCCCGGTCGGGGTGCAGCAGACGCCGGTGCCGAACGGGAGTTGCTGGGTAGCCAACTCGAAGTTGTGAATCGCCAGCCCGATCTGCTTGAGGTTGTTGGCGCACTTCATGCGGGCCGCCGCGGCGCGGACCTTCTGCACCGCCGGGAGCAGCAAGCCGATCAAGATCGCAATAATCGCGATCACCACCAATAACTCGATGAGCGTGAAACCCAGACGCGAGCGGAACCGGACCATGACCGACCTCCGACGTGCAGAGGGAAGCAGATAGAGAAATGAGAATACCCGATCGGGCGGCCGTGTCGAGCGCGAATCGGGCCGCTGGCAATTCTTCACTTCACGCGGACACGAACGGGCGCCGACACAGCAACACGAGCGACCAACCGACCGGCACCGCGACGACGAAAATCCCGAACAGCATCGTGTACCCGAGCGCCGACCACGCGCGAGTGCGGTCCGCCAAGATCTGATCCGAAATCGCCCGCACCACGCCCCCGACGATCACGCCGAGAACGCCGAGCACGACCGGCACGAGGGACCAGATCAGAGCGCGGCGCGAGCGGGCGCACCGACGCGCGAATGCACACCACTACCGCGACTAACCCCCGAGCATTCGCCGCCGGACTCGACCCGTCCGCGTCCCGTGCTACCTATCTTCACCAGATTCGCGGAGCGGAACGGGCGACATTCCCGTTACATGCGCTCCAAATCGCAATCAGCCTCAAGGTGCGTGTCCGGCTGTGCCGATTGTTCCCGTTAGCAGGACGACGTGCGTTGTCCGGGTTGGGGGCGGTGTATCGGGGGATACCCGCGACCCTACGATTCGGAGTGCCGGAGATACTGGGGGAGTGCTCGGCCGGCGGCCGCCTCGTCCCGCCACGACTGGCAGAGCAGGAGCGTGCCATGCGAAAGGGATTGTTGGGATCGATCACGGCCCTGGCCGCCGGGGCCGGGGCCGCCTGGGGGCAACCCCCGGTTGCGCCGGGAGGCCCGCCCGTCGGGTTCCCTGGTGGGACCGGCGTGCCCGCGCCACCGCTTGGGGGACCGCCAACGTTCGGCGGGTTCCCGGGCAACTCGATCCCGGGTAACGCCGGGTTCGCGCCGCCACCGGTCATCATGCCACCGGGCAACTACGGACCGCCCGGCGACCCGTTGGGCCTCGGTCGGGTCGGGGGCTTCGGCCAACCGCCCGGTCCGATGTGGCCACCGCCCGGCCCATACGACGCCCAGTCATTCCAACCGGTCCCGCCGATGCCCAACATCCGCGGCGACAACCCGGACGGGCGCGGCGGTCGGTTCGGGCGCGGCGGAGACCTGGGATACGGCGCCGCGCCCCGTTGGTGGGTGGATGGCGAGTACCTGTTGTGGTTCAACCGCGACCAGCCGATCAACTCGCCACTGCTGACCACCAGCGCCCCGAGCGATGCTGGCCTGCCCGGAGCAGCCAGCACCACCGTACTGGTTGGCGACCGGAACGTGGACTACGGCTTGATCCACGGGTTCCGGTTGTCAGCCGGGTTCTTCGGCGACGCCGACCGCCGGTTCGGGTTCAACCTGAGCGGGTTCACGAGCGAGCAGAAGGCGAACTTCCAGCCGTTCGGCGGGGCGCAGAACAACATCGGCCTCCCGGTACTGGCCCGACCGTTCATCGACTCCACCACCGGTGCGCAGAGCAGCGTCGTGCTGTCCGGCCCCGACTTCGGCCCGTCCGGGGCGGTGTTCACCACCCGCTCGCAGACGTACAGCATCGAGCCGTCAGCGGTGTGGAACCTGTATCGATCGGCGCCCGACTCACGGCTGGCGGTGTCGCTCGATTTCCTCGCCGGATACCGATACCTTGAACTCAAGGAATCGCTGTCCCTGGATACCCGCACCACCCTGAATGGTCAGTTCTTCCCGCCAGTGTTCGTCGTCGGGCCATTCGGTGTCGTCACCGCGGTAAACTCGGTGACACCAGTGCCGGCCCAAACCACCCTCGGCGGGGTGAACGTGGTGGCTCCGACGGCGATCATCGACACCCGCGACAACTTCCGCGTGCGGAACAAGTTCAACGGTTCGTCGTTCGCCCTCCGAGGCGAGGCGCGATACGGGATGGTCACGACGAGCACGTTCGCCAAACTGGGGGTGGGTAATCTGACCGAACGGTTGGAGGTGCTTGGCGGCAGCACGCTGACCGATCCCAGCGGCCGGTCCGGGTCGCAGTTCGGGGCCAACCCGAACGGGATCCCGTTCGGGTTGCCTGTGACTGGCCGCACCACCGGCACGGCATATGGCGGGTTGCTTGCCGCCAACGGGCAGATCGGCACCTTTGATCGCGACCGGTTCACCCTCGTGCCCGAGTTCGGCGGCACCGTCGGCATCGCCCTGACGCGAGGGCTGACCGGGTTCATCGGGTGGAACCTCCTGCTCATGCCGGACGTGATTCGTCCGGGCGACCAGATAAGCCCGACGCTCAACAGCGCTGCGGTTCCGTTCAGCCCAAACTACGGGACGGCTGCGCCCCGGACCGGCACATTCTCCTTCGTCGAGACCGACTACTGGATCGGCGGCGTTAACTTCGGTCTGACCCTCCGGTACTGATCCCCGGTTACGCGAACGCACGCTCTCCGCCCGCGGTGACGAACCGCGGGCGGCTCCGTTTGCGGAAAGACAGAAGGCGGAAGGCGGAATAGAAAACACCAAGTGTTGCATTCCGCGTTGTTCAAGGACTGTGATGGAAAACGTGTTGAAATTGGGACTCCCGGCCGGGTCGCTGCAGGAAGCGACTGCCGAACTGTTCCGTAAGGCCGGGTACAAGATCACCTTCCCGTCCCGCAGTTACTACCCCGCGATCGACGACCCAGAGTTGCACTGCACGCTCATCCGCGCACAGGAGATGGGACGTTACGTCGCCGACGGTTCGCTCGACTGCGGGCTGACCGGGCACGACTGGGTCGTCGAGAGCGACGCCCAAATCACCGAACTGGCCGAACTCGTTTTCAGTAAGGTGAGCCGCCGCCCGGTGCGGTGGGTGCTCGCGGTCCCCAACAATTCGCCCATCCAAGGGCCGAAGGACTTACAGGGAAAGCGCATCGCCACCGAAGTGGTGAACATCACCAGGAGGTGGCTCGCGTCTCATGGCGTTACCGCGAACGTCGAATTCAGTTGGGGCGCGACCGAGGTGAAGCCGCCCAAGTTCGCAGACGCGATCGTCGAGGTCACCGAGACCGGCAACTCGCTCCGCGCCAACGGCTTGCGGATCGTGTGCGACCTGTTGAGCAGCACGACGCGGTTCGTCGCGAACCCGGTCGCGGCGATCGACCCGTGGAAGCGCCAGAAGATGGACGACTTGATTCTCATGCTCAAAGGGGCAATGGCGGCCGAGGGGAAGGTCGGGCTGATGATGAACGTGCGCCACGCCGACCTGGCCCGCGTTCTCGCGCAACTCCCGGCGCTGAAGAACCCAACCATCGCGCCGCTGGCCGACCCGGACTTCGTCGCGGTGAACACGATCATCGACGAGGACACGGTGCGGCACATCATCCCGCAACTGAAGGCCGCCGGCGCCAGCGGCATCGTCGAGTACCCGCTCACGAAGATCATCGACTGAAGTGCGCGTAGTACCAGCACAACCGCAAGGTTCGCTTTGATGTTCTTCCTTGACCGCCGGCTGAACAGGAAGCCGGAACCAACCGAAGGTTCATCACTGCGTCACTTCGAGAACCCCGGCGCGGCCACAAAGTTCGTCACCGCGTCGCCGGTCTTGGTGTCAAACACGTGGACGAGTCCGTCGAATCCACCCGTTGCGGCGCGCCCGGTTTGGGGGTGAACTGCGACCGCGTACACCCAGTCGGTGTGCTTCGCGTACTCGCGGATCAACTTGCCCGACGCAACATCGTGTTCGCGCAGTACTCCGTCGCCGCCGGCGGAGAACGCGTGCCCGCCGCCGAGCGCCATCGCGAACACCGGCTTCCCAACGGCGAACTCCAAATACCGCGTGTGACCGGCCTTCTTGAACCGCTCTTCCATGTCCGCGGCGCTGCCGTTCTCGTCCTGCGTCTTCACCGGATCCCACGCGCGAATTGCCGCGCCACCGCCAACGGAAAGCGCGGTTCCGGTCGCATCGAACGCGACCGCGTACACCTCGAACTGCCCGACGTGCGGCGCGTACTGTCGACGGTGCCCGTTGAACGTGGTGAACAACTTCCCGGTGTTCGCTTCGAGCACTTTCACCGTGCGGTCCTTGCTGCTGGTCGCGACCCACTTTCCGTCCGGGCTGAACGCGACTCCGGTGATCCAATCTGAATGAAGCGATGCGCGCCACGCTACTTTGCCATCCGCGAAGTGATACGCGCGTGCGGTGCGGTCCGCGCTTCCGGCCGCGACGAGTTTCCCATCTGACGAGAACGCGGCCGACAACACGATGTCATCGAAGGTGCCGAACACGCGAACACGTTCGCCGGTCTTCGCGTCCACGAGCGCGATCTCGCCGTACTCGCCCGTGGTGCCGCCGCCGACGATCAAGTGTTTGCCGTCGCTGGTGTAAGTGAGCGCGTGAACGCGGGTGGGGAGTCGCGGGAGTCGGCGGAGCAACTTGCCGTTCACGGCGTCCCAGACGGTGACTTCGTTCACGCCGCCTGTGGCGAGTTCCTTACCGTCAGGCGAGAACGTGATCGCGAACACCGGCGCCGCGACCGGGTATTTCTCCGGCGCGGCCGGGTGCTTGCGTGCCGGAAGAATGCTCTTGATCGCCGCGGTGCGGTCGGACCCGTCGAACGTGCCGCCGGCCGCGATCCACTTCTTGATGGCCGCGATCTCGTTGGTTGAGAGAGCATCATCGCCTGGCGGCATGCGCTCCTTCGGGTTCTCCGCGACGAGCCGCCGGTACAATTCGGACTCCTCCGGCTTACCGGGTACCACGGGCTTCGCGTCCGACGTACCGGGCTGAAGGAGATTCGCGAACGTGTCCAGTTTGTACGCGCTGCGGGCCTTCGCGCCGTTGTGGCAACTCGCGCACCGCGATACCAGCACCGGCGCCACGTCCGAGAGGAACGCCGGGTCCGCGGCGCAAGCCGGCGCGGGCGTCGCGAAGGCGCACAGCACGACGAGAGCGCGAAGTAAGCGAAAGCGATTCATAACGATCCGCGTCAGTAGAAGTAATAACTCGTGCCGCGCGATCATTCGCCGGCATCGCACACGACCAACCCCTCTTCGCCAGCCGCGGCGAACGTCAACCCGTCCGGCGAGTACGCCAGGGCGTGAACCAGGCCGATCCCGAAATCATACGCGGTCTTCTTCGAGCGAGTGGCGGTGTCGTAGACCTCGACCGTCGGTCGGCCGCCGACAAGGACCGTCTTGCCGTCCGGCGAGGCGGCCAGCGCCGAGACGGTGCGAATACCAGTTTTCACGCGCGTCGGCTTGGCCTGCCGGACTGGGTTCACGAACTCCAGAAAACTGTTCGATGCGACCACCGCGAGTTCCGCACCGGGCACGAACGCCACCGCGGGCGACCAACTCGCGGAGAGCGGATACCTCAACCCGTCGGAGGCGTCTGGACGTTCGAGGAACACCACCGACGACTTGCGCGTCACCGCGATTCCATGCCCGACGGGCGCGAACGCGACGGCGTAAATGTCGTCGCCCGGCAGCGGGTGTTGTTCGTCCCCCGCGCCAGCGCGCCAGAAGAAGCCGCCCGCGCCGTCCGGGATGTTCCCGCCGCCCGGTCGCCGCACCGCCGCCGCGAGGTACTGTCCGTCGGCCGAGAACGACAGCGACCAGACGGTGCGGGCCGTCGCGACTTCTTCGGACACGAAGCCAGCGACCGGGTCATGGCGATAGATCCGTCCGCGGGTATGAGCCTCGTACCGACCGGCGGGCTTGCCGGTGAAGTCGCGGGCCGGCGCGATGCTGAACACGGCCAATGACGCGGGGCGCCCGCCATAGACGATGTTCTGACCGTCGGGCGGCACCGCGACCGCGTAGGTCACCTGACCGGTCTTGATCGTTGTGAGGCACACGCCGGAAATCGGATCCCACACGCGAACGGTCTTGTCACCCCCACAGGAGATGATGCGCCCATCCGGCGCGAACGTCACGCCGCGAACGTCCCTCTTGTGCCCGACCAGTTTGAGCATCGTCACCCCGGCGCATCAATGCTGCAACAAGAACTCGCGCGTGTTGATGACCGCCCACACCAGATCACGCACCGCGTCCGGGCGGGTCGCGGCCTTCTTGAAGTGGCCGCTCACCTTCTTGCGCTCGGCTTCATTCGGCAAGCGCGAGAACGCGGCGAGCCATAACCATTCGGTCAGTTCGGCGTCGGTGAGTTTCGCGAACGCATCGGCGGAACTACTGACCCGACCGGCGACGAGTGGGCCGTTGAGCAGTTGCAGCGCCTGATCGACAGTCGGTTCGTCCACGCGTTCGCAGGCGCACGGGCTTTCGCGCTTCGGCTGGCCGAATGCCTTCAGGAACGCGGACTGCTCCGGCGTGAGCCGCTGGGTGGCGTAAGTGGCGCGATCCTTCAATCGCTTGACCGTGGCCTGTTTTGTCCTGTCGGCTGGCGCCGCGGCGAGTTCCTTCTCGGCCCTCGCGAGTTCCTCGGCCAGTTCGGACGCGGGCGCGAGGCTACCGGTAGCATAGCCGATCGCGTCTTGCATCTGCTCCGCGGTCAGCCGCCGAATCGGGTAGTGCGAGAACAACGTGTCGTCGTCTTCGTTGAACTTATTCGTCGCGGTGGATCGCTGATAAGTGCGGCTGTTGCACATCAACCGGAGGACGTGCTTGCGGTCGAATCCGCTTTGCTCGAATTCGGTCGCGAGTGCATCCAAGAGTTCGGGGATCGCGGGCGGGTTCGACGAGCGGAAGTCGTCCACCGGGTGAACGATGCCGCGACCAAAAAGGCCGAACCACATGCGGTTCACTTCGACGCGTGCGAAGAACGGGTTGCCCGGCTTCGTGAGCCACTTCGCGAAACTCACTCGCCTGTCTGCCTTCGGATCGGTAACGGCATCGCCAAATGGCGTGAGTGTTTTCCCACTGGTGGGGTGTGTCGTCTCGCCGGTCGCGGCGATGGAAACCATCGTGCCCTTCGGAGCCTTCCTCACTCGCGTGAACACCGCCGCGATGCGATAGTAGTCCTCCTGCGTCCAGTTCTCGAACGGGTGGTTGTGACACTTCGCGCAGTTCACGCGCGACCCCATGAACAACTGCGCCGTCGTCTCGGCGAGGTCTTCGAGGTTGGGGATCGCGAGGAAGTAGTTCGCGGCGGGCACCTTCGCGGCGTCGCCGGTTGCAGTGAGCAGTTCGGTTACCGCCTTATCGAAGGGGGCATTCTTGCGGTATCCGTCGATGAGCCAGTCCGCGAACAGTTCGGCACGTCCACCGGGTAGCGTCTTCGGGTTCACGCGCATCAGGTCCGCGGAGCGCAGTGCCCAGTAGCGAGCGAACTCCTCACTCGCGAGGAGTTCATCGATTATCTTCGCTCGCTTGTTGGCGGTGGTGTCAGTCAGGAAGGATTTGGCCTTGTCTGTGGGCGGAAGCAACCCGGTGAGGTCGAGATACACGCGGCGAAGAAAGGTCGCGTCGTCGCAGGTGTCGGACGGAAGCACGCGGAGTTGGTTGAGCTTCGCGTGAGTGTGCTTGTCGATGAAGTTCACGTCCGCCGGGTTGTTCCAGACGAATCCTTCGACCTCTTCGGTCACCGTGAAGTGAACCGATTCGAGGTGATTCAAGTAGCGGACGCTGACCGCGCCCTGACCGCGTTTGATGC
Organism: Singulisphaera sp. GP187; assembly: GCA_945905925.1. Classification (GTDB taxonomy): domain Bacteria; phylum Planctomycetota; class Planctomycetia; order Gemmatales; family Gemmataceae; genus Gemmata. The sequence continues at coordinate 71,789 of CAMDQN010000004.1, forward strand.
CCGTCACGAGACCCTCGTCGGAAACGGCGAGCGATTCCTTGTTTGAAATCTCGTAGGTCGCGAGCGAGGTCACGTCGCGGGCGGTGCCGTCGGCGAACTTCGCGATCACGCTCAATTGCTGCGCCCAGTGTGGGGCACGCAGCACGCGGTTCGGTCCGGGGTACACCAAAAGTTGCACGCACGCGGGTTGTTTGTCGTCGTCGGTCTTCGCACCCGACGCAATCCAGTCGAGCAGCACGCGATAGCCGTTATCGCTCTTGTTGAGGCGCTTCCCGCCGACGTGGGCCACGCGCATCAGTGGCTTCTTCAGCATCAAACTGTCGGCCGGGTTGAACGCATCGACTCGCCGGTTCAGCCCGCCGCGAACGATGCTCTCCGCGTCGATGGCTGGATCGTAGCCGAACAATGAGAGGCGGAACCCGCCCTTCCCGTCCGGCGAGCCGTGACACGAACCGCTATTGCAACCCTGTTTGGTCAGCACCGCGAGCGTCTCGGTCCGAAATCGCATCGGGTCTGGGTCGCTTTGACCACTCACTTCGACCGGCACCTTGACCGCGTGCCCGCCCGCGACGATGGTGATCTCCGCTTTGCCATCCTTCTTGGGGAACGCCACTCCGGTTCGCACTTCGACCACAGGCGCGGACAGGGTGAAGGTCGCGTTGTGCGTGAGGTCGCGCGTTTCGCCGTGCGCGAAGTGCCCGGTGATAACGAACTGCGTGGTCGCGCGATTCGATCCGAGCGCCACCTTCGCGGGGTACACTTCGATACGCGACGGAGCATCCGCGGCTGTCGCGAAGGAAGGCAGTAAGAAAGCGAGAAGCAGCAGAACCAATCGCATTACGAAAGCCCAAAGTGGGGTTCTAACGAGCCTCGCGAGCGGCGCGGCGTAAGCCCGCCGGTGCGATTCCAATAAGCCAACGCGAACAGAAGCGTTTTCGCTGGGTTGTCTCTTTTGCTCGCTGGTATCGCACCGGCGGGCTTACGCCGCGCCGCTCGCCGGCACCAATCACATCAGTTCCGGGATCGCGTGCCCGTCCTTGCCGGGGTAGATCGGCCTCCCCGCAGGCGTGTGAATCGGCTTCGTCGTATCGATGCCGAGTTTCTCGTAGATCGTCGTCGCGTAGTCTTCCAGCGTGTACGCTTTCGGGCTGATGATATAGCCGCCTTCCTTGTCGGTCTCGCCGACCAACTGACCGCCCGGCACACCGGCGCCCGCGAACGCCACACTGAACGCGTGCGTCCAGTGATCGCGGCCCTTGCGGTCGTTGATCCGCGGCGTGCGCCCGAACTCCGTCACGAAGCACACCAGCGTTTCTTCGAGCAGGCCGCGCTGGTGCATGTCGGCAATGAGCGCCGCGAACGCTTTGTCCGTGCTGCCCATCATCGGCCACGTCTGAATGCCCCACCGACCCGCCCCTGCGCCGCCGCCTTTGATCGCTGTGTCCTTCGGTGAATAGATGTGGTCGTGGTGGTCCCAGTTCATATTGCCACCACCCGGATATTCTCGCGCTGGCGGTTCGCGGCAGTCGATCGTTACGAACCGCACGCCAGATTCGATCAGTTTGCGCCCAAGCAGATAGCACTGCCCGCGATGACCAAGTCCGTACTCCTCGCGCGTCTTCTGCGGTTCGGCCTTCAGGTCAAACGCTTTTCGCGTCGCGGGGTTGGTGAGCATGTCTTCGGCCTGGTCGCGCATGCTCGTCAGCGTCTTCGCGTCCTTCGATTTGTCCGCGCCCGGAATGCCCACATCGAGGTTGCTGAGCAGGTCGGTACGGTCCTTGAAGCGATCCTGGGTGATGCCCGCGAGCGCGAGATTGGGCACGGTCCACGTCGGTTCGTGCGGCTTCCCGCCAGTCTTGAACACACGATGTTGTGGCGGGAGGAAGCCGATTTTGGTATTGTATTCTTGTTCGCTTGTCCCCGGCACCATGATGTACGGCGGTAGATTGCGCGCGCCGCTTCCAATGCGGTGCGACACCACCGAACCAATGTCCGGCATCTCTTCCGCGCCGCCGGGCGCTTCACCACTAAAGACGTATTGCGAGCCTTTCGGGTGACTGTTGCCGATACCCGGCTTCGGCTGTGTCATGCACCGTACCACAGTGATCTTGTCCGCGTGCGCCGCGGTCTTTGTGAGCAATTCCGTGAAGCGTATTCCGCGAACGACTGTGTCGATGGTCTTGAACGGCGTGCGGTGTTCGGCGGGTGCGTCCGGCTTCGGATCGAATGTGTCCATGTGCGACACGCCGCCCTGCTCGAATACCACGAGAACAGATTTCGCGCGTGCCCGCTTTCCCGCCGCGAATGCAGGCCGAAAGTTCGGGAGCGAAAGCAAGCCACACGCGCCCAAACCCAGAAAACTACGGCGAGTGGTCAGCGAACCAGAATGAAGCATTCGGACCCTCGGAAAGCGAATCGTGCGGTGGGAGAGGAGTCGTGCAACTGGCGGGTGGAATGATATTGTGACACCGCTCGCGCTCGAACGGAACTCGAAAGTGCCTTCCAAAAGTAGTAGGCACACTCCATGTGCCGTTGCAGAAACGATGGGCAAAGCGACGGCACATGGCGTGTGCCACTACGTTGGAAGACCGTTGCGCCCGGCGCGCTCTCCGCTCACAATATCATTCCACCCGCCGAATCGCCCTCCCTCTCGGCTTGTCCGAACATGCCGCGCAGCACCCGACCGTTCGTCGCGCTCTTGGTCTTCGACTGAAGCGGTTCGCGAGGAAGGGCGTGAAGAACGGTCCCGCAATCGTGAAAGGCAAGCCAGACGAAACCTTGCTGTTCGAGCGCGTGAAGAACGGCGAGATGCGCCCGGCAAGAAGGAACGCACTGCAACCGAGATCGACGCGATCAAGCAATGGATTGCCAACCGCCGGGTCTTGAAACTACGAGCCAGGGAGCGGCTCGTTAGACAACGCGACATCACCAGCGGGTTCACGTCTCAATCCACGTAGATGAACTCGTTAGTACACAGGAGCACTTGCAGGAAGTTGACCCAGGAGGCGGTCTTGATGTACCCCAGGGCCAGTTCTTCCTCCCGGTCCGAGGGCGGGCGGCCGATCATCTTGCGGTAGACGCGGTTCAGCCGGGCCGTGTCGGACTTCAGAGCCGGGTCTTTCGCCAAAGTCGCGGCGAGGCCCTCGGCCGACTGCAACACTAACTTGTTGTTCATCATGAACAAAGCCTGCGGGGCCGTGGTGGTGTCGGCGCGATCGGGGACAATTCCCTTCGGGTCGGGGCCGTCGAACATGGTCCGCATGTCGTTCCCGCCTTTTCGCTCGATCGGCTCGAACATCGTCCGCAACGGGCGGCCCGCCGGCGGGTTCGGCGAGAGTAACAGTTGATCGCTGACGAGCAGCAGGCTGTCGCGGAGCGACTCGTACGTGAGCCGCTTGCGGTTCATGCGCCCCACCAGAAGGTTCGCCGGGTCCGCCTTCAACAACTCCGGGTCGCCAGAACTGGACTGTTGGTAGGCTTGCGTCAGCATGACCTCGCGAATTGTTTTCTTGATCGACCAGCCGTTCGCAACGAACCGCGTGGCGAGGTGGTCGAGCAGTTCGGGGTGCGTCGGCTTCTCGCCCAACCGCCCGAAGTTGTCGGGCGTGCGAACCAGCCCCTCGCCAAACAGGTGCAGCCAGACGCGATTAGCCATCACCCGCGAGGTGAGCGGGTTGTCCTTCGATGCGATCCATCGCGCCAGTTCGAGGCGACCGCTTCCCGTGGTGACGCGAGTCTGCTTCTCACCGGCGAGGATAACGGGGAAGCGGCGTGGGACGATGTCGCCTTCGCGACGGAAGTCTCCGCGGATTAGCACGGGGGCGTCGGCGATCTTCTCGCGGTTGCTGCCGGGCACGCCCCCTTCTTGCGTGACGATCGCCTGTGGCGGAACGACCTGCTGCTTCTGGAGTGCGGCGATGCGCCCGCGCAGTTCGGCGACGCGTGCCGTCGCCGCCGGATCAAGAGCGTCGGCCGCTTTCTTCTCCTCTTTCTTGAGCGCGGCGAGTTCGGTTTCGAGTTTGGCCTTTGTGGCGGCTACCTTCGTCGCCTTCACCTTCGCGTCGAGCGCCTCGACCTCGCGGGTCAACTTATCGAGTCGGTCGGCCCCCGGAACGGCCAGCAGAGTGGCCGTTAGTTCCTTGATCTGCTCGTCTAACTTGCGGTTCCTGGCGTCGTCCGCTTTCGACAGGAGTGGGACGGTGATGACCTCGCCCGAGAGCCGGCCGTCGGCAATCAGGTTGCCCGGACTGATCTTGCTCGAAAAGAAGATACCGGCCAGACCGTAATAGTCCTCTGCGGAGACCGGGTCGAACTTGTGGTCGTGGCAGCGGGCGCAAGCAAGCGTCAGACCCAGGAGTTGCCGGCCCACGACGTCGATCTGACTGTCGACGATCTCGGCCACTGCCAAGTCGCGGCCCACCAACTCCCACACGGCGAGCGAGAGCATACCGGTCGCGACGACGCCGTCGAGCGAAGCCCCGCTGACGTGAACCTTCGCCGGGTCGTTCGTGCCGGCGGGGAGTAGGTCGCCGGCCAGTTGCATCGTCAAGAACTGCTCGTAGGGCAGATCGTCGTTGAAACTGCGCACGACCCACTCGCGGTAGCGACCGGACTTGTCCACATCGGTGGCGTAGCGCACGCCGTCGAGCCAGTGTCGACCCCAGTGGGCACCGAACTCCTTTGAAGCGAGCAGTCGGTCCACGACGCGGGCAAACGCGTCGGGGGAATTGTCGGCAAGGAACGCGTCGATCTGCTCGACGGTGGGCGGCAACCCGGTGAGATCGTAGGTCGCCCGACGGAGAATCGCGTACTTGTCGGCCGGCTTCGCGGGGGTGAGTTTCACGGCCTGGAGCCGGGCTTGCAGGAAGCGGTCGATGTCCGTGTCGGCCTTCGCGTCGGGAACGGGCGGCTTCTTCAGCGGTCGGAACGCCCAGTGGTCGCGGTCTTCGGGCGTGATGCGGAACGCCTCGCGGCGCGGCGTCGGCCCGGTAGCCGCGTCCTTGGGCAAAACTGCCCCACGCTCGATCCACGCGACGACGTCGTTGACGAGTGCGTCCTTCAACTTGCCGTCGGGCGGCATCGCCAGGTCTTCGTGACGGAGCGAGCTGACCAGCAGGCTCTGTTTCGGCTTGCCAGGGACGAACAGGGGGCCGGTGTCGCCGCCCTTGCGGATGCCGGCCACCGTGTCGAGGCGAAGCCCACCCTTCAGCTTCTTGGCCTGGTCGGAGTGGCACTTGTAGCAGTGCTCCACGAATACCGGCCGAATCTTCTTCTCGAAGAAGTCGGTGTCGTCCGCGCGGCCGGTGCCCGAACAGAGCACGACCAGTGCCGTCACAACGGCGAGATTCCGCAACCGCATCGTGTCCTCCCGACGATATTCGCGGCCACCGACGCGGGTTGCGTTCGAGGAAGCCGAGGCCACTCCTTCATAATGTACCGGGATTCGGTACCCGACACGCGATTCGGTCGCGCGTTCTCGCCCGAGGTGTGCTATCGACCATTGCATACGGTCGCTGGCGTCAAGCCGGGCGTGCGGGTGGAATCCCAAGCTCCCACGTCGTCCTCCTTCCGTCAATCGAGAATCCAAACTTCGGTCGCCGTGCTGCGGAACAACGCGCCCAGAAACGCACACTGCTCGTTGTTGTGGCTGGACCCAGTGACAACGGTGGGGTAGCCTGGAGTCACCTTCCGCTGATCTCGCCGCGCTGCTCACTTGCTCCTCCGTCGGAGTCCCGCTGATGTCCCTCCCCGGTGAACTGGAACTGGACGCTCGCACCGCCCCGAATCCCCGCGGTAACTTCCGATGATTCGCGCCCGCATCCGCCAAGGTTTTCACTTGCCGCTAGCGGTGAGCTACTTGCTTTTGTCGGTGTGCGCACAGGCACTGGCCCAGTCGCCGAATCCAGTTCTGAACACGGTCTACCCGTCCGGTGGCCAGACGGGAACCGCCGTGACCGTGGTTCTTGAAGGCACCGGTCTGGACGGGCTTCGGGACATCCACACTGCCATCCCTGGATTGACCGCCAAGAAGCTCGACGCGAACCGCTTTCAACTCGACATTCCCGCAGGAACCCCGGTGGGCGTTTACGACCTGCGTGCGGTCGGTACTCACGGCATGAGTTCCCCGCGAGCGTTCGTCGTGGGGAACCGGAAGGAAGCACCGGACGCGGAACCGAACGACGCACTGGATACCGCTCAAGAAGTTCCGCTGGATGTCGCGGTCAACGGACGGATCGAGAAGCCGGGTGACATCGACTGCTTCAAGTTCAAGGCGAAGGCCGGTCAGCGCGTCGTGCTGGACTGCTCGGCCGATCGCATCGACTCCAAACTACGCGCCGTGCTGGAAGTGTTCGACGCTGGCGGCAAGCGGTTGGCCGCCAACCGCGGGTACACCGGTATCGATCCGCTCGTCGATTTCCTGGTACCCGCCGACGGGACTTACTGTGTGAAGGTGTTCGACCTGAGCTACCTGGGCAGTTCTGCTCACTTCTATCGGCTCGACATCGACACAAAGCCGCGTGTGGAGTTCGCCATTCCGTGCGTGGTACAACGCGGCAAGACGACGAAGGTCAAACTGTACGGCCGGAATCTGTCACCGCGAGAAGCGGCCAAGAACCTTGAACTCGATTCCGTGGAAGTCGCGATCACACCACCGGAGGTGGACCGGCACACACGCGTCCCGATCCGCTTGCGCCCCGCCCAGATGACAGTCGATGGCTTCGCATATCACTATCCGGGGAGCCACGCCCCGCTACTGATGGGTGTTACGGACGTTCCGGTCGCAGTTGCTTCGGACAACCGCGACGCGGACCGCGCCCAAGAACTCGCGATCCCGAGTGAGGTCTGCGGCCAGTTAACCGACGGGGACGAACGGCACTGGTATGCCGTGCGCGCCCGCCGCGGGGAAGTTCTCTGGCTGGAGACGTTCGGCACGCGAATCGGTTCCCCCATCGATCTCGATGTGAGAGTTCTCGACGCGGACGGAAAGAACGAGTTTCTGAAGCTCGCCGGAACTCTCGAAAACCTGGGCGGCGTTCGGTTCCCGACGGCGCACGCTGACCCCGTGGGGCGGTGGGTCTCGCCGGCCGACGGGCGTTATCTGATCCAGGTGCGAAACCTGACGGGTGGCTTGAACCACGACGCTCGCCGGCTCTATCGGTTCAGCATTAAACGCGAGGAGCCGGATTTTCATCTGGCGGTCGTGGCGCGGCGAGTGGATCAACCGGCTGGCCTGAACCTCATGCTTGGCGGTCGAGAAGTGTTGGAGGTACTGGCGGTCCGACACCGTGGGATGTCCGGGCCGATCCGGGTCAACGCCGAGAACCTGCCGCCGGGCATTCAGTGTCCCGAAATCTGGATCGGGCCGGGTCAGGATCGCGGTGTGTTCGTGTTGAGCGCGGGCCGCGAGTGTCTCAGTTTTGCCGGCAGTCTGAACCTCGTTGGCGTCGCCGACGAGGGCGGTGCGAAGATCACCCGACCCGTGAAGGCCGGCGCGATGATCTGGCCGGGACAACCCGTTCCCTCAGGGCGGATCACGCAAGAGATTCCGCTGGCGACCACATCGGAAGCCAAGCTCCTTCTGACGGCCACCCCAACCAAAACGGTCGTCGATCAGGAGAGCATTCTGGACGTGGCGATCGATCTCGAACAGCGGTTCGAGGGTTCCACCGGTCCGATCCATCTCGCAGCGTTCGGGCTGCCGCGTTCGGCGGGAAACACCACCGCGACAATCCCCGCGGGCAATACCAAGGGCTGGATCAGTTTTGCCTTCCCCGCGTCGCTGCCGCCCGGCCCCTACACGTTCGCCGTGCAAGCGGAAACGACCATCTCCGTTGCCGGTGTCAAGGGCGCGAAGCCGACCCCGGTCGCAGTGACTTTGGTGAGCAACCCGATCACCGTCACTGTCCGCCCCGCAAAAATCGTTCTGGAGATCGACCCTCGCACGCCAACGAAAATTGCTCGCGGAAAGACCATCCAACTCCGGTTCACCGCGGAACGGAAGCAGGGTTTCATCGGCAAGGTTCACACGGAGCTGGTGGCACCGGGTGGGGTCGTCGGCCTTCGCGGGCGCGGCGTGACGCTGGTCGGTCAGTCGGATTCGGGATCGCTGCAAGTGATCGCCACGGAAGACGCCCCGCTTGGGCGTCATCTGTTCCTCCGCCTGGATGCCGTGGGCACGGTCGAGGATCAACCCCTGTATCGGGGAAGCCGCTTTGTCGAGTTGGAGATCACGGAATGACAATCCCGTTCCCCCGATTCGACTACCACAGCGTGCTGACCATGTTGGCTCTGGTCGCTGCTGCCCCGTGCGCAGCGGCGCAACCCGCTCTCCCCAATCGCGACCCGGTCCAGCCGGTGTACTTCAACACGGACGTGGTGCCGTTGCTCACCAAACTCGGGTGCAACAGCGGTGGCTGCCACGGAAAAGCAGAAGGTCAGAACGGATTCAAACTCTCCCTGCTTGGCTTCGAACCGGAGCAGGATTACGAAGCAATCGTCACGGAGGCACGCGGCCGACGCCTCCTGCCGTCCGCGCCGGCGGCGAGTCTCTTTCTCCTCAAGGCGACCGGCTCTTTCTCCCACGGCGGCGGGAAACGACTCGCCATCGGCTCCGAGGATTACCAGACCATCCGGCGCTGGATCGAGAACGGGTCGCCACCGGCCAAACTTTCCGATCCCACACTCGCTCGCGTCACCGTCACGCCGGACCGGGCCACCTTCGACGCCACGAGCCGACAACCGCTCCGGGTCGTCGCGCATTTCTCGAACGGCACCACGCGAGACGTGACCCGGCGGTCCGTGTACCAATCGAACGAACCGGACATCGCCGAGGTAACCGACGCCGGCACCGTGCAGGTCAAGAACCGGAGCGGTCTGTTCGCGGTCATGGTCCGGTACGGGGATCAGATCGCGGTCTTCCACGGTACGGTGCCGCACCACCAGAAGGCCGGGACCGAATCGCCGCTCATCGCGTGGGAGAGGGCCAACACCATATCGGGCATCGACAAACATCTCGTCGCCAACTGGAAGCGACTGGGCGTCGCGCCGTCGCGCGCCGCCTCCGACGAGGAGTTCATCCGTCGCGCGTCGCTCGACATCTGCGGCACCCTACCCACACCCGACGAAGTGATGGCCTACGCCGCTGACACGCGCCCCGATAAGCGGGCGAAACTGATCGATCGCCTTCTCGAACGACCGGAGTACGCCAGCTACTTCGCGCTGAAGTGGGCTGACATTCTGCGGAACCGGGGGAAGGGATACAGCACCAGCCAGCAGCGCCCGGGAACCGCACTGTTCGCGGGCTGGATTCGCGACTCGCTCGCCGACAACATGCCCTACGACCGCTTCGTCGGTGAAATCCTCACCGCGTCGGGCAGCCAGGAGACCAACCCGCCAACGGTCTGGTACCGGACCACGCGCACCTCGCCGGAATTCGTGGAATCGGTCGCGCAGGCGTTCCTCGGCATTCGCATTCAATGCGCCCAGTGTCATCACCATCCGGCGGAACGATGGAGCCAGGCCGACTACTACCAACTGGCCGCGGTCTTCTCTCGCGTGGGGCGCAAGGGCGGGTTCGCGGACGCCGAAGTTCCAACGAGCGAGACGATCTTCCTGGCCGACGCCGGTGAACTCCTTCATCCCCGGACCAAGAGCGTGATGCGCCCGCGTCCACCGGGCGGACCAGACTTTAAACTCACCCAGTACGACGATCCCCGCCGCGCGCTGGCGAAGTGGATGACAGCTTCCGATAACCCGTACTTCGCCCGCACGATGGCAAACCGGATGTGGGGCCACTTCCTCGGCCGCGGCATCATCCATCCGATCGACGACGCGCGGAGTACGAACCCGCCGAGCAACCCCGAACTGCTCGACGCACTGGCGAAGGATTTCGCCACGAGCGGCTACAACGTGAAACACCTGATTCGCGCCATCTGCAACTCGACGGCCTACGGCCTCAGTTCGATACCCGAAGAGGCCAACAAGGACGACGTGCAGAGTTTCGCCCGCTATTATCCGCGCCGGTTACCCGCCGAGGTGTTGCTCGACGGCATCGGGCACGTACTCGAATCCCCGACGAAGTTCCGAAGCGTCGCGGCCGACTTCCCGGCGGGAACGCGAGCCATCGACTTGCCCGACGAGGCGGTCCCCAGCCAGTTCCTGGACGTGTTCGGGCGGCCCGCGCGAAACTCCGCGTGCGAATGCGAGCGCGTCGATGCGCCCGCCCTGGGTCAAACGCTCGCGTTGATTGGTTCGCCCGAGATTCAGGACAAGTTGACATCCGACAAGGGATACGTGAAACGGCTCGCGGGCAACTCGAAGGCGCACGGTGATAACGTCCACGACATCTTTCTGCGAGTCTTCGGTCGCCCGCCGCGACAGCGAGAACTCGCGGCGGCGGTCAAGTTCCTGGAATCCCAGACCGACCGCAAGGAAGCTTACGGCTCCCTACTCTGGTCGCTCCTGGCGACGAACGAGTTCCTGTTCAACCACTGACCAATGACCACGAACCGAACCGGAGGGAGCACGTGCAACCCACTATCAGCCGTCGGGCATTCCTGGGAATGAGCGCGTCGGTCGGTGCGATCACGACCGACGGACTTCGCGTGCGACTCGCTGCGGCCGAACCGCAGTTGCCCGAAGCGACGCCGAACAAGGCGATAATCGTCTTCTGGACCCACGGGGGGATGAGCCAGCAAGACACCTACGACATGAAGCCGGATGCGCCGGCCGAGTTTCGGGGTATGTACCGGCCGATCGCTACCGCCGTGCCGGGCATCCGCATCACCGAGCGATTCCCGCGTCAGGCGCGGGTGATGAAGCACCTCTCCGTCGTCCGCTCCGTGAACCACCAGAACGGGATCCACGCACCCTCCGCGCACTGGATGCAGACAGGCTATTTCGGCCCGACGTTGGCCCGCAACGCACCGCAGAAGCCGTCGTTTGGATCGGTCATCGCCCGCAGTCGCGGGACCGGTCAGTCCCACATGCCGCCTTACGTGGCCGTGCCCAGGGCGGAAGCATTCGGGTATCAGGGCGCGGTCTACCTCGGTGCGGCCAACAACCCGTTTGAAGTGGGAGCCGACCCAAACGCGCGTGACTTCCGCGTACCCAACCTGGCACTACCCGGCAACTTGCCCCTCCAGAGCGCGAAAACCCGCGCCCAGCTCCTAAAGGAGTTCGACACACTCCGGCGCGACGTGGATCAGACGGGTACCCTCGAAGGGCTGAACAGTTTCAAGGCCCAGGCTCTGGAGATGGTGACCGGTGACCGCGTCCGCAACGCCTTCGACATGAGCAAGGAGAGTACGCGACTGCGCGATCATTACGGCCGGCACCTCTACGGCCAGAGTGCCCTCCTGGCGCGGCGACTGGTCGAGGCTGGCACCGCGTGCGTCACCATCAACACCGGGTACTGGGACCATCACGACAACATCGAGAAAGGTTTGGAGCAACACCTGCTGCCTCTTGACGCGGCGATCGGCGCCTTGGTCGAGGATCTCGAAGATCGGGGGATGCTCGACGACGTTGTGATCTACTGCGCGGGCGAGTTCGGGCGCACGCCCCTCATCAACGGTCACGCGGGCCGCGACCACTGGTCCGACTGTTTTTCGGTACTCCTGGGCGGCGGTGGTCTGAAGGGCGGGCAGGTGGTTGGCGCCAGCGAGGCGCGAGGCGGTAAGGTTAGCGAGCGGCCCGTCTCACCTCTCGACCTACTCGCGACTCTCTATCAGGCGCTCGGCATCGCGCTGGACACCCACTACGAGGACGCCTCGGGTCGTCCCGTCAGCATCGTCGGCCCGGGCAAGCCAATCCACGAACTTCTGTAACTGGTTTTCGTTGTTCCCCACGGGTGGTGATCAGCAACGGTAGTCAGCGCGAGGAGTACCTCGACGTGCGCGAATCGCGTGTGAAGGAACAGGGGTTGGAGCCGGAAGCGTACTCGTGATACCTCGACCTGCGGCGCTACGGCAACGCGGAGTATTGAGAATATGACGCGCGAGATACCCGCCCGCAGCGCGAGCAAGGGCATTTCCGATACCCTTACTCGCGCTGCGGGCGGGTCGATTACTTCGTCGCCCCGTCGGTGCGGAACGGCAGCGCCGGCAGTCCGTCCTTGTTGAAGAAGTTCGCCCACTGGTGATTCGCCGCCCACGCGTACCGCACGCTCACCGGCTTCGTCACCTTGCTCGACAGCACCACATCGTTGCCCTCTATGGTCGCGTCGGCCCACTCGAACTTCCCGTCCGCGCCGGCCACCGCGAAGCCCTGGAGTTTGTCGCCGTTCTTGAACGCCAGACCCTGCCCGATATGGTCGAACGCGACCCGCACCTTCTCGCCGTCCACCTTGTGCGACTTGTACACCGGGCCGTAATACTCGATCTTCTTCGCGTACACCGCGCCCAGTGCGACGCGGGCCGCGCGCGCCGCGTAGCCCGATTTATTGGTCGGGTGAACGCCCGGCCCGAGGTCACTGCTCGTCGCCATGAACGTGTTCGGGTAGTTCATAATGCGCACGTGCAGCTCGCGGTACGTGCCGTCGTTCGGCACAGCCTTTGGCAGCGGGGCGAACTTCTCGCCCTTGTCGGTGATGGGGTCGGCATAGTCCCACGCGCACCCGCCGCCGCTTGCCTTCTGGATGTAGATGAACGCGAAGTCCTGGCCGAAGTCTTTGCGCCACCCGCGAATCAGCGCGCCCATCAGCGTGTACTGATCGACGCCGTTGATCGCGGTGCCGCTTTCGCCCTGGTCCCACACCACGCCGCGAATGCCATACGGCAGCATCGGTCGGATGTGTGTCTCGTAAAGGTTGCCGATCTTGCCGCCCGACTCACCGGCCGCGACCGGGGCCGCGGGCTTCGCGGGCGGCGTCTTGTTATCCTTCTTCGCCTGCTCAACCGCGGCTTCCCATTTCACGATCGCTGCGGCGTGCGCCGTCTTCACCTTCTCGAAGTCGTAGGTTTCGCTGAACTTCCTAACAACTGACTTGCAGGCGTCGTCCGAGCGGTACGCATCGTCGCTGAGCCAGTATCCCGAAGGCGTGCCGCCAACCGCGCCGACCATCAACCCAACCGGCACGTCGAGATCCTTCTGAATGCCGACGCCGAACGCGAACAGGATCGCTGAGAAGCTGGGGATGGTCTGCGCGGTTGTTTCGGTCCACTTACCGCCGCTCTTGCTCAACCGGATCTTCGGGTACGTCCCCTCCGCGAGCTTCGCCAGTCCAGGGTCCGCCTTCGAGTACCCCGAAACGCTGCCCTGCATGTTCGACTGCCCAGACCCGACCCACACCTCGCCGACCAGGACATCTTCAAGCACGACGGTGTTCTTGCCGGTCACGGTGAGTTTGTCCGGGCCGCCGGCCTTGAGCGCGTCGAGCTTCACCACCCACTTGCCCTTCGCGTCGGCGGTCGCGGTCTTCTCCTGGTCGCGGAACTTGACGGTCACCTTCTCCTCGGGCGCCGCGATGCCCCAGATCGGAACGGCCGCGTCCCGCTGAAGAACCATGTGGCTGCTGAGTACGGGTGGCAACTTCACGTCAGCCGCGGCGCGGTTTGAACCGAGTGACAGCGTGACGGAGAGTGCCACGAAGATGGCAACGGTGCGCGGAACGAACTTCATGGTGTTCACCGACGGAAATGGGAACGGGGAGTGGGACGCACGGAGCGGCCGTGAAGCCCGGCTCTGCGGGCGACAGGCCACAACACCATTGGATTGTCCGCGACCGGCGCGGCACCCGCCAGAGGTAGTTGAGTATTCTGGGCGCAGCGGGTGAGCCGCCTGAGGTTGGAGTTCGCCGCAAAGGTAGACGACCGGCGGAAGTAGTTTCTGCAAGGTGAGTGACTCTACCCCTCCACCCTTCGTTTTGACTCAGCTCAACTGAGCGGCTACGATCGGGGCATCTCTGGCTTCACGGAGTCGGGCCATGCTCTCACTTTTTGGGCCTCGCGGGCGGTTGTGCGATTCGCCGTCGCGACGCGATCTGCTCACCGCCGGGTCGCTGCCGCTCCTGGGACTGGCGCTGCCCGATGTGCTGCGATACGAAGCACACGCGAAGGCCGAAGCCAAGCCGAACGCGCCCGTGAAAGGCGGCGACGGCTTTGGTAAAGCGAAGTCGGTTCTGTTGCTCTATCTTCAGGGGTCGCCGAGTCACATCGACACCTGGGATCCGAAACCCGACGCGCCGGAGGGGATTCGCGGCGAGTTCAAGCCGATCGCGACCAGCGTCACCGGCACGCGACTCACCGAAGTACTCCCCGGACTCGCACGGCGGGCGCATCTCTTTACGCTCATTCGCTCGCTCGGGGTGAAGCCGCAAGGACTGGCGAATCACGGTGCGTCGATCTACATGCTCATGACCGGGGCCGGGCCGCTCAACTTCTCCGCGACCGGGCTTTCGGTGCCGCCGTCGCGCCAGGACTTGCCTTCCGTGGGTGCGGTCGCGTCGCGCTTCAAGCCGGTCGAACCGGGTAAGCTCGGCTTCGTCAGCGTGTGCGCGCCGATTCAAGAAGGCTCGGTCACCGGCGTCGGTCAGTCGGCTGGCATTCTCGGGGCCGCATTCGATCCGTTTCAGATGTACCAGGATCCGCAGCGCGCGTTGAACGTCACAAGTTTGATTCTGCCGCCCGACATGACGCTCGGACGCATGAAGGCGCGGCTCGACTTGCGGAGTGTGCGCAGTAGCGCCGCGTCGGCAGACGGGTTCGACGCGCACTACGACACCGCGTTCGCGCTGCTCGGTTCCGCGACAACCGCTCAGGCATTCCGGCTGGAAGACGAATCTCCGCAAGTGCGTGACCGCTACGGGCGCACTCGATGGGGGCAGAGTTGCTTACTGGCGCGCCGGCTCGTCGAAGCCGGGACGCGATTCGTGCAGGTGAACTGGCCGGCGGGGTCGGACACGGAACCCGCGCCGGGTCCAGACGGCTCGTGGGACACACACCGCAACAACTTCCCGATGCTGAAGGACTGGCGTTGCCCGGTATTCGATCGCACGGCGTCGGCGCTACTGGAAGACCTGGACGATCGCGGGCTGTTGGAGACGACGCTCGTGGTGATGGTCGGCGAGTTCGGGCGGTCGCCGAAGATCGGTTCGCCGACGACGAACAACGTCGGCCCCGGCGGGCGCGATCACTGGCCGTCGTGTTATACGTGTCTGGTGGCCGGTGGCGGCGTGCGTCCGGGTCAGGTATACGGCGAATCGGACCGCACCGGGGCGTACCCGCAGAAGAACCCGGTTCACCCTTACGATTTGATCGCGACGCTGTACCACGCGCTCGGGATCGACGCCGACACGCTCTACCGCGACAGCCTCAACCGCCCGCGCAGTTTGGTGGAACACGGCGGCCCGATTCTGGGGCTGTTTTGACCTGGGGCGCGGAAGACTTGCGCCCGACGGGCTTGGGCGACCTCAAGCACTTTCAGGAAATTCGTCGCGGAGCCGCGACCGTCAGGGAGCGTGTGATCGTTCGCTCCCTCACGGTCGCGGCTCGGACCAGACGCTACGCATTACCCGAAAGCGCGCTAGGGGAGGGTACGATCGGCGACGGTCGCAACGCGGTAGCGGGCGAGTTCAGTTGCCCGGCGGGCCGCGTCCCAGCCGAGGGCGTCGCCCATCCAATCGGACACCCGACCGGCGATCTCGTCGTGGTCGTGGTGGTAAGCGTGCCAGGACGTGCGACGGAGCAGGACATCGTCCAGGTGGACCGACCACTCATCCCGGCAGCAGTCGGCCACCACCTCGGGACCGACCGGTGGCGGAAGCACCCCGCTGTGCGCCGGGCGAGCGAGTAACAGCGCAGCGGTTCGCGACCGCGGCAGTTTGGCCCCTAAAAAGCGACCCACCCGGTCGATGGCCTGCTCGCCCATCAGCCGGAACGTCGTCAGTTTCCCGCCTGCCACGTCGAACCAACCGGGGTCGGTCATGCGGATCGTGTGGCGACGGGAGGTGTCCGACGGCGTCCCCGCTCGCGCACGCGGCGGGGCGATGAGCGGGCGGACACCTGCCCACGTCGCGATCACGTCGCTGGGTCCGAGGCCGACCGCGGGGAACGCGGTGTTCACGATGCCGAGGACATACCCCACATCGTCGGCCTGAGCGCGGACAGTCGCCGGGTCGCCGGTGTAGTCAGTGTCCGTCGTGCCCAGGATGACACGCTCGCCCCAGGGGATGACGAACAGGATGCGGTTCCCCTCGGGCAAGACCACCGCGTCGTTCACCGGGAGCCGCGCGCGATCGATGACGAGGTGAACGCCTTTGGTGAGCCGGAGCCGAACGCCGCTATGTGGTAAACCGGGCGCCCACGCCCCCGCAGCGTTCACCACCGCGCGTGTGCGCACTTCGGCGATCGCTCCGCTCAAGCGGTCGCGAATAACGCACCGCCAGCAGCCGTCGGCCGGGTCGCCCGACTCGTAGGCGGTGTAGTTGAGCACGGTCGCCCCGGCGCCGGCGGCGGACCGCAAAGTGTCGATGACGAGGCGGGCATCGTTCGTGAGCGCATCGAAATACCGCACCCCGCCGCGCAGGCCGTCGCCGCGCAGGCCCGGCACTTGCGCGAGCAACTCATCCCGGCCGTGGGACGACCACCGGCCCAGGTTGCTTCCGCCACACAGGAAGTCGTAGATGCGGACGCCGAGGGCCAACTTCCACCGCGCCCATCCGGTTCCCCTCCACGCCGGGAAGACGAACGGCAGCGCCTGACACAGGTGCGGGGCGATCCGGCTCAACCGCAGTTTCTCGACGCTCGCCTCGCGGACCAGACCGATTCGCCCCTGAGCCAGATACCGCAGCCCGCCGGGCAGGAGCCGCGACGACCGACTGCTGGTGCCGGACGCGAAATCGGACTGCTCGACCAGCAGCGTCCTCAGCCCCCGCGACGCCGCATCCCGGGCGACGCCGGCGCCGACGATGCCGCCACCGACCACCAACAGGTCGAACCGGTCGTCGCCGATTGCCTTCAGCCGCCCGATTGCCAAAGTCCCACTCGCCATCGTCGGCCTCCGGTGCGCCCGCTCCGGCCACTCGCCGCACTCGCCGACGCACAGCCCTTCCTACGCAAAAACTCTGTCCGTGGGCAAACGGCCGGCGCGCCAGGCGTTGATCACGGTCCGAGGCTCGCCGCGTTCGGCTTGCCCGACGCCTTCGGGTCGAATTGCTCGACGAGCGCGGTCGTAGTGGCGGAACCGCCAGATGCAATCACCCGGTCGCGGAACAGGTTACTTGGCCACCGGTTCGAGCCGGTAGCCGACCGCTTTGGGCTCTTTCAATGCCGCGGGCTTGTCGCCGCTTTCCAACAAGTCGATCAGCACGTTTCGCGCGGTCCCGCGGCTCAGGTAGGTGTCCGCCCAGTCCGCGGAGGACAGTTTTACGCGGCGCGGGCGATCGAAGGTGACAACCACCGCGCCCTTGAATCGCGTGAGGCGCACGGCCTTCACGTTCTCGGTGAACGCGTCGGTCGCGGGTGCCCACTTGTCGCCGACTTGAAACTCGATCGCGGTCGGGGTCGCTTGCGCCTGCTCCTTCGCGTCGCGGAGGTAGACCGGCATCACCTCGTACAACTCCGCGATCTGTTCCTTGCCGTCACCGCGCACGGTCGTTTCCACGCTCACGCCCTTCTCGTCGATCTGGAACGACCGGGCATAGTCGTACTTGCCGGCGATGGTTTTCGCCTGACTGACGACCGAAGCAGGGATCGTGCCGGCCACTTCGACCTTCGTCGTGCCGCGCTGGCTGCCAATGGTGGTGTCGGGTTTCTGAATGCGCGCGGAGGTGAAGAAGGCGCCGTTCGCCGTTACGCCGCTGACCGAATGATTCGGCCACGTTCGCCAGGCTTCGATGAGATCGAAGGACTTGTCGTTGCTCATGCCGCCGCGCTGACCGAGGATCACCGAACCGGTGGCCGGCGTCCAGAAGGCCGAGAGTTGCCCGCCGCTCAGACCCATCGGACCCGCGTACTGGCGCATCCCGTCGTCGGCGCTCTGCGTGCCAATCGGCCCGGTGTGCAGAATCGCGGCGAACCCCGGTTGCCGGGCGACGACGAACTCCTTCCCGAAATCGCGGACAAACGATTCGCCGCGCTCGAACGGCGACTTCAGCAGCGGCGAGTTCTTCTTCGCCAGTTCTTGTTGGTGGGCGTAAGCGCCCGGCTTGTAGAACTCCGCGCCGGGGTTCACGCTCGCGGGAAAGTTGTAGGTCATCCAGACTCGCCACTTCCACGGGTACGAGATGATCTCGTCGTTCTTCAGGAACCCGCCCTTGCCGTTCACGGGATTCTCGCGGATATCTTCCGCGAAGTGACGTGCTCGCTTGCCCGGTGCGTCGCGAAGTTCATCCGCGGTCGGTCGGCGCGCGAGGTGCGCGGCCTCGTCGGTAACCATCGCGGCGGCCGTGTCGCGCGCGCCGTCCCACGCCCACTGGTCGGTTGAAGCCGGGCCGCCGAGACGCGAGTTGAAGTGACTCGGGCCGCTGAACTTGCCATCGGGTTCCGGCAAGATCAGGTGCCCGCGGAGCCGGTACACGCGGTCGAGAGCTTCTCTCGCGAATGGCCAGTCGGTGACAAGAGCGGTCGTGACCGCGAAGAAGTTCGCGTGCCCGTTGAACGGGATGTCAGGCCCGCCGCGCTGAACCCAGTAGCCTGCCGGACTGAAGTACTTCGGATCGGTATACATCTTGCGGCTGTAGGCTTCGACCGACTTCGTGAACGCCGGATCGTTGATCGCACGCGCAATGCAGAACAGCCCGAACGGTGCGTGCAAGTCGTTGTGAATATCCTCCCCGCGGATGCCCCAGTCAAGCACCCTCGCGCCCATTCGCTTCAGTCCGGCCTCGTATGCTTTCTGCACATCCGCGGGCAGCACGTCCTTGAAGCCCGGATAGGGCAAACCAAAGTAGACGAGTTGGTACGAGAACCGGTCGGCGCGGCCCGCGGTCGGAACGGAGTCGAAGTAGTCGTCGAGCATCACCATCATCACCGTGGCGGTGACGAAGGCGCGGAGTTTCAGCGCGCGGTTGTCGTGGTACGGGTTGCCCGGGTACTTCCATTGCACAAACGGAATCAGCGTTTCGGGCCAGACAGGCGGGTGCATCACCGCTTCCGCGGTTTCGATAGACGACAACAAAAACCGTGCGGGCGGAGCGTTGATCGCGGGGTAGCCTCGCTTGTTGCCGATGAGCGGTTGGTGCATCATCGACATGAGGTAATGGCGGTACAGGTGCTCTGGGTCGGTGTCGGTGGTCTTGTCCGTCACGAAAGCGCTGACGCCGTGGGTGAAATCCTTCTCGGTGAGTGTGGCCATGTACTTGCGCAGCACGCGCTGATAGTCGTGCGCGTCCGGCAACTTAGTACGCGTGTTCGGTTCGCCTTTCTGCGACGAAACCCGCGGAGGCGGCGCGATGGCCGGCGGCTCCGCGCGAACAGCATTAACAGAAACGAGCGCCGCGACGAGCGCCGCGCAAATGGTGGCGTACCGGTGATTCGTGCGATCGCGCATCGTGTGTCCGGGCAACATTGAGGTGATTTTGGCGTATAAGGGCGAATCGCCAGGTGGGTACTCACACGGTACCCAGGATACCGATACCGAAACCCGATCGCGCGTTCTAATCGCACACCGGCTTGCTCGTCCGGTTCGCGTCGACGCGGTTACGGAACCAGCACTGGAACGAAATCATGTCAGCGTCACCGCGACTTCGGCCGCGAGCTTCGCGTTCGCCACAATCAGCGCGCGGTTTGCCACCAGCGTGCGCCCGTTGCTCAACTCCGCGAGGCGCGCCAGCAAGAACGGCGTCACCTTCGCGCCGGTTACGTTCGCGGTATTCGCTTCACGTTCCGCTTCGAGAAGCCACGCATCGAACTCCGAAGCCGGGATCGCGACATCCGCCGGACACGATTGCGCGAGGACCGCACCGGCACCGCCCATTCTCACGTGAGCCGCGAACAGCGCCGCCGCGACTTCAGGCGAATCAACGCGCGCGGAAACCGGCAAAGGCGGAGTGTGGTCGCGCACGTAGAACGCCGGGAACGCGTCGGTGCGGTAGCCCACCACCGGCACGCCGAGCGTTTCGAGAATCTCCAGCGTTCGCGGCAAATGAAGAATGCTCTTCGCGCCCGCGCACACCACCAGCACCGGTGTGCGCGCGAGTTCAGTGAGATCCGCGGAGATGTCGAAGGGTTCCGCGCCACGATGCGCACCGCCAAGACCGCCGGTCGCGAACACGCGAAGCCCGGCGGCGTGCGCAATCGCCATCGTTGCGGAAACGGTCGTCGCGGCATGTTGCTTCAGCGCGACCGCCGCGCCGAGGTCGCGCCGGCTTGCCTTCCGCACGTTAGGTAATTGCGCGAGGTCTTCCAACTGCGAATCGGTGAGGCCGACCGTGGGAACGCCGTTCAGCACCGCGATAGTCGCGGGGGCCGCGCCAGCGGCGCGCACCGCAACTTCCGACGCGCGCGCGGTTTCGAGGTTCGTCGGCCACGGCAGCCCGTGCGCGACGAGCGTCGATTCCAGCGCAACGACTGGCCGCCCCGCCACGAGCGCCGCGCGGACCTCTTCCGACATCTTCAACCACTCGAGCGGGATGTGCGTCTGGCTCATTTCGGTCCACCGACTTGAAAACGGGAATGTCCGCATCGACACGCCGCACGCGGGCATCCATAATGCCCGTTATGGAACCGGGACACGAGATCGAATCCCCCGCAACTGCCGACAAGACGCCGCTGCCCCTACAGGTCAATGACCTGGCGATTTCGCCAGCGCCTGTGCCAACGACACCGATGACTGCGACGGTGTTGCTCTGGGTCGCGGAAGCCGAAGGTGCGTGGTTCCCATCGCAGTTCGCGGCCGAAAGCGGCGTCCCACGCGACAGCCTCGATGAACCGCTGACCGAACTGCGCCTCGCGAGTTTGGTGCTGGTCGCCGAGTGGGTCCGGGGCGTCGGCCAGGGCTACGCGTTGACGCCAGCGGGCAAGGCCGCTGCCGCGGACCCGACCGCGATCGAACGACTGAAGCAGGGCGCGCCCGCCGCGAGCCTGGCACTCGCGGCACCGAGCGTTCCAATCAGCGCAAACGAGAACGCGCCCGTGGTCGAGGTCGACGAGTACAGCTCGCGCGATTCCGAATCGGAACTCGCGATCCGTCCACCGGTCGTGGTGCCCGCCCTTCTGATGGCGAACGCGATCTGGTTCTTCATCTGCGTCGTGTGGGGCATCCACTGGGGCTTGACGCTTGAAGACAGCCTCTGGCGGGGCCACCCGGAGGTGCTGCACCGGTTCGGCGCGGTCAGCGGTCTCGACCTGGTTCGCGGCGAGTGGTGGCGGCTATTCACGTGCTGCTTCGTCCACATCGGCGTGCTCCACCTGATCGGGAACCTGTTCGCGCTGGCCATGATGGGACCGCTGGCGGAACTGCTCTGGGGTCGCGGGCGGTTGCTGCTCATTTACGTCCTCTCCGGGCTGGCGGGCAGCGCGCTGGCGATGGCAATCCGCCCCGATTCGCTCCTCGCCGGCGCGTCCGGGGCCATCTGGGGCATCCAGATGTCGCTATTCGCGTGGCTGTTCACGTTCCGCCACCAACTCCCTCCCAACCTCGCGGCCGACTGGTTCAGGCGGCTGACCGTGGTGTTCCTGCTGAACGCGGCCATCAGTTTCCTGCCGAACGTGAGTTGGGAAGGGCACCTCGGTGGCGGCATCGCGGGACTCGTCACGGCAGGGTTGCTGAACGTGGCACGGTCCGGCAACCGCCCGCGCCGGCTCGCGGCGTGGTTCCTGCTCACGCTCCTGCCGGTGTTTTGTGTGGCCGGCGTCGCCGGCGCGATGGACGCGAAGGAAATGCCCCGGTGGCAAAAACTCCACCAACGCCTCGCCGCCGAACGTGAGGTCCGTGAGTACCTCGCGAAAAAGACCCTGGCGCACGAGGCCATCAACCACTACGACGCCGAGGTCGCACCGCGGCTCGTGGCATTGTCCCCGACCGCCCTCAACGTTACGAAGATCGAGGGCGTCCACGTGAACCTGTCGCCTGCCGAGAAGGAGGCAACGGGTTTGCTCCGGGATGCGAACCGGACACCGGCGCAGTCGGCCGCAGTCCGAATGAAACTCGAGGCGGAAAAGAAGACAGCCGACGAGATCGCCGAACGGACGACGGGCGAACCGACCGTTGTGGAAGCGTTCAACCGTCGCCGCGCCCGCGTTCACCGGTTCGCCGTGGCGCGGGCGGAGTCGTTCGCGCTGTTGCTCGCGATGCTCGACGCCGGCGCCCCTCCGACGCGCGAAGCCTGGAGCGTGTGGCAAGCCGCCCGGCTCGAAGCTGACCGCCTCTGGGATGAAGCGAAGGCGAAGTGAGAGCACAGAGGTCAGAGGACAGAAGTCAGGAGAACGGAAAAGCCGTGCGACCGCAGTCGCACGGCTTGGTTGCTTTCTGTCCTCTGACCTCTGACCTTTGACCTCTGTCCTCCCCTCAGTTGTCGAACTGCACGGGGTTACCGTCGGCGATCTGGATCACGTCGGCGATCTTCAAACCGCTGCTCTTACTAACGAACTTCACCGAACCGTCGGCCAGTCCCATGCTCGTGCCGCTCTCGAACACGCCGCCGAGCTTCGGCACGTTGTTCGGCGTGAATCGCATCTCGTCGGGCCTCGTCCAGATCACCGCTTCGGCCGCGTCGGTCACGAGAACCGTGTTCGACAAGCCGTCGGTAATCTGCGCGAACTTGACCCCCAACAGAAGTTGCCCCGGCGTGCCGGCTTGCGTCTGGTCCGGGAGCCACGTGCCCGGCCCGGTGAACCCGCGCGCGAACGTGTAACCCCGCGTGTCCTGGCTGGGCGGAGCGAACTGCTTGGGCATGGGGAACTTCGAGAGCAGCGCCTTGTTGTGTGCGCTATCCCACGGTTCATCCAGTTTGAATTGCTTGAGCAGGTTGTCTTGTTCGAGGTACGGTAGGATCGCGACGCGCCAGCTCAGCCCCGGCTTGCCGGTCTTGTCCGCGTAGCCCGCCGGGAGCGCGCCGTAGACGACCTCGAACTCTCGTATCGCGAGGACGATCTGCTTCATGTTCGCTTCGGCCGCCTCGCGTACACCGCGACCCAGCGGGGTCGCACCGCGGAAGATCGGCCCCTTCGGTGCAGGTGGGAGAGCGTCGCCCACGCTCGGCCCGGGATTCGGGGTCGGATTGGGGTTCGGGGTCGGCGCCGGTGTGGGCGAGTCGGGCACGGTGGGTTTGGTCTTCTTGCACGCGGGCAGCGCGACAAGGCCGACCGACAGCACAAGCGCGACGGCCGCCATCGGACGGATAACGTGGAAGGACATTGGGGGTCGCTCCGGTTCGCGAGAGGTGACACCGGACAGGGTATGAACTGACGAATGACCCACCAATGACGAAGGGAAGACAAGATTGCTCCTGCCTTCCCTTCGTCATTGGTGAGTCATTCGTCATTGCCGTCCGCGGCCGACACCGATGACGGTGTTGAGTGCCTGGCGCAGTTCCTGGTAGTTCTGCGGTCGGTCGTCGGGATTCTTCTCGAGCATCCACAGGCACAGGTCGGACACCAGTGGCGGCATCCCCCCGACCCGCTCCGCGGGCGGCACCGGCACCGCGTTCAGGTGCTGGAAGATCACCTGAACGCGGTTCTGCCCTTCAAACGGAAGGCGCCCGGTGAGCGACTCATACAGCGTCACACCGAGGAATGGCACTTCCGTGGTGTTTTTCGGCGAGCCAGGCGCGGACCTTGATCGGGGACACCCGCGGCATCCAGAATAATCACTCTGTGGCGGCTTTGCCGCCTTGGTCACCGGGTCTGCCGACGCTAACGTAATACCAGCATCGAGGTCTGCCACGCTCCGACGGGTCACGCTGTCGTTCGGGCGAGGTCGGCCTCGATGGCTCTTTTATACGCACCCACGCTCTCGTTCCAAACCACACTCCGCACCTTCGCCCAGACCCCCGATCTGCCCGCCTGCGTGCTGCTCACCGAAGCCCACATCCAGACCGCCTGCGACGAACTGGGCGTCAATTTCGCCGCCGAAGATCATCACGTCTGGACACCCGCACTCACACTCTGGACCTTCCTCTCCCAGTGCATCAGCGCTTCCAAGTCCTGTGCCGCCGCCGTCGCGCGGGCCCTGGTTCTCCGCGTCAGCCTCGGCTTGAGTCCCTGTTCCGAGGCCACCGGAGCCTACTGCAAGGCCAGGGCCAAACTCCCCGTCGCCTTGCTGTCCCGACTGGCCACCCAACTGGGCGACGAACTCGAACGACAAGCCACCAAAGACTGGCAGTGGAAGGGGCGGCGGGTGTTGCTCGGCGATGGTACCACCCTGTCTGGACCCGACACGCCCGAGAACCAGGCCGCGTACCCACAGCACAAGAATCAGAAACCCGGCCTGGGTTTCCCGCTGATCCGCATGGTGGTGCTGTTGGGGTTCGCAACCGGGGCTCTGGTCGGGGCAGCCATCGGGCCGTGCAAGGGGAAAGAAGCCGGCGAGATGGCCTTGCTGCGTGAGTTGCTCGACCGATTCCAAACCGGCGACGTGTTCGTCGCGGACCGGGCGTACTGCTCGTACTGGCTGATTGCCGCACTCCAGGCCCGTGGGGTCGATGTGGCCTTCCGGTTGCACCAGTCCCGGCATTACGACTTCGGCACCGGCGAGCGTCGGGGCGATGACGATCATGTCGTGACGTGGGCACGGCCCGCACGCCCGACCTGGATGGACAAGCCGACCTATCACGCGACCCCGAAGACTCTGACGATCCGCGAGGTCCGATTCCGGGTGGACCGAGCGGGGTATCGGACCCGCGAGATCGTGGTGGCGACCACGCTGTCGGACGCCGCGGCGTACACCCGCGAGGACATCGCGGAGTTGTATCACCACCGCTGGCGGGTGGAACTTTCGATCCGGGACATCAAGCAGACGTTGGGGATGGATGTGTTACGCGGGAAGACGCCGGAGATGCTTGGTCGTGAGATCTGGTGCCACCTGTTGGCGTACAACTTGGTGCGTCAGGTGATCGCTCAGGCGGCGTGTGTGAGGACGCGTTCGCCTCGGCAGATCAGCATGGCTGGCGCGAAGCAGATGGTGGACGCGTTCCGTTCGACGCTCTCGGTCGGCAGCGGTCCGGTGTGGGCTCAGAAGGTCGCGTCGCTGTTGCACGCGGTCGGTGGTCGTCGTGTGGGTACGAGGCCGGATCGGTGCGAGCCACGAGAAGTCAAACGGCGGCCGAAGATCTACCCTCTGATGACGCGGCCACGTGCGACCGGACGAGCCGCGTTGGTCGCTGCGACAGAAAACAGGGCACCTGACGCAAAACCTTCTGGGTGATAGTCTCTCCGCACGGAAGTGCCATTCG
>CAMDQN010000005.1 GCA_945905925.1 Singulisphaera sp. GP187
GAGGAATCCGTTCTCGAACGGGTGCTGCCCCATCCGAGCGGCTAATGGCCGTGCGTCTGCCGGTCTCCCAGTCCTCTTCTTCCGGCAACCACGTCAACCTGAGGCGACCTCGGGCCGTTCCACGCTGCGCAGAGAATATTCAACTACCTCGTTTCTCGTCCTCCTGTGCCAGTTCGTGGTCGGGATTGTGATCGGTCTCGCGCTGGGGGTAGGGATGGGGGTCGCGGGCGGGGGCGGAGGCGGAAACAACCCCTTCGCCCCGCAGCCTGGTGGGCCGGACCCGGCCGTGCAACTGCTCGCCAACTGCGCCAGCCTGGTCATTGGGTTCCTGATCTGGTCGGGCATCCTCACGGCGATGCTGCCGACCTCGTTCGGCCGGGCCGCACTCGTAACCGTGTTCATCTACCTGATCCTGTTCGCAATCGTCATCGTCATCGTCCTGGCGCTGGTCGTCGCCGGCGTTGGTATGGGCGCGTTGGGCGGATTCCGCTAACGGTTCACCCGTTACTCGCCACGAACACCGGCTCCGCGTGCGGGCCGGTGAGGACGCACGCCATGAGCGGTTCGCGCACACCGCCACTCGTATCGATGCGGATGCGCACCGCGTTCGCGTCCGGCGCGTCGATCTGGATGTGACCGCTCACTTGCACCTTCCCCGGCAGCGGCAGCGGGTTCGCCGAGAGCCGCTTGTCCGCGCCCAGCCACACCGGGTACTCCGGCGTGAACAACCGGTCCGTGTCGGTGCTGAACCGCGGGTTCACCGCGTCACGATCCCACACCCGGCGGTGTAAGCATTCGAGTTGCACCGTCGCGGGGCAGTCCAGTTCCGGCGACAGCCCATTGTGAAGGAAGATGTGCCGTTCCGCCTCCGCGACCCACGGCAGGCTCGCGAGAAACTCGCGGTGTTCGGCCGGCATCGCGGCCTTCAGTTCCGCGAGTTCTTGCTCCCACTTCCCCTGCGGCATGAAGTCCGGTGTGCGACCCAGGTAGCTCTGGAACGTGTAGCGATGGTCATAAGCCGCGCCGTAGCGCCGCACCCAGTACGCTGGCGGTGGGCGGTCGTGCAACCCTGCGGCGTTCACCAGTGCAAGGTCGTGGTTGCCCGTCACGCACGTACTCCCGGGCTTCTCCGCGATCAATTCCAAAACGCGCGACACGAGGTCTTTCACCGTCGGGTGGCGGTCCACCAGATCACCGAGAAAGACGAGCTTCGCATGTGGCCATTCGGGGCGCTTCCGCAACTTCGCGACGAGCTTGTCGAGCCACTCGACGCGCCCGTGCAGGTCGCCGATGGCGATAATGGGGTAACTCACCTGAGTTGGCAATTGCATCAGCCTCTCACCTTCTCCGGGGGTTCGTTGTGAACTAGATTGCATACTGGCATGTTACTTGATCGAGACGCGGAGAGCGGCCATGCGGGTGGACCTGTTCGGGTTGGTAATGGAAACGCCGAGCGTGACCTTCTACTTGTGGTCGCCGTGGCGCTGTTCCGCGATCGAGCACAAGATGTTCGAGGCGCTGAAAGCAGTGCCCAGCGCCACGCTCGAAACCGCACCGGACGAAGTGCGGTTGCACATCACCGAGAACAAGAGCTGGCGGGTCGCGGTGCAGCACCTGTCTCGCGTTCTAAAAGGCTGGCAGGAAGAAGCCACCGACGGCAGCAAGGACGAACGCCGCAGTTGGCGCTGGTTGATCGAGGCCGACACGGACGCGAGCGGGTACGACATGCAGGGCGAGAAAACGAGCTTCTGGGCGTACCTGCGGCTGTCGGTCGATCGCGGTGGCCCAGGCGAGGCGGAGAAAGGCGAGGACATCGATCTCAACGGTTTCGGTGTGCAAGTTTGGGGTGAGAAGGAGTAGTTTTTGTAGGGTGGGCATTGCCCACCAGCACCGCAAACCACCCACGCGCTGCGCGAAGAGGTGGGCAGTACCCACCCTACAAAAGCAAAACCTCGCCCTCAGTGATGGCCTTCCTTCACCTCATTGCGGTTCCACTTCGGGATGAGCACGAGCAAGTCCTGGCTGCCGTTGGGCACGCACTGGCACGCGAGCCGCGAGTCCATCGATAGGTCTGGTGCTTTGTCCAGTTCGTCTTCTTCGTTCTCCGTCGCGCGCGAACAGATTTCTCTGCCCTTCTGGACGCGAACGTGACAGGTGGAGCAAGCGCACACGCCGCCGCACGAGTGGTTGAGTTCGATCCCAGCGCCGTCGGCGATGTCCAATATGCTGCCTTCCAGCCCAATGCTCCCGAGCGGGAACGTGGCCGGATCCACCGCGACCTCGGTGCTTTTGCCGGTCGCCTCGTCCACAAACGTGACCTTGAACGCCTGGGTCGCCTTCGGCGCCGGCCCCTTCTGGATATACGGGTTCACGCCCGCCATGCTCGCCGTCCCGCGTCGGTGAAAGTAATTCGCCTTTCCTATTGTATCCAACGGGAGAAATGAAGAAACCCGCGAACTTGGTTCGCGGGCTTCTGTGAGTTGTCGCGGGTGCGGGTCGTTTACTTGCCGGCCCCGGCTGGTGCCAGTTTCAGTTCGTTCTTGATCCCACCGACGCCCGGTGCGAGGCGGACAAGTCCTTCGATGAACCGGACCTCGGAGTACGGGTCAGCCTCGTCGGGGCCACGAGGCACCGTGCCAACGAGCGTGACGTTGTTGTTGGCGTCGGTGATGACCTGCACGGTCTTCGAATTGGCGAGACCGGCCGTGTCGATGATCCCGCGGAGGTCCGCATGAAGCTTGGTCGCAGGGACGGCGGGCGTGGGGAACCGCATCTGGGCGGTGTAGTGGAGCTGCACCGGAAGCGGGATCAAAATGCCGCTCTGGGTCGAAGCCTGGTTGGTGCGTCCGCCGACACCGGCGGCGCCGGTCGCGCCCCCTCGGCCGCCCGCGACGGTCCCGGTCGCGGGGTAGAGCGCCATGCCGAAACCGCCGGGTGCGGTCTTGGTCGTCGAGGAGATCGTTCCCTGGAAGTACGGGTTCCCGTAGTAGCCCGCGAGGAAGTTGGACTTCTGGAGCGAACTGGCTGCGGTCCCGGTCGGCGCCGTGATGTCCGACGTCTGGAGCTGCATCGGCTGGAAGGTTCCGGTGGAACTCGAGCCACCCCCGCCGCCACTGATACCGGTGGGGGCGGCGCCGCCGCTGGTGATTCCACCGGTGGTTGTGCGTGTCGTGCCGGTCGTACCCGTGGTGCCCGTCGGTTGTTGGGCGAGCGAGAGAGACGATGTCACCGCCGCGATCAAAATCGCCCACAACGAAGTCTTCAGTCCACGCATTGAAGCACCCTCTTTCTTTCGCGGCGCGCAGTGGTATGCTGCGGCGGGGTCACGTCTTCCCGATATTATCGACGATCTGTTCCCGCCAGTCCAGTCATCCGTTGATGAGAAAGTGAGTAGTGCTCCGTTTTCAGTTCTCAGTTTTCAGTCTGTTCGTTCTTGAGGAGCGCGACCCAGGCCAAACACTAAACACCAAACACTCTTGGAGGATACCATGCAACTCGGCTTCGTGTCGGCCATCTTGGGCGATCAACCGCTGGAGCGGGTGTTGGCGTTCGCCGCGGACGAGGGGTTCGCGTGCGTCGAACTGATGTGTTGGCCGCCGGGCAAGGCCGACCGGCGGTACGCCGGCGTCACGCACCTCGACGTAACGGACTTCACCGACGAAGCCGCCGCGAGCGTGCGGGACTTGCTCCGCATTCACCGCGTCAGCCTTTCCGGATTGGGCTACTACCCGAACCCGCTCGACCCGGACCCGGCACACCGGGCGCTGGTGGCCGACCACCTCATCAAAGTGATCGGCGCCGCGGCGAAGCTCGGCGTGGGCGTGGTGAACACGTTCATCGGGCGCGACCCCGCCGGCACGGTGAACGCGAACTTCGACCTCGCGCTGCGGGTGTGGCCACGCGTGTTCGAGGCCGCGAAAGCGGCTGGCGTGCGGCTCGGTATCGAGCACTGCCCGATGCTGTTCAGCGAAAATGAGTGGCCCGGCGGGAAGAACGTCGCGTTCAACCCGGAAAACTGGCGGCGTCTGTTCGACACGTTCCCGGACGCACCGTTAGGTCTGAACTTCGACCCATCGCACCTGATCTGGCAGTTCATCGACTGCGGTCGGGCCGTGCGCGAATTCGGTTCGCGGATCGTTCACGTCCACGCAAAGGACGAACGCATCGACACCGCCCGGCTCTATGACGTGGGCATCATGGGGTTGGGCTGGCACGTGCCGAAACTGCCGGGGTTGGGCGACGTGAAGTGGGGCGAGTTCTTCGCCGCGCTGACCGACGTGGACTACACCGGCCCCGTGTGCATCGAGGTCGAAGACCGTGCGTACGAAGGGTCACTCGCCAGCCGCCAGCGCGCGCTCCGCCAGAGCCGCAAGTTTCTCCAACAGTTCGCTGGGTGAGAGAACAAAGAAAAAGGTTGCTCTGTTGAAACCTGGCGCGTTGGCCTTTGGTTTCAACAGAGCAACCAGAGACAAAGGGAACTGTTTAGCGACAGCCCCACGGGGTGGGCCGGCTCAGGGGATGAAGCCGTAAGCCCGCACGTCGATGAAGTATGGCGTGTTGTACCCACGAACCTTCGAGGGCACCTTGGCCCGCGCCTTCTGGATCTCGTTCATGAAATCGAGCATGGTACTCTCGACCTTCAAGTTCGTGCCGAGCAGTTGCGTGCCACGCAACTCCTTGCCGTCCTTCACTTCCTTGATGAACGTCTGGGTGAGCGGGTTGAGGTTGAGCGCCTGCGCCTTTGCCTTGTTGCCGATCAGCACTTCGTTGAAGAAGAACTCACTTGTCTTCTTCCCGGTGGCATCCTTGTCAGCATAGAGGAACAACATTGGGTTGCTCTCGCGGACCTTGGGCGCCTGCGTGCTGACCCACTTCTTCACGGTCGCTTCGGTGACCGAGGTCGGGCGGGTGGCGCTGAGCCACACGGCCCCCGAAATATCCTGACCGCCTTCCGGCGGGAAGTTGCCCGCGGCGATGTTCAGGCGCTGCGGCACGTACTCGTAACCAGGCACGTTGATTCCCAACAGACCCGGTGCGGGGAATACCATCGGGCGCTGCCATTCGGCCGTCATCCACGCCATGCCGATCGTGGCGGCATCGCCGGCCCCGATCAGGTAGATGGAACTGGCGTTCAGTGCCTTGTTGTCGTTCTTCGTGTCCAGGTGAACGCGAACCGCGGCCAGGTCGTTCAGGTACGCGGGCAGGAACCGCTCGGGCCTCGTCAAGTCCTTGAAGGCGAGGTCGTTCTTGAGCGGCTTCCTCGGCGGCCCTCCCTTGATGTAGAGGTTGTAGTTGCAGGTGTTCCCGTTCATGTACGGGTTGGTCCAGAACTTCATCGGATCCTTGATGTCCAGGCTCTTACCGTGGCCGCGCCAGTCGAACCGGAACACGTGGTAGCCCTTGTCGTTGAGGGCTGCGGCAAGTCCCTTCCAGTCGCCCTTGGTCATGTCGCGATCCACGCCGGGCGGGTACATGAGGATGACCACCGGTGCGGCGCCCGCGTTCGGCACCTTGGCCGGGTCGGCCGCGTGGAAGATGCCTTTCAACTGCACGCCGTCGGCGGTGAGGAACGACTCTTCTTCAGGCGCGGGGGGTTGGGCCGCGGCCGGCGGCGCGTGCATGGACGCGAGGCCGATGGCGGCGAACAACACAGCCGGGGCAGCGAACCAGCGTCGCATGATATCTGTCCTCGTCGGCAAGATAGAGCGGTACATGAGGAACGTATCAGAATCATACGCCGTTGGCGCGAGGGACGCTAGAGAGTAGCCGTTCGCAAGAAACAGAGAACAAAGGTCAGGAGCAAGAATGTTAGCCACAAGCCGAAGGCGAGCGCGCAACGCCGGCGCGTCATGGAACGCCGGCGTTGCGCAATCGCCTTCGATTTGCGGCTAACGTCTTCGATTTCTCTGGTTTCTTCGCTCTCGACTATTCGCCCTACTTAACGAACGCGCGCAGGTCTTCTTCGATCTTGGCCATCTCCCGGCCGGCGGTCTCCGCGGCCTTGAACAGTTTGCGGTCGGCCTCGCTCGCCGGGTCGAGCGGCGCCACCAGATCGTTCAACTTCACAATGGCCGTGCTAAACACCGTGAGCAACTTGCGGAGCGTCAACTTGTCGCCGTGCCTCTTGCACACGGCCACCGCGTCGCGGACCCGGGTCGTACTTTCCTCGAAGTCCTGAATCGTCGCGACTGCGGGCCACGTCTTGAGCAGGTAGTCGCGAGCCTTCTGGTGCGCGTCGTCCTTCACCTTCCACTCGGCCGCGAGTTCGTCCTTCCGCCGCTTCACGACCGCGTCCCCCGGTAGGAGCGCGAATAGTTGGTCGTAGGCTGCCAGCGCCTCGTCCACATCGCCGCGAGCCAACAGCGACTTGATACGCTCGTTGATCTCCTCCGCCTGCAACTCCTTCGCATCAAAGGTCGGGTCGTTCTCGCGCTTCACCACCGCCTCGATCAGATCGCGATGCTTGCCGAGTTGTTCGTTGGACACCTTGAGAACCACGAGGTTCTGCTCGGTCCTGTTGAGGATTGCGTCGAGTCCCTCGGCCTTCTGCACGGTCTTCGCCTCCTCGCGGAGCCGGACCACTTCGTCGGTCAGGCTCTTGCCGTACGCGTCAGCGGCGTCGAACCCGCCCTTCGCGCGTGCCAGCGCGTCGGCGTTCTTCTGCTTCTTGATGAGGTCCGCGACCGCCTCGAAGCACACCGACTGCGCGAGCCGAGCGTCGGCCGCGTCACTCGCCGCCTTGAGTACCGCGCGCTCGAAATCGGCACGCCGTTCCGTCTCGGGGTTGGTGTCGTATGGCAGCGTGATCGGATCGCTACTGAGGATCGGCACCGGGAACTGCTTCGCCTTGGACAGTTCGCGCGCGACCGTGATGCACGCGACGTTCGACAGCGGACCGTCGGTGCGGAACTGCGCCGTCGGCGCGTGGAACTTGCACACATCCTTCGCGTCGACCACAGTACCGGCCACGAACCCGGTGTCGCTCGCGCGCACGTTCACCGCCGACGCGGTCTTGTACACCGTCCCGTCACTGCCCACCAACCGCACCGCAACAGCGGCCTTCACCGTACCGAGTTTCATCGCGCGGTAGCCGACGATGCCACCGGTCGTGGGCATCGCCTTCTCGTACCGCGTGAGAACCGCACAGCGGAGCGCACCATCGGCGCCGACATCGGTCACCTTCAGCAGCGTGAAGTCGCGCGGTGTCGAAGTGAGGCCCGGTAGCGGAACGGACCCCGGCGGCGGGGGGATGATCTTGCCCGTCGCGGTCCGAAGCACTACCGGTGCGGCACGATTCGTCTTCCGCACCGCGGCCACCGTGAAGATGTCGCCTGCCTGCACGAAGTCCTTCGCCGATCCCAGCCCCGCGCCGCGAACCAGCACCTTCACCTCGTCCGTCTTGCCCGGAATCGCCTCCACGGTTCCGACGAGGCCGAAATCGCGGTCGAGCATCAGGCCCGCGGTGCGGCCCACCAACTCTGGGGCGCGCGTCGATTGCGTTCTCACGAGCGGCGACGACAGCCCGGTGAACCCGTCGTACTGACGCGACTCCGCGTGAATCTTGCCGTCGCGGTACTCGACCTTCAGGAAATGCGTCTTCGCGCCGGAAAGGTCGCGTGGGGCGTCGAGCGCGGCGAACCCCTTACTGTCGAACTGTTCCCAGAGCGGTTCCCACTTGTCGCGTGCGAGGTCCGTGAGGTCGATCACTTCGACCGCGCCGAGGTTCCCCAAGCCGGGTTGGAGCGCGGCGAGCACGTCGCGCTTGAGCCGGTCGCGGAAATCCGGCGTGAGCAGCGGGTGCGACTTGACCGAGAGAACGACCCGCCACTGGTACGGTTGCTTCGGTTCGGGGTCGAGTTGGGCGAACGTGGGCGTGCCGACCAGTAGCGCGACGACAACAGCGGCGGAGTAGCGAAGCATCCAGGAACCTCCGGCGGGTGGTCCCGTGAGTGTACCAGATTTCGCAACCGGCGGGGCGCTTGTCCTGACCTTCCGACCGGGGTAAACTGGCGAATTGCTGTCCCGCTGCTACCCGTGTTCGGAGCCGGTATGCGTCCCCTTCTCGCCCTTCTCACCGCCGCGAGTCTCGTCTGGCTCGCCGGTGCCCAGGAACCGAAGACCCAACCGAAGGACAAGGCGCCGGCGAAGGGCGAAAAGGCCGAACCGGTCGCGGGCCGCAAGACGAAGAAAATCGAAGGGTTCACCTTCATCATCTCCGAGGAGGCGCTGAACGCGGACCACTCGAAGTACGAGCGCCCGCCGCTGGAAGTGCTGGAATACGAGTGCAAGCTCCTCAGCAAGATGCTCTCGCCGAAAGCGGTCGATCTGCTCCGCCGGCTCACGATCTTCGTGGACTGGGACGAGAAGATCGCGCTGTCCAACGGCCGGACCGGGTCCGCCCTCGCGTCGTACTACTCGCACACTCAGCAACAGATCGTGAAGGACGGGAAGCACGCGCTCCAGGCCAAGGGCGTTACCATTCACTCCCTCAAATCGCTGACCCAACAGCGCCAGCCGAAGGACGACAACCGCGTCTCGTGCCTGCTGCTCCACGAGTTCGCCCACGCGGTCCACGACCAGTTGCTGAGTTATGACCACGCCGGCGTCAAGGCCGCTTACGAACAGGCCATGGAGCGGAGGCTCTACGAGAAGGACTTCTACGCGGCGACCAACCCCCGCGAGTTCTTCGCCGAGATGAGTTGCACCTACCTCGATCGGTTGCACTACTACCCGCACAACCGCGACGAGTTGAAGAAGCACGACCCGGTGACGTTCAAGACGATGGAGTCGATCTGGGCCGGCGGAACGGTGAGCAAGGTGGCAAAGGTTCCCCCGCCGCACGCGGAGAAGGGCAACACGGACCTGTCCCTTCCCGGGGACGTGAAGTTCGGACCGACCTTGAGCGGCCCCGCACCGGTCGCCGCCAAACTCGACGGAAAGGTCGTTTTGATCGGCTACTGGGGCGGGTTGCACGCGAACGTCTTACCCCGCCTCGACCGGCTCCAGACCGAACTCGGGGGCTACGGATTGGTGGTCGTGTGTCCGAATACTCTCGTTCGCGACGACGACGTGATCAAGGCGGACGCGGAAAAGCGCGGCGCGCGGGTCACGGTCCTCAAGGCCGCGTTTGTGAAGGAGGAGCAGGGACCGGGGTTCAAATCGCAGGTCGGCGGCCACGCCCTGTTGTTCGACGCAACCGGGAAGTGTGTGTACCGCGGGTCTGCCTACGACGCCGACGAGCCGGTCCGCGCCGCTGTTGGGAAACTGCTCCTGACCACGGTCCTCGGCGCGGACGAGGTGCCGAAGGCGTTCAAGCCGGTCGCGGACGCGTTCGCGGCGGGAGGAACCCCGGTCTCCGTCGTCGCCAAGTTGACCCCGTTGACGACCTCGTCCGACGAGGACACAAAAACCAAGGCGAAGAAACTTCAGGATCTCATCCTCGCCCCGGGACAAAAACTGCTGACCGAAGCCCAGACGAGCACGAAGACCGACCCAGTTGCGGCGTTCATCGCCGCCGAGAAGGTCGCGAGCACCTTCAAGAACACCCCGCTCGCGGCGAAGGCAGCGCCCCTCCTGGTGAACTTGCGGCTCGAGAGGGCCGTCGCGACAGAGCTAAAGGCGCGCGCCCAGGCAGCCGAAATCGAGAAACTGGGGGGCAAACTTCGGGGCCAGGAGGGAAGTTTCAACCCCAGCGACTCAGCGTTCCAGTCCAAGAACCAACAGGCCCTGGCGCAGTTGAAAGCGTTCCTCGAACAGTTGCGAAAGCAACACCCGACCGCGCGAGCGACGGCGGAAGCCGAGAAGGTCGCCCGCGAGTTCGCAATCCCGTGACCGCGGATCGCTTCCGCGCTCTGTTTCCCGTGGCAGAGCGGCGGTATCCTCTATACTCAGGGTCGCCCCGGTTCGAGGGTGTTCACATGTGTTTGTGTGGTCGTATCGCCTTGTGCGGGCTGGCGGTGGGTCTCGCGACGGCGCTGTCGGTGTTCGCGGCCGACGACCCGGCGTCGCTCCTGAAACCGGTCGTTCCTACCGGCACGCAGGCTCGCGTGCGCGTCGCCGTCGAGGGCGGCGCGCCGCGGACGATGCAGTTCAAGGCGCAGGTGCCCCACGGCAAAACGAAGGCCGAAATGGTCTCGGTCAGTGTGGCTATCGACACACAAGGGGGCAAGAGCTACGTAGCGGCCAAGACAGTCGAGGCGTGGGGGTACGAGGTTCCGAAGAACAAGGAGTTCGTGCTCCCAGAACTGTTGGTTCCCGCGGCGCAGATCGCCCCGGCAAAGAAAGGGCGCGACGTGTTGGTCCGCATCACCAACGTCAAACTGTACGTGACCGAGCCGCCCGCCGAAGCCAAGAACAACATCTTCAACTGCAACATGTCGCTCTGCGCGGCGGATCTGTACAAGGGCGCCGAGAAGACGATGGAACCGCGGCTAGCGTTCGCGGACCACTTTCTGGAACTCACGGTCCCCGCGACCGGCCTGAAGCGGCTCGACACCGACGACACGCCGCTCCCAAACGTGACCGCCGACGCGACCCCGACACTCGTGCCGTCTGCCGCGCCGACGATCCGGCGTCAGGGCAACCCGGTGTTCGCCTACGTCACCGTGAACGGACAGGAGTCGTACAAACTGGGCAACGGTACGGCGGTGCCGCTACACGTGAGCGTCGGGTCGATCAACAACTGGGACACCGGCGTGATCCTCAGCATCGGCTTGGCTCGCGGATGCAAGGTCGAGATGGACGAGAGGGGCACCGCGGGGATGGCCACGGGCGCGGAGTCAAGTTCCATCATGATCCCCGGCAAGATCAAGGAACTGCGGCTCGGCTTGTCCACCGGCTCCGACCTGAGGGTGCAAAAGGATTTGGTGCTGAAGGACATCGCGGTGGTGGTGGACCGGAACGTGTCGGAGGGGTTCGTCTCGCTCGGACCGAAGTTCATCGAAACGTACTTCAAGAACGGCGTCTACGCGTGCGGGACCGACGGTGTCTGGAAGTTGAACGGGCGCTGCGACCCAGAGTTGTTGTTCGACATCAAGACGCGACCGAAGAAGCCGTAGGCAGTGTTCAGTTTTCAATTCATACCCTACGCAGACCCGAAACTCCCGCTCACTCGTTCGCGAGTGGGCAACTCCGTTGGCAGTCTTTGATCGAATCGCGGTTCCGTTGGCGTCGCATGCTCATTTTCTGTGCTATTGCTATGGCGAGTACGGGCACTGTGTACTACCATGTCTCCACGCGGAGCGGATTTTGACTGACGCCGACGATTTCCGGGATATGAAGCATTCTTTTGATGCCAAAAAATGAGCAGCTTTCATCCCCGCTGCCCGAGATCGTGGGCACCGGGCCGGCAATGCAAGACGTTTATCGCCTTGTGCGTCTCGCCGCACCCAGGTCCGCGAACGTTCTCCTCATTGGCGAAACCGGAACCGGCAAGGAAGTGATCGCGAAAGCGGTTCACAAACTCAGCAAGCGAGCGGACGGACCGTTCATTCGCGTGAACTGCGGCGCGCTGCACGAAAACCTGCTCGAAAGCGAACTGTTCGGCCACATCAAAGGCTCGTTCACCGGGGCCGTCGAGAACAAGACTGGTCGGTTCGAGGCCGCGCACGGCGGCACCATCTTCCTCGACGAAATCAACAGCACCTCGCACAAACTCCAGGTGAAGTTGCTCCGCGTGCTTCAGGAGCGCGAGTTCGAGCGCGTTGGCGAGAGCCGCACGATTCGCGTCGACGTGCGCGTGATCGCGGCGACGAACACGTCGCTGGAACAAGCGGTTGAAGACGGCGAGTTTCGCGAAGACCTCTACTACCGCCTCAACGTCATTCCCATTGGGCTGCCGCCGTTGCGCGAGCGCCGCGACGACATCCCGCTTTTGGCGCAGTTCTTCCTCAAGCGATACGGCGACGTGAACAAGTGCGGGGTGCCGGAACTGACCGCGATAGCCCTCGAAGCGCTGAAGGCGCACGACTGGCCGGGCAACGTTCGCGAACTGGAGAACACGCTCGAGCGACTAACAGTGTTTGCCGACGGTGGGCCGCTCACGCCGGAGTTGTTGCAATTCGGTCGCCCACGCCCGGTGATTCGCGCGAGCCGCGGCGCCACTCCGACCGACGTGCCGTCGCTGATTCACGCACTCGTGCGCGCCGGGATGCACGCCACGCGACCGCCGCACACGGAGTTGCACGAGTTCTTGGTCGACGGAGTCGAGCGCGAGTTGGTTGAAGAGGTGTTGCGCGAGTGCGCCGGGAACCAGGTGAAAGCGGCGGAGCGGTTGGGCATCAACCGTAACACGCTGCACAAGAAACGCGAGCAGTACCGCAAGGCAAGCGCGGGCGGAACCGAACCGTCCGCAAATGACGCGGCTGCGAGCGAACCGCCCGCAGCCGCGGGGTAAGCCGTGTTTCCCATCATCCTGAACCTAACCAGTAAGCCCGTCGTCGTGATCGGCGGCGGTGCGGTCGGAGTGCGGAAGGCGCTTGCCGCGCTCGCGGCCGGTGCGGTGGTTCGCGTCATCGACCCGCGATCGGCGCTCCCGCTCCCGCCCGAAGTCACTCACCTCCCAGAACCGTATCGCGAGGATCATCTCGAAGGTGCGGCGCTGGTGTTCGCGTGTGCCACTCCCAAAGTGAACGCTCAAGTGGTCACCGATGCACACGCACGCGGCGTGTTGGTGAACACAGCCACGTCACCGGACGAAGGCGACTTCACGCTACCCGCGGTGGTGCGTCGCGGGGACTTGACGCTCGCGGTGAGCACGGAAGGCGCGTCACCGGCGCTGGCGCGGCGCATCCGCGAGAAGTTCGAAGCGGAGTACGACGAGGCGTTCGCGGAGTGGGTGCGGTTGCTCGCGGAGGTACGCGCCGAGGTACTCGCGACCGTGCCTGACGAATCGCGTCGGCGTGAGTTGTTGGATGCGTTCGCAGATTGGGAGTGGCTCGCGCGATTGAGGGCGGAAGGCGCGGAAAAGGTGCGCGAAGCGATGCGAGCCGTCTTGTAGGGTGGGCACTGCCCGCCTCTTTTCTTCCCGCCGTTCGAGGCGCGAAGCGTGGTGGGCAGTGCCCACCCTACGAAACCGGGAGCGTCTTGCCCTTCGCCACGAGCAGTCGCCCGAGGGCGTCGGCGCTTAATCGCGGGTCGTCGGTTAACAGCGAACCGAGTTCGGTCAGGATGAACCCTTCCAGGTCGTCGCCGGACCAGCCGTCCGCGACCAACTTCCCGCCAATGTGTTCGAGCGCGCGGTCGCGGAGTTTGTCCGTGCGCCGCGTCAACGTGCCTTCGTTCAAGTTGAAAAGTTTCGCGGCTTCGCGCTGGCTTAAGCGATAGCGCCAGCGGAGGCCGAGTAAAAGGCGTTCGTCGTCGTCGAGCGTACCGAGCCACTCACGCGCCGCCGCGACGAACGTCTCGTGCCACCGGTCCGCGCCGTTCGCACGCGGCCCGTCCATCGGGAGCGCGATCTCGTCGTCGGGAAGTGCCGTTACGCCAGTGTTCTGACGCAGTTTCGAGAGGTGCCAATTCTGGAACACGCGAATTAGCCACGGCGCCAACGGGCGCTGACCGTCGTAGCGCGCGAGAACCGGCAGCGTGCCTTCACTCTCCGGCGCGATTAAGTTGCTCCAGAACTCCGTCACCGCGGTGTCCTGGCGCTCCTCGTTGCGCGGATAGAGCCGCACGGCCCGCGCGCGTAATGCGTCCACGAGCAAGCAGTCACTGCGCCCGGTGCGGGCGTTGAACAGCACCTCCCACGCGGCGTTCTGTCCGTCCAGACACCCGACGCACACCAGCCAATCGACCGCGTACAGCCCTTCGAGGTAGCCCGACCACGACACCGGCGGAGGGGCTTTTGGGACGTAGATGCGGAACGTGCGTTGGAGGTGGGTAAAGAACACGCTTTCGGAGAGCTTCACCGCCGGCATCTGGAGCCGGGCGAAGTGGTAGAGCAGCGTGACGCGGCTCTTGTCCGCGGCGGACAACAGTGGTAGTTCCGTGATTGCAGTCACTTTGACCGATCCCGAAAGTGGAGAAATCACAGACAAAGACATGATACGCGCTCCAGGAGCGGCATTCGCCTCAGCAAGAGGCGGCTGTCTTTGCTTTCGTCCCGTTTCGCCTTCGGGATGTTGGGTTTGGGATTTTCTTACCGCGGCGTGAACAGCAGCACCTGCACATTCGACACGGCATTCGGGTCCGGTTCCGCGGGCGAGAGGCTGGTGCCCATCCCCAAAGGCGTGATCTTCCGCCGGGTGAAGGTGCCGAGTTTGTGCGCGCCGGCGGTCGTCAGGTACGCGGCCACAACTTCAGCCTGCTTCTTGGTTAGCTCCTGCGCAACAGCGGACGGGATGGTCTTGTCCTTCGGGTCGTGGAACCCGACCACCACGATTTCGGACCCGGTGGCCTTGTTCGCCTTGATCGCGTTCGCCACACCGTCCATGTGTCGCTTGCCTTCGGTAGTAAGCGTCGCCGTGCCCGGCTCGAAGATGTCCCTCGACTCATAAAACATCTTCTCCCGGTTCATCGTCGGGCGAACCAGCAGCGCGACCGAATCCTCGACGTAGTTCCGCACCAGCGGCATCTTGCCCAGCGCGTCGCTCCCCTGCTTGACCGACTTCAACGTGTCGCGGCCGTCGGCCACTAACTCGCGCAGGTTGGTCACCTCGGTTTCCACCGTGCCCACAGCCTTGTCCGCGCGCGTGACCAGTTTGCGCAGATCGCCGAATGTGCCGCGCGCGTCCTCGTACAGGTCGTCGTCGCGGATGAGCTTCGCGAGCGTGCCGTTGCTTTCCTCGACGCCCTTGATGAGGCTCTTTGCGGCGACCACGGTCTGCCGGGTTTCCGACGCGAGCAACTTCACCTCGGCCGCGGTACTCTTGGCCTCCTTCGCCAGGTCGCGCACTTCGGCAATGGCTTCTTCGATGGCAAACGGTTTGACACCGCGGAGCCGGCCATCAGCCAGTGCCCCCTTCTTCGGATCACCGGGCTGAATGCTAATCACCTTCGAGCCTAACATGCCGGTCCCATGGACCTGCGCCGACGCGTCGGAATACATTCGATTCGCGAACTTCGCTTGCACTCGCATTCGCACGGTGACTTCGGCGTTCGGGCCGTCGTGGTCGGGATACTCGACCGCGATGACCTGACCCGCGTCCACGCCGCGAATGCGCACTGGCGTACCGGGAGTGATGTCGTGCGCTTCGGGAAAGCCGGCCGTGACTTCGACGGTGTCGGCCCACAGACCTTGTTTGTCCGCGATGCGCGCGATGCCGTAGCTGCCGAAGGCGAGCGCGGCGACGACGACCAAACCCAACGCGACCGCTTGCAGGCGGGACAGCGATTGCGACACGACGCAACTCCAGCAGGACATTGACTCCGCGACATTATACTCTTCGCTGCACCGACCACCGGATTGTGTAATTCGACTTCGGGAAGAAACGAAAATGGCGACGGAATGATCCGTCGTCGCGTGTCGGCACGCGGATGGGTTCGCACTTCAGTCCGGTCCCTGTTCGTAGCCAACCTGCACGGCGCCGCGAACCCAGTCCCACTCGGTCAGTTCACCGCGTGCTTCCCATCTGGACCGCAGCTCCGTTTCGCAGTCCCAGAATGGCCGGTTCCCGAACCGTGCGGAGTTTTTCTGGCCGTATTTCATAGCCCGGCGGAGCGTGGCCGGATCGACCGACGGCGGTTGCGTCTCGGCGATGGAAAAGTCGGTCAGGGAAACTGTCACCTCAGCCTCGTTTTCGGCAGGGTTCGACATTGGTCGACTCCGCGCAGTGTATAGGCGAGTAGTTGTAGAGCTGCAATCGGGATGCCGTTCCGGGAAGGAATCGGTATCGCGTTCGCATCTGTCCCGTTCCTACTGTCGGAACCTCTGACATCTTTGGGGAGAAACCCGCACGATTAGAGCACTTTCAATTAATGCGTCGCGTCTGGTCCGAGCCGCGACCGTCAGGGAGCAAACATTCACGCACGCCCTGGTGGTCGCGTCTCCGCTACGAATTGTTTGAAAACGCTCTAATTGGCGGGCTGTATCTTCTCGGGTTGGTGAGTGGGCGGTGGCTCATCGGCGTAATGAATCGCTCGTGGCAGCGCATGACCGAACCCGACCGCGCCGTGGCGTAAGAAGTAGGCCCGCCGCGCCGTTTTGCGCGACGGACATGCGATTGGCATCAAAAACTGTGCCGCTCGGCAAGCGGCGCCTACCCAGAATTATCCCTCGCCGATCATTTTGCGGAACTCGGCCTCTTCGATGATCTTCACGCCGATCTTCTTCGCGTCTTCGTGCTTGCTGCTCGGCTTTGGCAAAGTGCCGAGCAGCAGGAAACTCGTCTTCTTCGACACGCTTCCGCTGGTCTTGCCGCCGTATTGTTTGATAGTCGATTCAATCCCGAGGCGGTCGTAGGTGTCGAGCGTTCCCGTCACGACAATAGTCATCCCCGCGAGTGGCAACCCGCCGGCAGGCACCGCGCGCTTGTCCTGCGTCATCTTGATGCCGAGTGTCTTCAGCGCCGCGATGAGCGTCTTGCCGTTGTCGTTGTCGAGGAAGGCTCGCAGGTACTTGACCCGCTCCGGTCCCCAGCCTTCGGTACTCGCGAGTTGGTCGGGCGTCGCGGCAATGATGAGGTCAATGTCGGGGAACGCTTCCGCCAAGCGTTCGGCCATTTCTTCGCCGACGCGGAAGATCGCTAAACCCGCGAGGAGACGGGCAAGCCCGCGGGTCTTGCTCGCGGCGACGCCGTCGAGGAGTTTCTGCGCCTTCTTCTCCTTGAACCCTTCGAGTTTGAGGAGTTGTTCCTTCGTCAGCGAGTACAGGTCGGGGATCGACTTCACTAAGCCCGACTCAACGAGTTGAATCGCGACCTCGCGGCCGAGACCGTCGATGTCCAGGCGCTCTTTGCGGGCGTACCCTTCGAGTCGCTTCCACATCCCACCGGCGCACGCCTCTGGGTTGCTGCACACGAAGTTGTAACTGCTCGCGGTCTCCTTCTTTACGACCGGCGCGCCGCACTCGTGACAGAAGTCCGGCCACGTGATGACCTTCTCTGTGCCCTTGCGGTCCGCCTTGATGACGTCCACTACCTGCGGGATGATCTCGCCTTTCTTCTCGACGACGACAGTGTCGCCGATGCGCACGTCCTTCTCCGCGACCCACGACGCGTTGTGCATGCTCGCGTGCGTGACCGTCGTGCCCGCGAGTTCCACCGGCGGGTCGAAGGTCGCGACCGGAGTGAGTTCGCCGAACTTGCCGATGTGGAACACCACCGCGCCCAACTTCGTGGTGCCCTTCTCCGGGTCGAACTTGTAGGCTTTTGCCCACTTCGGCACCTTCGCGGTGTAGCCGATCTTTTCGCGCTGGTCCCAATCGTTCACCTTGATGACGATGCCGTCTGTGTCGTAGGGCAGGTCTTTGCGCTTCGCGTCCCATTCCTTGCAGTACGCGATAACTTCCTCGATGCTTGTGCAGAGTTTCTCGTGCGGGTTGACTGGGAAGCCGAACTCTTTCAGTTTCGCGAGGAGATCGGATTGCTTCTTGATGTTCAAGCCGTCGATGACGCCGGCACCGTAGGAAAAGATGAGGAGTTTCCGTTTCGCGCACTCCTTGGGGTCTTTGAGTTTGAGCGTCCCGGCGGTGAGGTTGCGGGTGTTCTTGTACGGGTCTTCCTTGTTCTTCGCCTGCTCCGCGTTGATGCGGGCGAGTTCGGACCGCAGCATGTAAACCTCGCCACGCGCCTCGAATGTTTTCGGCGGCTTGTCTGCGGCGAGTTTCAGTGGGATTGCGGAGATAGTTTTCACGTTGTGGGTCACGTCATCGCCGACATCGCCCTTACCGCGCGTGGCCGCGAACGCGAGTTGTCCGTTCTCGTAAGTGACCGCCATCGAAACGCCGTCGATCTTCAGTTCGGTGACGTACTCGACCACCGTTTTCACACCGAGAGATTTCCGCACGTCCGCGTCGAACTTTCGCAGGTCGGCTTCGTCGTAACTGTTCTCGATGCTGAGCATCGGCACCTTGTGCGTGA
The DNA here is from genome assembly GCA_945905925.1 of Singulisphaera sp. GP187. GTDB lineage: Bacteria > Planctomycetota > Planctomycetia > Gemmatales > Gemmataceae > Gemmata. Next base: position 18,015 of record CAMDQN010000005.1, read on the forward strand.
TCTGCTTGAAGCCGGGGATCGGCGCACCGCCCACGCGTTGCGTCGGGCTTTCGGGCGTGACCAGTTCCGGGTGCTTTGCTTCGATGTCCGCGAGTTCTTGGAGCAGTTTGTCGAAGTCGCGATCGGAAATCTCCGTGCGTGCTTCGACGTAGTAGAGGTGGTTGTGGTGATCGATCTGCTTGCGAAGTTCGGCGGCGCGGTTTGTGGGTGAAGTAGTGGGTGCGGCGGCAGTTTTGGCCACGGGCGTGAACCTCAGTATGGGATGGGAGTGCGAATCAACACCGGGATTGTGCCGTGAAATGCGGGAGAGAGCAAGGTTGGGAGTTGTTCACGCCACGGGCGGAGTGTCCCGGCCGTGCCACAGAACGTCCCAGTTCGCAGCGCGCGTGGTACTTGCTTCAACACCGCCAACGAGTTCACCAAGAACCGGAAGACAAATGCCGATCCGGGCGCCGCGTTGGCGAGTTTCGCGATGGTATCGACGGAACCTTCACGCGAGGACAGGTTCATCGAGGATACCAGAAGAACGGGCGCGAAACGGCCGTCACCGGCGGAACGTGCGCAAACCGAACTGACCCAAAACCGGGTTGTAAACGGTGTCGGAGTACTTCGTTCGGTGCGTGATTGGGTTGGTGAAGTGACCAGTCCGGTGAACCGAGCCGACGACTGGGTGCAGTTTCGTCACGGATGGGCGAGCGGCCCCGGCGCGCGAATCGACGACCGTGCGCGCCGTTGTGCCGCGCACGTGTCCCGACGCGTCCGCGAACGGCGTTGGGTTCGCGCTGACGGTGCTCGCGCCCACCACCAGTACCACCGCGACAAGAATGCCCTTCACGGCTCCGCCTCCTGGTGTCACATCTTCCCCAGACCCTCCATTATTTCGACTGTGGAAGGCACCATATGCGAAGTCTTCCGCACGTGGCGGCACCGGAAGGTGGTTGACGGTTCGGTTTGCGCCGGCTGGAGCGGATGGCTCGCATTACGCGACCCAGTTCGCGTCCGTCGCGGTGAAGTTCACCAACTCTTCCGGTTTGAACCAGAGAGCGATTTCGATCGCCGCGTTCTCGGTGCTGTCGCTGCCGTGAACGAGGTTATTCTGAACCGAGAGCGCGAAGTCGCCACGGATCGTGCCCGGAGGCGACTTCGCGCCGTCGGTGAGGCCCACGAGGGTGCGGCACACCGCGACCGCCTCGCGACCCTCCCACACGAGCGCGACTGTCGGCCCGCTCGTGAGGAACGTGAGCAGGCTCTCGTAGAACGGCTTGCCCTTGTGAACCGCGTAGTGCTTCTCGGCGAGTTCGCGCGATGCCGGTACCAGTTTCAGCCCAGTGAGGCGCAGCCCCTTGCGCTCGAATCGCTCGATGATGTCACCGACCAGCCGGCGCTGTACCGCGTCGGGCTTCAACAGGATGAGTGTTCGTTGCATTAGCGGTCTCGCAAGGCGGAAAGGAACGGCGTGTCCCGGTCATGGTGCGGAACGGCTGCGGGTTCGTCCACAGATTAGGTGGGCTTGCCCGGTTCCCGGCGCCCCGGTAAAGGGATGCATTCAGGGAGGACGCGCCGCTGAAACCGCTCGCGGGCGTGCCGCGAACAATCGCGTGCGCCTGCGCGGAGCGCGCCGACCTGTTTCCCGTACTCGTTGCGCTATGGCCATCACGCACAGCCACAAACTCGTTCTCCCCGCGGACGCGAACCACTACGGCACGCTGTACGCGGGCGCGATGCTCCGGCTCATGCTGGAAGCGGGGTACGCGACCGCGTGGAAGCACGTCGGCCCGGAAGCGAATCTGGTGCTGCGCCGCGTGCTGAACATGGAGTGTCTGCGCCCGGTGCCGGTGGGTGTGGTGGTCGAGATTCAGGGTGCGGTGCTTCACCGTACTGCGGCGTACCTGGTGTGCGGGTTGGTCGGCACGCCCTGGGACGACGACGGCGGCGTGTGGGCGGAATCGCTCTTCGGCTTCGCGCAGGTGAAACCCGACGGCAAGCTCACGCACTTCCCGGAGCGGCTTCCCGCCGTGAGCGTTCCCGCCGGCGAGGTGTGGGAACGCCTCGACCGCCGGATGAACAAATTACTAAAGCTCAGGTCGTGATGGTCGCACCAGGGGCGTCACTTCCCCAATTTGCGGCGGAAGAAATCCATTGTCCGCTTCAGTCCCTCGTCGCGCCCGACCTTCGGTTCCCAACCGAGTAACTGCCGCGCCCGCGTAATGTCCGGCTGGCGCACCTTCGGGTCATCCTGCGGGATCGGCCGGTATACGATCTCGCTTGTGCTGCCCGCGAGCTTCCGAATCTCCTCCGCGAACTCCAGGATGGTAATTTCCGCCGGGTTGCCGAGGTTCACCGGTTCGTGGTAGTCGATGGGCAACAGCCGCCAGATGCCTTCGACCAGGTCGGAGACGTACTGGAAACTGCGGGTCTGATCGCCCTTGCCGTACACGGTGAGCGGTTCGCCCATCAGCGCCTGGTACATGAAGTTCGGCAGCACACGCCCGTCGTTCAGCCTCATCCTCTCTCCGTAAGTGTTGAAGATGCGAATGATGTGCGTGTTCACGCCATGGGCGCGGTGGTAAGCCATCGTGATCGACTCCGCGAACCGCTTCGCTTCGTCGTAGCAGCCGCGCACCCCGATCGGGTTCACGTTGCCCCAGTAGCTTTCCTTTTGTGGGTGTTCGAGCGGGTCGCCGTACACTTCGCTGGTACTCGCGAGCAGGTATCGCGCGCCGTGGGTCTTCGCCAGTCCGAGCGTGTTGTGCGTCCCGAGCGCGCCGACCTTCAGCGTCGGAATCGGGTGTTCGAGGTAATCGACCGGGCTGGCCGGGCTGGCGAAATGCAGCACGTTGTCGAGCTTCTCCTTCACCTTTAGCGAGTTCGAGATGTCGTGCCCGATGAACCGGAACCGCGGGTTCGTGCGCAGGTGGTCGAGGTTCGCGAGGTCGCCAGTGATCATGTTGTCCACCGCGACGACTTCGTGCCCTTCGGCGAGGAACCGTTCGCAGAGGTGGGAACCGATGAACCCGGCGCCGCCGGTGATGAGGGTGCGCACACGCGACTCCGTTGTGGTAGCCTGAAGGGCGGCCCGGCCGTGTTGGGATACCGACCTGGCGAGCGCACCGCAAGAGGGCGGGTTGAGGTGGAAGAGCGGGCACTATACCGGGCGATCCTGAGTGCGCCGCACGACGACACGGCGCGGCTCGTGTACGCCGACTGGCTCGACGAGAACGCGGAGCAGTTCCCGGATCTGCTTGCGCGATCGGAACACGCGCGGGCCGAGTTCATTCGGATTCAATGCGCGATTGCGCGATTGGGTCCGGGCGGGTGGAAGAGCGGTGGCCCGTCCGACCCTGAGTTGGCCGCGCGCCAGAAGCGACTGCTGTTCCGGTGCGGGGCGAAGTGGCGCCGCGCTCTTCCCATTCCAGTGCGCACGGCGCCGTTCGATCGCGGGTTCCTGCGCCCGTTCCGCGCGCTGTGTCCGCAGCAGTTCCTGGGTCGCCCGCTGGCGCCGCATCAGCACATCCCGGTGCTGTGGCCGCTGCCGCACGACAGCCCCGCGCTCCGGTACATCCCCGACGACGATCCGTTCGCCGCGTGCCCGCTGTGGGACGTTCACCTGTACGCGACGGACTACATGGGGAACGACGAGCGGAACGATCGCGGGCAGTACGGCGACCTGTTGACGGAAGTGGGTCGCAGCCCGGAACTGGAGCGCGTCGGGTGGCTGAAGGTGTCGTTCTTCCGCACGTCGGTGTTCGGGTTCCTGCTCAACGGGAACTTTGCGAACGTCGAGACACTGGTGCTGAACAGCGGGCCGTTCTCGCAAGTTCTGGAAGCGGTCGCGGAGAACGAATCGTTCCGCAGTTTGCGATACATCTTGTTCGGCGGCGACTGGTGGGCGTGGTCTGGTGCCGCGCAGATGTCCGACCGCACTCGTACGCTGCTCTCGAAACTCACCGACGCGAACCAGCGGCACCTGCCACACGGCGAGATGCGCACTGCACTCCGCGACATCCTGGGCGGTCTCCCGCCGCGCCCGCCACCGGTTCCGCTACCGCTGCGGATGCCCGACTGGGCGCACCTTCCGGCGCCCGCGGTGCCCGAGCCGTGGAGAGACCCGCGGCCCACACGCGCAAGCGAACTCTCGGCGCGAAGTGCCTGGGCGATTGGCCTCTGTTGTGTGCTGGTATGTGTTGTCGTTGCGCTGCTCATTGGGCCGAGCATGAAGGAACGGTCGCCGGTACCAGAACACAAGTTCCGGTACGACCCGGACACCTACAAGGTTCCGCCGAGCGTGTACGACAGCGAGAAGTGGAACAAGTGGCAAACAACCGCGCCGACGCGCCGGCCAATCGTGCCGCCCGCGGAGATGAGAGAGTGAAGCCGGACGGGTCGCGGGGTTTACTTCTCGACCTGGTGCGCGGAAGGCTCACGGCACCGCCGCTGGCCAAGCGCTTGCGCATGCAGGAGAACCACGACTGGCGGGGTTGGTCCAGGCTCCTGCATGCGCAAGCGCTTGGCCAGCGAAAGCGGTGCTGGAACAGCCTTCCCCGAGTCGTGTGGCTTGGTAGAAACTCGGCTGACGCAACATCAGCCTGCTGCAAAGCAGCGAGCTAAACCACTTCTGCGGATCGCAGAGCAACCCGCCCGACTTCATCAACTAACGATACCCGCGGCGCGTTAGAGGAGCAACGGAGTTCGTCTCGCGGTGAGCGGGTTCGTTCGGCTACGATGCGGTTTGGAGGGTTTACCGATGTCGCGTGTTGCTTGCTCACTGGTGCTGCTCGCAGTAATTGCGGGGTCGCTGCGCGCGGCCGACCTGCCGCCGGGTGCGATCGTGCGATTGGGTGACGACCGCTTCCGCGCCGGCGGCGGCGTCCACCACCTCGCGCTGTCCCCGGACGGCAAACAGTTCGCCACCGCCCGCTACGGCGGGCGCGGCCTGACCGCGCTGACCGTGTGGGACTCGGCGACCGGCCGACCGGTTCGCGAGCGCAGGGTGAACAGCGAACTGTTCCGCGGCCTCGTGTGGGGGGAGGGGGGCGCGTTCACGATCACCCTCCGCGCCGACCCGGGGAAGAAGGGCAAGCCCGCGAAACTCGTCCCCGACGACTTCCGCGTGTGGGACTTCACCGACTCGAAGGCCGCGTCTCCGCCGGTCCTGCCGGGAGTGTACGACGGTCTCCCGGACGAGTTGGGAAAGAGGCGAAGGGACGACCCGGGGTATCACGACTTCGTCTTCAGCGCGGACGGCCGACGGGTCGCGGCGCGGTGGCTGTCGGCCGACAACAAGCACGCGATTCACGTGTTCGAACTGAAGCCGGCGGACACCGTCGCGAAGCTCACGCGCGTCGGGGTGATCGACCTCGGGGCGGAAGGGGCCGACGGTGTGCGGCTCTCCGCGAACGGCAAAACGCTCGTCACGTTCCGCGCGCTGGCGAGTCCCGACGATCGGGGAGAGTGGACCGCGACCGCGTGGGACGTTGCCAAAGGCCAGCCCGGCAGACCGGTTCGGGTGTCGGGGTTCGGGTTTCCGCCGCCGCTCACCCCCGACGGCGGCGACGTGGTGATTTCCGCCGGGACCGAAAAGGAATGGGGTTACGACCTGATCGAACTCGGCACCGGGAAGCGTTCCAAACTGGGCCGGACGCCACACGCCGACGGCAAAGACGCCGGCGAACCGCAAGTCGTCCGCGACGAAGATCAGCCCGCCGACTACGTCTTCCTGCCGTCGGGCCGCGCGCTCGTCGTGCCGGGTTACCGGACCGCGATCGTTGACCTCGCGACGGGAAAGACGCTCGGGCTGTTGGGCGGGCACTTGAGCGCGCCGACGGCGGTCGCGGTGTCGGCCGACGGTGCCCGCATCGCGACCGCGGACCGGTTCGGGCTAATTCGGCTGTGGGACGCGAAGACGTTTCGGCCCCTCAACGACGCGCCCGGCCACCGCGCTTCGGTGAGTTACGCGGAACTGTCGCCCGACGGCAAGCGGCTCCTCACGCACGCCGAAGACGAAACCGTTCGGTTGTGGGATTTGGCGACCGGGAAAGAACTTCGCGCCTTCGGGAAGGCGACGACGCGGGTGCATTCGTACAACCACTATCCGCGATTCACCCCAGACGGAACCGCGGTCGTATACAACTCGTTCGACCGACTCATCGCCCGCGACCTGCAATCCGGGCTTGAGGTTCCGCTCCCCGGCGAACTGGCGAAGATTCGTTGCGCGTGGGTCGCGTTCGCGCCGAACGGCAAGTCCGTTCTCACCTGGGTAGGCGGTCGCGAACTGGAGGTGTGGGACTGGCCGAGCGGGAAGAAGCGGTTCGCCGTGGAGATGGACGTTAGGGGCGACGAACCGGGTTTCTCGCCCGACGGCGCGGTGTTCGCCGACGTGACCGAGCCGCAAAGGTGGAGCGCGACGACCGGCAAGCCGCTGCCCGCGGCCTGGAAGAAGGACGAGAGCGTCTCCCGGACGTTCGGGCTGCGCGCCGACCTCCGCCCGCTCGTCGCTTCATTCGAGGGTTCAGACCCGCCGCGCGTCATCGTCCCCGGCACCAGCACCCCGGCGCCCGGCGCCCGGCTCGTGGATTACGAATTCAAAGAGGTCGATGATCTGGGTCTGCACCCGTCGTGGGCCGTTACATTCTCGCCGGACCGGCGACAGTTCGCCCTCGCCCTCAGTTTCTTCGAGATTTACGAGATCCGAATCTACGAGTCGGCAACCGGGAAGGTGCGGCGCGTACTACCGGCCCCGCGCCCCGGTGGCGCCCACCTGCTCGGGTTCACGCCGGACGGCACGAAGTTGCTCACCGCGGGCGGCGATCACACCGTTCTCGTGTGGGACATGCGCCTTCAAGCCATGCCGCTACCGGACGCGCTCAAGAACGAGACGAACGCCGCGAAGCTGTGGGACGCGCTCGCGACCGGGAAGGCCGAAGCCGCGTACCTCGCGATGGCACGCCTCAGCCGCGAACCGGACGCCGCGTTCAAGCTCATCAAGATGAAGCTCAAGCCGGCTGCGAACGGCGATGCCGAGAATGACAGGACGAATCTCACCGACTGCCGCGTGATCGAGTTGCTCGAAGCGCTCGGCACCGACGAATCGCGTGCGCTGCTTAAAGAGTTGGCCGGGGGCGAAGCAAAAGCGTTCCGCACGCAGGAGGCGAAACGCGCGTTGGAGCGGTTAGGAAAGAAGTGATTCCGGTCGCGACGAGTTCGTAGCCGTTACACGCGGATCGCGCGCGTCGCGGCGAAACACGGAATGTACTCCGATAGCTTCCAACCCTCCCCGCCGTCTTCGTAGAACCCCGCGAGCAAAAACCCGGCTTCCAGTTGCCCGCCGATCTGGTCTTCCAGCGTGTGCCCGAAACACAGCGGTTCGTTGGCATCCGTGTACCGGCGCCGTTCCTCGTCAGTGATGCTAAACAGGTCCGAGTACGGGATGCGGTGCCGGACCACGTACTCGCCCTGCTGCATCTGCGCGTCGTCGAACAAACACAACACGGGGTTCACGAACCCCGCGAGCAACACGCCGCCCGCGCGCAGAACGCGTGCGGCTTCCTTCCACACCGGTAGGATGTCGGGTACGAAACCGTTTGAACACGCGTGGAAGATCAAGCCGAACGACGCGTCCGGGAACGCGGACAGGTCACGCATGTCGCCTTCGACGGTGGTGATTGTCAAGCCGTCGCGTGCGGCGACTTCGCGATCGCGTGCGAGCTGTGCCGGGGAGTTGTCGAACACCGTGACGTTCGCGCCGGCCGCAGCGAGAACCGGACCCTGTTGCCCGCCACCGGACGCGAGGCACAACACATCCAATCCGGCCAGCGGCGGGAACCAGTCGCGCGGAACCGGCTTCGTGGGCGTGAGTACCACGGACCATTCGCCACGCCGCGCCGCGGCGGTCACTTCCGAGCTAACCGGAACCGTCCACCGGTTCCCGCTCGCGACCTGATGATCCCACGCGGCACGGTTGTAGTCGCGAACGTACATTAGTCCATCCCGGACACCAGACTCACCGCTGAAGTTCGCGCTCGACGCGATCGAGGAGTTCTTTCACCGGCCAGTCGCGGTCACCGATCGCGACACTCGCGTTCTTATCCAGCCACGTCCGCACCTTCTTCTCCGCCGCGACCGCAGTGCTGTGCGTCTTCGCGCCGAAGTGCTTGCTCACTTCGCCGTAGGTCGCGGCCGTGTGCTTGCGGCACAGGTAGATCGCGATCATTCGCGGGTGGCTAACAGCCCACGTTCGCGCCTTCGATTGAAGTGTGCCGGCCGCGAGCCTGAGCGTAGCGCAAACGGCCGCGTCCACGTCCGCGACCGACACCACACGCACCGCGTGCCGGAGCAGGTCGCCGAGTGCTTCGCGCGCGGTCGCCATGTCCGCCGGGCGCCCGGTCACCTTCGCGTAGTGGCGCACGCTGTTCACCGCGCCTTCGAGTTCCCTCACGTTGCCGCGAAGCGTGTTCGCCAGTGTGCGCAACACCGCGTCGGGAATCGTTGGGCCGGGACCGCACGACTTCTTGCGAAGGATTTCGAGCCGTGTTTCCGGGTCCGGCGGCATTAGACCCCACACCGCACCGCCGAGCAACCGGTCAAGCAGTTCCGGCATCAGCTCATCAGCGAGTCGCGGGTGACAGTCGGTTGTCACTACGACTTGTCGGCCGTCGGCGAGGAGCGCGTCGAACGTGTGCAGGAACTCTTCCTGCGTCGCCTTCTTGGTCGCGAGGAAGTGCAGATCGTCGAGCAAGAGTGTGGAACACTCGCGGAACTGCCGCCGGAATTGGGACATCTTCCCGAGCCGCGACGCCTGCACGAACCGCGTGGTGAACTCTTCCGCGGTGGTGTACACGGGTCGCTGATCGCTCTGCTTCTTCAGACCGAGGAAGATGCCTTCGAGCAGGTGCGTCTTGCCGGTCCCGACCGGGCCGTGAATCACGAGCGGGTTCGCGCCTTGCCCGGGTTCTTCGACTACGCTCAGTGCCGAAGCGTGTGCGACGCGGTTACAAGGCCCCGAGACGAAGTCCGCGAGCGACTTCCACCGGCGCCCGGTGCGCTGGGTCGCGAGCGGTCGGGCGAGTGCCTCAGCTTCTGGATCGGCACGCTTCACCTTCGGCTTCGGCGGCGCGACCGGTTCGCCGAAGATATCGACTTGCTGCTTCGGCTGAGGTGCAGGAGAAGAGAGCAGGTTTTCGGTTCGCGTCACGGGTGCCGCGGCAGTTCGCGGCCTGGTCGGTTCCCCCTTCGTCGTGACGGGCTCGGCTTCTGCGAGAACCGCGCCCGCGTCGAGCGATTCGGCGTCCACGACCCATTGCACTGCAGTGTTCGGCCCGCACACCTCCGCGACCGCGGCTTTCACGGCCGCGCCGAAGGTCTGTTCGAGCCATTCTTGCGTGTGCTGGTTGCGCGCCGCGACGACGACCCGCCCCCCGAGCGGAACGAACGTCGCGTGTCCCTGGAACCACAGGTTGAAGCGCGCCGCGCCGACGCGCGAACTGACCGCACCGGTGAGCGCGGTCGCTGGCGGCACCGACCGCGCGGGAACTCGCGAGGGGGCCGGCGATTCTTGCGGAGCGAGCGATCGTGTTGCGAGTCGGGGTGGCACGGAAAACTCCCCGGTGCGATTCAGTGTTCCTTTCAATATCTGCGATTCGCACGCGGCGCCTACGCGCCGGAAGGTCAGTAAGGTGAGGTATCCGGGATAGGGGCTTGGCGCGGTCGGCAGAGTCAGGCGCGCCGGGCACATGCGCAGCAATCGCGCCAGAACGCGCAACGTGGCGCAGTCGGGCGCGTGCGCCAAACTCGCGCGAAGAGAATCGCACTTGAACTAAATCGGAGTGAAGTCACGCCGGCCATGTCGCAAGCCACGCCTCACGCCGGTCGTACTCGATGAACCCGTGGCGCGCGTAGAGCTTCATGGCGGGCGAATTGCGCACATCAACAGACAACGTCAGCGCCTCGCCCGCCTCGGACGCAACCCGCGCCGCGAAGCGGATGAGCCAGTCGCCGTACCCGCGCCCGCGGCAGCCGGGCACGACCCCGAGGTAGGAGATACTGCGCGAGTCGGGTGCCTCACCGTCATCGAGGACGAGGACGCCCACTGCGGCCTTCGCGGACCTGTCGCGCGTCTCGTGAACCAAGACGCGGCACCACTTGTCCGGCGTCGGGTGCGGTTCGCTGAAGCCGTCGAGAATGTCCACGCGTGTCCGGGTCGCGTTCAACTCGGGGCAGTCGAGACTCGCCTCGTACGTGGCGATCAAGGCTTCCGCGAACAGGCTCGCGTTTCGCGACGTGGGAGAAGCCAGAAACACGGGCGATTCGTGCGGTTGCCATGCGATCCCGTCGTGTGTGCGATCAATCTCTCGACGCAAGAACGCTAACTGCGTGACGTGCCGGAAGCCGTATCGCTCGAGCGGAGCCATGTCACGGACTTCGTCTGCGCCGGCGAACGCCTGACACACCTTCACGCCCCTCTCGCGAAGCCACGCGCACGCGGCACTTGTTACGGCGTCCTCGGCTTCGGTGGATTCGCCACGCGGCGGGCACGTCACACCCATCGCACCGGACATCGCCTGCACGAGCGCCGCGCCGCACAACCGGCCCGCGGCGCGCGCGACAAACACCACCGACTCCGCCCCAACAGACAGGAGACACACGCGCGACTGTTCCGAATCCGGTGTGTTGAACAACAACCGGCACGCGGGCAGCAGTTCGTGCGGCGCGGCCGGGGACACGTCGAAACGCGGCATGGGCAACTCGGACTCAATTCACCCGACCGGGACGGTCGAATATAACGATTACATCGTAACCCACGGACGGGCCTCACGCATGGTCGTGCCTACTCCTCACGCAGTGGCGAACTCAGTGGACACTGGTATTCGCGTCATCACCGAACCGTCGGTGTACGTCCTCGGTCGCCAAACCGTGGACGACACCGAACTCGACCGTTTCCTCGCGGACCATGGCGTGAATTGGGAGAGCGATAGCGAAATTGCGGGCGAGGTGCTGACCGAGACGGCGGGCCGCCTCTGTTATATGTCATTCGCGAAGCCGCGACCCGGCGGGAACGCCGCGTACCTGACGCACATCAAGGAAGTCGGTCACGGTAGCGTCCTCGAACACGCCGTCTGGAACTTACTCTTCACTGGCGTATCGCGTTCGCTCACGCACGAACTCGTGCGACATCGCGCCGGTTTTGGGTTCTCGCAACTTTCGCAGCGTTACGTCGATGAGTCCGTTGCGGAATACGTCGAACCAGACATCATCGCGAACGACCCCGAGTTACACGCGATCTGGCTCGAAACCGTGAAACAGTCGCACGCAGCCTACGTCAAGTTGGCCGAAGCGCTAAACGCGAAGTTGGCCGACCCCGCGGCTGCAACCGCCGCGATGCTCCCGCCGAATAGCGACCGCACGACACGGCGCAAGACCGCGCGCCAGGCCGCACGGAGTGTCCTGCCGAACGCCACCGAGACGAAGATCTTCGTTACCGGAAACGCTCGCGCACTTCGCCATTTCATCGAGATGCGCGGGTCCGCGTTCGCCGAGCCGGAGATCCGCAAGCTCGCGACGGCGGTTCTCGACGTGCTCGTGAAGGATGCGCCCAACCTCTTCAGCGACTACCAGAAGGTGCCGTTGCCGGATGGCACCTTCGAGGTTACGACGCAGTACAAGAAGGTGTGAAGTCGTCGCGCTCGCCTTCGGCTCGCGGCCAAACTGTTGGCGTTCGCACCGCGCGCTCGAATACAATCCACCTCGTGCTTACCTTTCCGCACGAGGCTTTCGCAATGTCGCGTCTTCTCGCTCTGGCCACACTTGCGGCCGTTCTCGCCATCGGGCTAACGCCTTCCGCGCCCGCGATGCTCGCGGCTGATCCGAAACCGACTGCGGCGCCTGCGACCGAAGACGGCAAGGACTTCTTCTTCAAGCCCAACGACCGCATCGTGTTCCTCGGCGACAGTATAACATCGCAATACCAGTATTCGACCTACATCGAACTGTACCTCACGACACGGATGCCAAAGGGGAACTTCACGTTCATCAACGCGGGCATCGGCGGCGACACCGCCAACGGCGGCGCCGGACGCTTCCAGAACCACGTCCTCGCGGAGAAGCCCACCGCGATCACGATCAACTTCGGAATGAACGACGGCGGGTATGGCGCGTTCAACCCCGCCTCGAACAAGGTGTTCGTCGAGAAGACCGCAGCGATGCTCGAAATGGCGAACAAGGCCGGCGCACGCGTCGCACTGCTCTCGCCCAACGCCGTGGACCGCCGCAACAAGACCAACGGCAAACTGTACGTCGAAACGCAAAAGCAGTTCTACGCTCCGCTCAAGGAACTCGCGGACAAACACAAGGTGAGTTACGTCGATCAGTACGCCATCACTCGGGCCGCGACCGACAAGATGGAATTAGACGACCCCGAAGCGAAAAAGGCCAAGCCGTACTACGACGGGTTCCATACTTCCCCTCCCGGCGGGATGCTGATGGCCCACGCGATCCTCACCGGGCTGAAGGCGCCGGCGATCGTCAGCGATGCGACGGTCGATGTGGCGACCGCGAAAGCTGACACCAAAGGCTGCAAGGTCACCGACATCTCAACGGTCCCGAACGACGCGGTCTTGACCTTCACTCGGCTCGACGACGCACTGCCGATGCCGGTTCAAAAGGACTGGCTGCCAATGCTGCCGTACACAAACGAACTGCGCGACCTGAACTACTACGGCCTGACCGTGAAAGGTCTCAAGGACGGCGGCTACACGGTCAGCATCGACGGCATCGAGGTCGGCAATTTCTCCGCGAAGGAACTGGCCGTCGGCGTAAACCTCGGCACCACCATCAACGGCCCGGTATGGGACCAGGGCAACAAGGTGCTCCAGGCAATCAACGCGAAGAACGCAATCGTCTCGCAGCGGTTCTTCGACGTGGTGATGTTCCAGTTCCCAAACAAGGACTGGCTGAAAGACCTCGCCGCGACCGCGGCCGAGCGAAAGGTGACTGAACTGAAAACGCGGATGGAGAAGATCGACGCGGCGCAAGCGGACATCTACAAACTCGCGACCCCGGTCGCTCGCAAGTTCGCGATCAAACCCGCGAAGTGAGGCCGATGCCGTTCTTGACCGAGCCGAGAGCGGGAGCGACCGGAGGTTTCGCGAACTCAACTCGCGTTGTCTCCGGTCGCTCCCGCTCCCGACCCGCCTTCAGCACTTCGGCTACCGACACTGCGTTCACCACTTCGACCGGTTACAACTCCCTCTCTTCCAATCTTCGCGCGCGAACCACAAACCAACTTCAACGGTCTGTTTCGCGAACTCTCACCCACGAGGACACAATGGTGAATCGCCTCCCCGTTCGCAACGAATACGGCTACCAGTGGATGATCACCGGGCCGAACAAGTACCAGGTGTGCGGGCGCACGACCGACACGCTCCCGCCCGGTGCGTACACGGTCTTCATGGACGGCTGCGGCAACCCGAACTACCACGCCCGCGATCTCGTGGCCGACGAACTGATTCACTTCCCCGATAGTCTGCCGGCACAAGTGCAGGGCGAAATCAAGAAGTTCTGGGGGCTGAGCGAGCGGTTCGCGCGCTACGGCTACCTGCACCGCCGCGGGTATCTGCTCTACGGCAAACAGGGCTGCGGTAAGTCGTCGCTGGTGAACCAGATCATCGCGGACGTGATCGCCGATGGGCACCTCGCATTCTACTGCTCGTACCCGAGCCACTTCATCCACTGCTTGCAGAAGTTCCGCGAAGTCGAACCGACCCGACCGATTGTGTGCGTGTTCGAGGACATCGACGCCATCATCGAGCACTACGGCGATTCGGAATTGCTCCAGTGGCTCGACGGCAACCACCAGGTGGACAAGGCCGTGAACCTCGCGACGACCAACTACCCGGAGAAGCTCGACCGGCGCATCATCTCGCGTCCGCGCCGTTTTGACCGCATCCTGCGCATCGACGCGCCCGATGCTCGCATGCGCGAAGCGTACCTCGCTCGGAAAGTGCCGGAGTTGACTGCGGCGGAGTTGGCGAAGTGGGTGGAACTGACCAACGACCTGCCGTTCGCGGCGCTGGCGGAAGTGGTCATCAGCGTGTGCTGCATGGGTAACGAACTGGAAGAGACGGCGAAGTTGTTGCGCTCGATTGACGCGCACAACCCGTCGAGCGCCGAATTCGCGAACACCCCACCGGCCGACGGCGAGAACGAAGAGGCCGACGAGTACGAAGACCAGGCGGTGTAACGGTCATTCGGGGCGAACCCGTTGCTGACGCTCCGGGTTCGCCCCGAATATCGTGGTCAGAGCACGCAGTAGGAGAGGTACGAGTCGGACGGAAACCGCTCGATTCTGAGGTTCTTCAGTCCCAACACTTCATCCACAGCCACGGTCTCGCCCGGAAACATCTTTGCGTTCAACTCGTCGAACACGATCACTGCGCCCTTTGGCATTCGCGGAACGAACGTCTCCAGAGCCGCCTTGGTCGGTTCGTAGAGATCGACGTCCAGGTAGAGCAGGCTGACCACCAGATGCGGGTTGGCACGGAGGTACTCGGGTGCCGTTACGCAGAGGTCGCCGCGAACGAGTTCGACCTTCGGGATGTGCGCGATCGGCCGGTTGGCGTCGAACAGTTCCACCGCACGCTGCACGTCCTCCAACGGCGACCCGGTCAGCCCGCCGCGCGCGAAATGCGAGGACGTACCGCCCGAGGTGTCGCGCTCATGGACCGACGGGAACCCCTCGAACGTGTCGAACCCGATCACCTTGCGCACGTGGTTGGCCGGTTCGAAAATCGCGGAGAGTTTCGCGAAGGTGAGCAGACCGGCGCCGTGCAACACGCCGCACTCGACGATCGAGCCGTTGACCGGCAACACTTTCTTGAAGATCTCGTAGCGCGCGAGGAACTTCGCGATGGCTTGACGCGACGCGAACTTCGGGAACCCATCGACCCGGTCGGCGAGCGTCCCCGCCGACCCGAGGAACACTTGCTCGACAAGCTCAAACTGGGCCAAATCGTTCGCGGACTGATTCTTTGGTTCCCGGATCACGCCTGACCCTCCGAAAGTGGGATGACGCCACCCATACCCTGATCGACCGCGTCGTCGAGGTGGGTGTACCGCGCCTGGATGGAATACCGGATGCCCGTGGACAGGTTCAGATTGCCCGCGTGCAGCAAGAGCGAGTTGAACAGGAGTACGTCGCCCTTGTGCATCTCAACGAGACGAATCTCGTTGTCGAAGATCGCGCTCGGGACGCGCTTCTTACCGATCATCAGGTCGTGCGGGAGAACGCCGAGTTTGTGGGAGCCGGGCATGATGCTCAGGCACCCGTTGACGTAGGTGGTGTCTTGCAACGGGATCCAGGCTGTAACCACGCCCGTGTTGCCCTTCACGTAGAAATAGTCCTGGTGCCAGTACGCGAGTTCGTCGGTCCAGAACGGCATGTCGATGCGGAACGGGATCTTCCGAAACAACGGGGCGCACGACGCAGTCCTGGCGTGAGAACGATTCGAGCCACGGGCGCCGCCGGATCTCGGAATAGACCCGCGATTCCACGTCCCGGTTCTGGTTGTAGAACGCGACCAGATCGGCCCCGTTCGGGTCCGTGAACGGCAGCCCGGAAACCTCGCGAACCAAACTCATGTAGTGTTGGAGGAACTCGTCAATCGAGTCGGCAGGGATCGCCTGACGGAGCATCACGAAGCCGCGTTCGTCGTAGGATCCGGGCGCACCCGGCACCTCTTGCTCAACCGGGTCTCGGTAGACGAATAGCGGCGCGTGAGCGCGCGCTGGCGTAAGGGCGGACAGTTCGGCCCGGTCGGACTCGTCGCGGAGTTGAGGTTGCATTGTTTCGGCTTCCGTACTCACGTCCCGCCCAACCGTTACCATCGACCGCTGCGCGGCGCCCCGTTTAATGTTCCGGTGAAAAAGTGCGAAGTTGTGCGACGCAATCGCGTTTCGACGGGAGTGCCGAACACCGCGGACAGGGAACGAGATGGCGGGGTACTGTTACTTCAACTCGCGTGGCGCTCGCACGCCGTCCGCAGTCACCAGTCCGACACACACCGGTATCGGCTTCGCTCCCACGAACACCGGCTTGAACGCCGCGGCGGTTAAATCGTCCGCGTCCGTCAGCAGCACGATCACATCGGGGCGAAAGTTCAACGCTGCACGCACCGCGACGAGGTGATTACTCTTTCCGCATGCTTCCAGTGTCGCGAGTTTCGCGGTCACGGCGCGGACGTTCGCGTCGGTCACGGCCACGCCGGTGTCGTTGGACACGAGCAGCGGTTGCGCGGTCGCGTCGTACACGATCACCTGGAACCGCACGGTTTGGGGTTGCTGTGCGAGCGTCGCAACGAGCGCCGCGCGGGCCGCGTCGAACTTACCTGCCGCGCCCATGCTGCCGGACGCATCGAGAACGTACACCACCGTCTGCCCCGGCTTCAGCGCGCCATGCATCGCGGGTGTGGGGTTCGCGTTGGCACCGGCTCCGGTCGCGCCCGCGGGTTTTACGTTCGGGTCGAGGAACGCGACCGGTGTTGGATTCGCGCCCGGCTTGCGAATCAGCGCGACGAGTTCGGGCGGAAGCGCATGCGGCGGTATCAGGGGTCGCGGTCCCGCGTGGAATGGCGGAACCGCTGGCGTCACCGCTTCGAAAACCTGCGGTTGGATTTTTGTGGCACTGGTGTTTGGTGGCGTCGCGGGCGTTGGTTGAGGCGAAACTTCGGCACTGGGCGAGTCTTCGGCGAACGACATGCGGACTTCAGGCGCGCGGGTGTCAAGCCCCGCTTCGCGCGGTTTGGGTTCGCTCGGGCGCACCAGAAAGTAGAACGCGCCCACAGCGACGACGTGAATCGCGACGGACGCCCAGACCGCCCGGAGGAGCGCGGCGCGGGTCGCGTCGGAATGCGGACTCATGCGGCGCGGCATATCGTCGGGCACGGGAAAAGGGAAGCCCGAACCGCATTTGCGGGTACGGTGTCCGTGTCGCGAAAGGGGGAGTTGTCATGCCGCCGCCCGGACACGAGCCGTTCCTACGCGCGATCTGCGAGAACCCGGAAGAGGACACGGTGCGCCTCGTCTACGCCGACTGGCTCGATGAGAACGCCGATGCCGACGGGTCGGCGCCCGACCGGGCGCGAGCGGAGTTCATCCGGCTACAAATTCTGCGCGCGCAGCTGAAGGCCGTGGGCGAAGACACGAAGGAGCTGAAGACGCGCGACATCAAACTGCGGGCAATGCACGAAGACCGGTGGCGGCGCGAACTGCCGTTCGCGGTTCGCCCGGAAACGTGGCAGCGGTTCTGGCGCGGGTTCGTGAGCGGGACGACGACCACCGCGCGGTACTATCTGCGCCACGCCAACACGCTGTTCGCTGCAGCGCCGGTGCAGTTCGTCCACATCAAGGAACTGACTGACGGCCTCGCGCCCGCGTTCGCGGCTTCGGAGTACTTGCGCCGGGTTCACGGTCTCACGCTCTCGTTTTCGAGCCTCGGCGACGGCTGGCGGTCGTTATTTTCCGGCGGCAACCTCGTGAACCTGCGGTGGCTGGAGGTCCGCTCTTTCTCGCTCACGGAGTTCACGGCGCAAGCAATCGCGCGTGCTTCGCTTCCGGCGCTTGCTCGGATTCATGTGCGCGGGACCGTGACACGGTACGCGGAGGCGGTTCTGCGCACGCGGTTTGGTGTAAACGCGACTTGGGAGGGGATGCAAGGCTGAACCGCCGCGCCGCAGTCACTTCTCCGCGGCGCGCAACTTCGCTAACTCGGTCTGCACTTCGTTGAGCGCCGGGGCGCGGTTGCGGACCGCGTCCCACGCCGGACCGGTCAGCGCGGGTTCGTCGCGAAAGCCAGACGCGATCGCCTTCTTCAGGGCGTCCACCGCGCTCTTCGCGTAGGAGTTCTTGGCCTCGTCGGTGCCCCGCGTCGCGGTGGCACACCCTGCGAACGTTCGCGCCACCGCGAACAGGTCGTCGGCGGTCGTCGCGACCTTCGCGAGTTCGTCGGCCGCGCTGGCCGCGTCGACCGCGTGGTCCGCACGAACTTCCAGAGTCGCGACCGTCCGCAGCGCGGCGATGCGCACCTTGTCGTAGCTCTTGTCGGCGAGGTTCCGCGGGTTGCTCAGCCCGGCTCGCACTGCGGCGAGGAAGATCAACTTCTCGTTCGCGATGTCGTTGACCGGGCCGAGCAGCGGGTCGACTTTCATCGCCTCCACTTCCTTCAGTGCCTTCGTGTACCAGTCAGACGCAGCGGTCAGTTGCCGGATGTCGGCGTTGATGTCTCCGCAGCGAACCATCGCGAGCGCGAGCCGGCGCTGCCCGGCTTTCGTGCGCGCGTCGTCCCGGTTGTTGAGCGCGGTCCACAGCGCGACCGCGTTGCGCGCGGAACTCAGCGCCTGGTCGTTGTTGCCAGCGGTCGCGTGGAACCCGGCGAGCCGCTCCCACGCGGCGGCTTCTTCTTCCTTTGCCTGCACGTTCTCGCGGTCCACGTCGGCGAGCTTCTGGAACCGGTCGAGCGAGCTTTGCCACACGATCAGCGCACCGGTCGAGCGACCATCGCCCGCGAGTATCTGACCCCACTTCCCGTAAGCCAGCGCGATGTCCCGCTGCGCCTGACCGCTACCCGGGTTCGCGGCGCCCAACGTGGTGAGCAGTTTCGCTGCGGCGCTGGCCAACTCGTTAGCCAGCGAGGGCTTCCCGCCGGCGCAGTACGCGTCGGCCTGCTTGTACTTCCCGACCGCGAGGTCGCGCTTCACACTCGCCGAACCGGTATCTGCTCTCTCGGCCGCTTCGCGGATCTTCACGCTCTCGGCGAAAGCGCTGACCGCCCCGTTCGGATCCTTGAGGGCGATCTTGCCGTCGCCGATGCGCTCCCACCCGCGGGCCAGTTCGAGTTTGGCCGCGGCACTGCCGTTGTCGAGCGTTTGGAGCGATTGCAGTTGCTTGAGGGTCTCTTCGTACTCCTTCAGCCCGTCCTGCGTGTAGCCGTTCGCGAGGAGCGCCTCGCCGTACTGTTCGCGGGCGAGCGCAAGGTCGCGTTCGGCCTTCGCCGATTTCGGGTCGATCTTGAGCAGTTGTTCGCACTGCTCCTTGTTGGTTTTGGTGTTCGCGAGCGCGGCCTCGATGTCGCCGGTGCGGAGTTGAACGTGTCCGAGACGGCCAAGCAGCAGCGCGCGGTCGGCCCGCGCGCCGGCGTTCTGCGGATCGATTGCCACAAGGTCGTCGAGTACCTTCAACCCGGCGAGGTAGTCCTTAGCGGCGGCGGTTAGCAGTGCGCGATCGAAGTGAACTTCACCGAGGCGGGTGTGAGCGTCGGCGAGTTCGCGCTTCACGTTGGCCCGGTCCGGGGGGAATTTCGGAGCCAGTTCCAGCCGAAGTTTCAAGCACTCGCGGGCATGCAGTTCCGCGCCGTTTGTGTCGCCGGTGCGGAGCTGCACGCCCGCGACTGCGTCGAGGCTGGCCGCGAGGTCACGCTTGCGTTCGAGGTCGTTTGGCGCGGCGTCGGAAAGTTCCTTGTGTGCGGACAGCGCCAGTTTGCACTCATCGGCGGCCTTGCCGGTGTCGCCGCGCTCCAGGAGGATCGCCGAGCGCCGCTTGCGAGCCTTGGCGAGGTCTTGCTGCGCGACCACGTCGGTCTTGTCCGCGGCGAACACCTCGAACAGCTTGATCGCTTCGTCGATCGCGTCGATTGCGGCCTTCGTGTTGCCGGCCAGCAGGTGAATGCCGGCCGACTTGTCGAGCGTGCGAGCGAGATCGCGGTCAGCGACGCGAGTCTCGGCCACGCGTACTTCGGGGATTCGTTTGTCGTTCGGGTCGGCGGCCTCTTTCCGAACGACCCGCGCGATTCGTTCCGCTTCGAGGAACTGCTTGTGGGCATCCGTGGTTTGGCCGATGCTCTGGTACACTTCACCCATCTGCCGGTGCGCCGCGACGAGCGTGCGGTCGGCCCCAATGTCGCCTTCTCCCTTGCCTTCGACGAGTTTCTTGAGACCTTCGGTCGCGTTCAGGAGGAGCGTCTTGCGGATCTCCTGCATCTCGGCGCGGTCGTAGAGTTTGTTGTCGAGATCGTGAACGAGTGTGCCGTAGGCGTCAACCGCTTTCGCGTACCGTTCGCGGGCAAGGTCACGCGCGAGTCCGACGCGAGCCCTCTCGGCTTCGGTTTTCTTCTCCTGGTCGATCGCGCGGTCGCGCTGCTTCGCCGTTTCCTTCTCCTGTTCGGTCACCTTGTCGAGCGCCGCCTGAGTTTTCTTTTCCTGTTCGATGACGCGGTCACGCTCGGCGCGGGTATTCTTCTCGCCGAGGTGGATTGCCCACGCGATGCCACCGGCCGCGAGCACGCCCGCGAGGAGGAGCGAAACGGCCGTTGCGACACGCGCCGGGTGCTGGCGTGCCCAGCGCGCGAGCCGCGCCAGGAACGGATCGCGGTACGCGCTCACCGGTTCGTCGGAGAGCCACCGCTCCACGTCCGCGGCGAGTTCCTGCGCGGTCGCGTACCGGTCGTCCTGATTACGTGCCATCGCCTTGCGGCAAACCGCGTCGAGCGGCTTGGGGCAGCCGGCGTTCACTTTGGCCGGCGGATCGAACGCGCCTTTGCGGACCTGTTCGAGCGTCTCCGCGGCGGTCTTCCCGGTGAAAGGCGCCTCGCCAGTGAGAATGGCGAAGAGGGTGGCGCCGAGCGAGTACACGTCGGCCTTCGGCCCAACCTTGTCGAGCTGTCCGGCGGCCTGTTCGGGCGGCATGTACGACGGCGTGCCGACGGCGGTCCCGGCCGTCGTCACGTGCGACGGGAGGTCGGTTGCCTCCGGGTCGTGGCGGAACTCGGCCTCGGATGCGTTCTTCATGATGCGGTCGTAGTCGGGACCGTCGGCGAGCGATTTCGCCAGCCCCCAGTCCACAACGAGCACTTCACCGAACTTGCCGACCATCACGTTCGCGGGCTTGATGTCGCGGTGGATGATGCCCTTTTCGTGTGCGTAGGCGATGGCTTGGCACACGTACACGAACCGCGACAGCAGTTGCCGGAACGCGACCGTGCGTGGCACCGCGGGTGTGGGCGTCCCATCCGGGGACGACGCCAAACCGGGGTCGGCAGGCTTCGCGTCCGTCTGTTCGGTTTTGTCTTCGTTCTCGGTCTTCTGCAACCCGTGGTAGCGGT
Organism: Singulisphaera sp. GP187; assembly: GCA_945905925.1. Taxonomy (GTDB): domain Bacteria; phylum Planctomycetota; class Planctomycetia; order Gemmatales; family Gemmataceae; genus Gemmata. Next base: position 39,157 of record CAMDQN010000005.1, read on the forward strand.
CGATTTCGTCTTTGAGCGTTTCGCCGCGGATGAACCGCATGGCGTAGACGGGGCGCCCGCGAGCGTCGTTGACGAGGCCGAAGACCGGCACCACGCCGGGGTGGTCGAGCCGGGCGGTGAGTTCGGCTTCCGTGAGGAAGCGGCGGCGGCTGCCGGGGTCGTCGGCGTAGCGGGACTTGATGCGCTTGACCGCAACTTCGCGGTTCAGTTCGGTGTCGTGTGCGGTGAACACTTCGCCCAGTCCGCCGCTCGCGTGCAGTCCTTTGAGCGCGAACCGGCCGATCACTGTCCCGGTCCCCACCCTGTCGCTGCCGCCGAAGGGTATGGGCAAGGTGTCGGGCGACAGGCCGTCGCCGATGATGCCCCCCGGCACCCATCCAGACGCGACCGTGCGACCGACCGGGGTTGGCAGTGTCGCCCCGATATCGATAGCGTCGGGATCGGCGACTGTTGCGGTGGCAAAACCCACGGCCGTCACGTCCGGTACGCGGGTGGCACCGGTGTCGTTGTTCGGCTCGACCTGCGGGACCGGCTTGGGTACGGGTGCCGGTTTCGCTGCGGAAATGAGCGTGACGCCGTCATCACCGCTTGGGCGGTGTACGATGGTCGCGTCGTGCGGGGCCGGGGGTACGGATGTGTCGGCCTGACTTGGTGCCGCAGTTGTGGGCGGGGCGCCCGACAATCGCGTCTGGTCGACCTCATCTGGATCGCGTGGCGAAGCCATGGTCGATGGTCCTCCGACTGGAGGAATTACGGACAGTGTTAGCGTAACCTTTCGCCGGTCGATTGGGAACGGGGAAGGATGAAAGATGGGGAGGGGCGTCTGCCTCCTGACTCTACCTTCCCAACTTGCTCATGTTCATCAGGAACTCGACGTTCGACTTCGTCTTCGCCAGTTTGTTGACCAGCCCTTCCATCGCCTCAACCGGCTTCATTTGTAACATGCTGCGGCGAAGAAGCGTGATCTGTTCGAGCATCTCGGCGGGGAGCAAGCGTTCCTCCTTGCGCGTACCGGACGCGCCGAGGTCGATCGCGGGGTAGACACGGCGCTCCGCGAGGGCGCGGTTCAGCACCAGTTCCATGTTCCCGGTGCCCTTGAACTCCTGAAAGATGACCTCGTCCATGCGACTGCCGGTCTCGATCAGTGCGGTCCCGAGAATCGTGAGCGTGCCGCCTTCCTCGAACGCCCGCGCCGCGCCGAACAACCGTTTGGGTATGTCCATCGCTTTCGAGTCCACGCCACCGCTCATCGTGCGCCCACTGCCGGACGTTTTATTGTACGCGCGTGCCAATCGTGTGAGGCTGTCGAGTAGCACCAGTGCGTCTTTCCCCTGCTCGGTCAAACGCTTCGCTCGCTCCACGACAAGTTGCGCGAGGCGGGTGTGGTTCGCGGTGTTCTGATCGGAACTGGACGCGATCACCTCCACCGGTGGCGGCGCCGCGTTGTCGCCTTCGGCCGGCTTGCGGATCACGTTCCGCTTGATGTCGGTCACTTCTTCGGGGCGCTCGTCCACGAGCAGCATCATCAGGTGAACGTTCGGGTGGTTGGTGATGACCGCCTGCGCGATGTGCGTGAGCAGAACCGTTTTCCCGGTTCGCGGCGGTGCGACGATTAGCCCGCGCTGGCCCATGCCTATGGGCGTGAACATGTCCATCACGCGCGTGGTAAGTGGTTCCGGCCCCGTTTCCAGATTGAGCCACTTGGTCGGATCAACGGGCGTGAGTTCGTCCCAGACGCGTCGGCGGAACAGTTTCGGGTCGGCGCCTTCGATGCTGGTGACGGCACCGAGTCGCGGACCCTGCCCGCGGCGCGGCGGTTCGAGGGTGCCGCCGAGCATGACGCCTTCGGCGAGGTTCAGTTTGTGGATGAGCGGCCCGGGGACGTAGGCATCGTTGGGCGTGGGCGCGTAGTGCTTGGCGGGGTTACGTAAGAACCCGTGCCCACGTGGGTGCATCTCCAGCACGCCTTGCGCGCTGTTGCGAGGATCAGACATGCGGGAACTCTACTCTCGTACAGGAACCTCGGGCGCCCGGCTTCGGAGGCTCAGGGCGGCGGAAACAGAAGACCAGAGGAAAAACGGTCGTCGGTCGCGGGACGGGGTGCGTAGTGTCGTCTTGGTAAGGTGTAGGTGATTCTATCCCGTGGGAGGGGAGAACGCGAGAGAGAATCGTCGGCGTGTGGCGAAGTGCATCTTCCAGCGCGGTGCGCACGCGTCAACCGATTGGAAAGACGCCGTGAACGATCACACGCTTGTCGTCCTCGATGACCTCGAACTCGATGCCAATAGGGTCGCGGACGGCGATTCGATGAACGGACGACGTCCACGGCTGGCCGAAGTGGAGCGGGTCGGCGGCCAGACGGGCGTCGAGCCACGCGGCTGCCGCCGTCACCGCGTTGCGATCGGGCGCGACGTTCCAGAGCGAGGCGAGATCGTTTTCGGCTTCGGAAGTCCACTCAGAGCGGTAGTTGCTCACTGCCGACACTCCAGGTCGCGGAGGATGTCCTTGAGCGGACGCCCGCTGCGGTTATTGCGGCGTCGCTCCTCCATCTCTTCATGGGTGAACGGCGACTTCACGCCCGGCGGCAGTTTCCCTAACCCCTCGACGGCGAACGTACCGAGTACGTTGCCCTCGGGGTCTTTGAGTTCGACGGTCGCGCCCGCCGTCCGCAACTGAGCGAGCAACCCGGGATCGGTGATGGTGATCGACATCCGCAACTCCTCCGAAGGGTGCCGTGATCTTACCGCGCGACCCGGGGATGGTGCAACGGGCGCGGCGTTAGACGTTGCCTTTGCTCGCCGCGTTCCCGTGGTATACACTGTCCCTTAACCTGCCTCCGATATCCGCTCGTCTGTCGCGTCAGGATACCGCTCATGTTCAACTCGACCGCTCGCTACACCCGCCGCGTCGCGCTCAAGGCCGGTCTGCTCGGCGTTACCGGGTTGAGCCTCCCGGATCTCTTTCGCGCACAGGCACGCGCCGCGGAGTCCGGCAGCGCCGCGAACGACAAGTCCGTTATCCTCATCTGGCTCGATGGCGGCCCAAGTCAGCTCGAAACGTTCGACCCGAAACCGGACGCGGCGGCCGAGTTCCGCGGGCCGTTCGGCATCTGCAAGACGCGAACGCCCGGTGTGAACGTCAGCGCGCTCATGCCGCAGGTCGCGAAGCGGTTCGAGAAGTTGTCACTCATTCGCTCGCTGCACCACGACAACGGTGACCACTTCGCCGCCGGGCACTGGATGACCACTGGCCGGTTCGGGTCCACGAGCGTGAACCTGCCACAGAAGTTCCCTTCGGTCGGGTCGTATGTGTCGAAGACGAAAGGCTCAAACCACCCGAGCCTACCGGCCTACGTCGGACTGCCCGCGGCGCAAACGATCTACCTGTTCCCGGGCTACATGGGATCGGCGTATCTGGGCGGGGCGTACAACCCGTTCGACGTGGACCGCGAAAACAAGTACCTCGCGTGGACCGGTGCCCGCGTGCACTCCCCGAAGTGGCTCGCGACACTCGGCAGCGCCACCGACGCGAACGGCGGGCGTGCCTCATTGCTGAAACAGTTCGACACGGTCAGGCGCGACATCGACGCGACCGGCGTGATGAAGACGATGGACGCGTTCCAGTTGAAGGCGCTCGACCTGATGACCGGCAACGCGGCCCGCGAAGCGTTCGACATTGATAAAGAGGACGTGAAGTCCGCGGACCGCTACGGGCAGGGACCGTGGGCGCGCTACACGCTGATGGCGCGGCGATTGGTTGAAGCCGGCGTGTCGTTCGTGACGGTGGACATGCCGCACTGGGACGATCACAGCAGCATCGAGAAGGCGCACGGTGCGAAGGTTCCTGTTGTGGATCAAGCGGTCGGCGCGCTTCTCGACGATCTGGAGGAACGCGGGCTGTCGGATCGTGTGATGGTGGTGGTGATGGGTGAGTTCGGGCGCACGCCGAAGATCAACACCGGTCAGCCGGGCATCCCGGTTCCGGGTCGCGACCACTGGGGCAACGCGATTTCGGCGCTGATCGCGGGCGGCGGAATCAAGTCCGGCGTGGTGGTCGGGAAAACGAACGCGAAAGCGGAACACCCGGTCGAGCGTGCGCTGAAGCCGGAGGCGCTGTTGGCGACGATCTACCACCAACTCGGCATCGACGCGACGCAAACGTTCAAGGACCACACCGGGCGCCCGCACCCGATTCTGGACGACGCGACACCGATCAAGGAACTGGTGTGAGTGCGAAACTGCCAACGATGGAAGAACACCAGCCGCGCTTGCGTGTCTTTCGCGGTCTGTGCGGTGTTGTCGTCGGGGGCGTTGGTTCGGTGGCTCTCGTCGCGATCTTGTACTTCGGGCGCGTGTACGCGCAGTGGCAGATCGAAGATGCAACTGCATTCGCTCGCGGGAGCGATTTGAGTAACTCCCGCGAAGAGCTCATCGTCCCATTTGTTGGTTGCGCGATCTTCTGCGCGTGTGCGGGGTGGGCGACCTTCGCGCCCGCAGGGCGGCACAGTTTCGCATTCTCACTGGTGGTCGTCTTTGCGGTCAGCGTAGTTCTCTTGTGGGTGAGCACGCTGGTCCTGCCTACACCTCCGCCAAGGTACAAGAGCGATCCTCACCCACTGCCCATGTTCACCCCGCCCATCGCGGTGTTCCTTTTCATAGGGCCGGTGATAGCGGCTGCTGGGCTGACGGTGTTTCGAGTCCGCCGGACACGGACGAAGCACGCGGCGGCACCGTGAACTTGCCTTCCCCGCGCTCTCCGCGTTCGGCATACTGAACGCGTCTTCGTCCGCTCATCACGGGGCGTTTCCGATGTCCGCGACTGTCACCCCGCCGCCAAAGATCGCGGCCAATATCCACTACCCCGACGACGACGGATTGCCCATGTCCGACAACACTTGGCAGTTCAATTGGATCGTCCTGCTTCACTCGAATCTCGACACCGCGTATCGGAACGCGCCGGACGTGTTCGTAGCCGGGAACCACCTTATCTATCCGGTGGAGAAGGACAACAAGACACGGCAGGCACCGGACGTGTACGTTGCGTTCGGACGACCGAAGCGCGAGCGCGGCAGTTACCGCGTGTGGGAGGAAGGCGGTGTCTTCCCACAGGTAATTTTCGAGGTTTGGTCACCGAGTAACCGCTTCGACCAGATGCAAGACAAGTTCACGTTCTATGAGAAGCACGGCGCGGAAGAGTACTACATCATCTACCCGGAGTTTCCGACGCACGCCGAAGGCTGGCAACGCGACGGCGAGAAACTCGCCCGTGTTCCCGAGATGAACGGGTACGTCAGCCCGCGGACCGGCCTCCGCTTCGTGCTCGATAAAGGCGATCTCACCGTCTTCGGACGTGACGGCTACCCACTGCGCTCTCCCACCGAGGTGGCCGCCGAGCGCGACGCACAGCAAGAACGCGCAACAAAACTGGCTGCGAAGCTCCGCGAACTCGGTGTGGACCCCGACGCGGTGTAACTGGGGGGTGACGCGAGTTGGCACCCTTTGGCCACCTTCGGAAAATCGCTTGCTTCCTGATACTCGTAGCACCGAACAACGTTCCACGTGGAACGTATGCCCACCGTTCCACGCACCGCCCACCGTCGAGTCCGTCATGCCACACCTCTCGCGCCGCGAGTTTCTCGCTTCCGCTCGGTCGGCAAGAGCGGGAAGGCGAACGCATGGCACACCGGGCTGATTCCCGGCACGAGTTCGCTGTTGGTTCGCCGGTGGGACAGGCTGAACTGGGCGGTGCTGTTTAACACCGACGCGACCGCGGGCGGCAAGCAACCGGCGAACCTGATCGATAGCCCAATGCACACCGCAGCCGACGCGGTCAAAACGTGGCCCGACGGCGACCTGTTCGAGAAGTTCCCAGGGACAAAGTAAGGCCGTTCCGCTGGCGATTTCCGGCCGCGTTCGCGTCCCGTTAGGAGTGGTTCTGCCCGCGCTGCCTGTGCCGGTTTTGCCGGTCGCGCGGTCGGTCGGCATTGACCCACTTTTCCGCGCTCCTTAGATTGACAGTCTGGCGGGGTCCGCGCGCACGAGGCGCCGCGCCGCCCGGCGCGGACGTTCACGCATGGAGTTACGGCAATGGCGACGGCTCAAACCGGGATGGAACCGACCTTCTTCGAGAAACTCGGCGACCGCTTCAACGCGTTCGTGGAAGGGTGTGTGCGCGTCATCTCCCGCATGCTGGGCGGTTCGACCGACGAGCGGCGGACCAAGAGCATCGGCTACATCCGGCCCCGGAACGCCGAGGCGCACACGGTCATCCCGGGTTCGGCGCTCGCGAAGGTGAACGAATTCGAAGCGCAGATGAAGGCGCACACCAACGACCAACTCAAGGCGCTCAGCACCGAGTATCGCGAACGCCTGAAGAAGGGCGCGAAACTCGATTCGATCCTGCCGGAAGCGTTCGCCGCGTGCCGCGAGGCCGCCCGCCGCACCAAGAACATGCGGCACTATGACGTGCAGATCCTCGGCGGCGCCGTGCTTCACGGTTATCAAACCGAACTCGGCAGCATCGCGGAAATGAAGACCGGCGAAGGCAAAACGCTGGTCGCCACGCTCGCGGCGTACCTCAACGCACTCGAATCGCAAGGCGTTCACGTCGTTACCGTGAACGACTATCTTGCGCGCCGTGACTGCGAGTGGATGTTGCCCATTTATAACGCGCTGGGCGTGACGGCCGCGTACATCCAGTCCGACATGGACCCGGAAGCCCGGCGCCACGCTTACGAGTGCGACATCACCTACGGCACCGCGTCCGAGTTCGGTTTTGATTACCTGCGCGACAACATGAAGATCTCGCGCCACGACGACGAGAACTACCACGCGTACTACCGGCAGGTGCAGCGCGCCCACCACTACGCCATCATCGACGAGGTGGACAACATCCTCGTGGACGAGGCCCGCACGCCGCTGATCATCAGCGGCCCGGCGTTCTCCGACGCGAAGCGATTCCTGGAAGCCGACAAGGTCACGCGCGCTCTGACGGAACTCGAACGCAAGGCGCGCAAGGACTTGATCGCAACTGGCACTGTAAAAGCCAGCGGTAGCGAGGGCGACAACCTCACCACGCTCAGCCCCATCGATCCGGCGAAGGTGGACCCGACGAACCCGCCGCCCAAGGGCGTCTACTTCGAGATCAAGGAGAAGGAGCGCACCTGCCACCTGACCGACGTGGGCGTGCGCAAAGCGGAAGAACTCGCCGGCGTGGAGAGCTTCTACACCGCCGGGAACATGGAGTGGCCGCACCTCATCGACAACGCGTTGAAGGCCCACCACCTGTACATGCTCGACCGCCACTACATGATCGACCGCGATCAGCGCGAGAACAACGAACTCAGCATCGTCATCATCGACGAGCACACCGGCCGCGCGATGTACGGTCGGCAGTGGTCCGACGGGTTGCACCAGGCCGTCGAAGCGAAGCACCCGAAGGAAGGCGTGCAGATCAAGCAAGAAACGCAGACGATGGCCACGGTCACGCTGCAAAACTTCTTCAAACTCTACGCCAAACTGTCCGGCATGACCGGGACCGCGAAGACCGAGGAAACCGAGTTCTGGAAGATCTACAAACTCGACGTCGTGTCGATCCCGACCAACATGCCGATGCGGAGGCTCGAACACAAAGACCTCGTGTACCGCACCGACAAGGAGAAGTGGGACGCGGTGCTGAAGGAGATCGTGGAACTGAGCAAGACCGGGCGACCCATCCTGATCGGTACGAAAGATGTGGACAAGAGCGAGAAGCTCTCGCAGATGTTGAAGCGTCAGGGCGTGAAGCATGAATTGCTGAACGCGAAGCCGGAGAACGTCGGCCGCGAAGCCGAGATCGTGGCCCAAGCCGGGCGCATCGGCGCGGTCACTATTTCGACGAACATGGCCGGTCGCGGGACCGACATCATCCTCGGCGGGAACGCCGAAACGATGGCGTGGGCGCGCCTGAAGGTGTTGAAGGATGCGGACAATCGCCCGCTGTACCCGACGCGGCTCGAAGTGCCCAACGACGTGTGGACCACGACGGTCAATCAGATCGAAGCGAAGGAGAAGATGAAGGAAGAGGGCCGCAAGGTCGCGGAGATGGGCGGACTGCACATCCTCGGCACCGAGCGCCACGACTCACGCCGTATCGACAACCAACTCCGCGGCCGCGCCGGGCGCCAGGGCGACCCCGGCTCCAGCCGGTTTTATCTCTCGCTTCAAGACGAACTGATGCGCCTGTTCGCGGGCGAGTGGGTAAGCGGCATCCTCACACGACTCGGCATGCAGGAAGGCGAAGCAATCGAATCGGGTATGGTGAGCCGGCGCATCGAGAAGGCGCAGAAGAAGGTCGAAGAGTACCACTTCGACCAGCGCAAGAACCTGCTCGAATACGACGAGGTGATGGACCTTCAGCGTAAGCGCGTCTACGGTGCGCGTCAGGAGATTCTGGACGGCAAGAACCCGCGGCTGATGATTCTGGACATGATCCGCACGCAGATCACGAGTGCGAGCGAGCGGTTCCTCGTGGACAGTTACGGCTCGGCGAGCTTCGCGGAGTTCGCCAGCAACCGGCTCGGTGTGGAGTTCGAGGCGTCGGACTTCCGCACTTCCTCGCACGAAGACGCGTCGCGCCAGGCGCTCGATCAGGCCATCGCGAACGTCCCGACCTTCATGCAGGAGCGGCTTGAAGAGAACCTGAACCCAGACGAGGACGAGAAGGACTGGAAGTGGTCCGAGCTGACACGCGCGATCAACGCGAAGTACGACCTCAAGGTGAGTGAGAAAGAGTTGCGAAAGCTCGGGGCGGAGAACCTCGCGGAGACGCTCGTCGCGAAGGCCGAGGCCGCGGTGAAGGCCGTGAACCTGGACGACGGGGCGCGCTACCTCACGCGCACCTACGGGGCCGAGGCACTCAGCGAGTGGTGCCGCCAGAAGTTCGGCGTGAAGGTGACCGTCGAGGAGATCGCGCCGCGGTCCGGCGCGGAACTGAACGAGTACTTGTACCGCAAGGTTCATGCGGCGTACCGACAGAAGGACATCGAGTTCCCGGTGCGCGTGGCGATGCAGAACTTCATGGCCGACAAGCCGGCCGCGGGTCAGCAGCGGTACGACCGCGACGGACTCTACCGCTGGAGCGCGCAGCGCCTCGGCACGGTAATGGCCGCGCGCAAGCACGGACCGGAGGTGCTCGCGGACGCGTCCGGGTTCTTCGCGGTCGCTTTCAAGGCACTTGAGGAAGAAGGCTGGACGGAAGAACTGATCCGCACGGAGCCTCGCTCGAAACTTCGCGAGAAGTTGATGCAGGTCGCCCCAAAGGCGATGCCCACGTTCGACGTGGACGAGATCGACAAGCAACTCGAAACGGTGTTCAGTGGTGCGAAGGTGGCCGAAGCGGAGGACGCGAAGGAACTCACTGAGTGGGCGCAGCGGGAACTCGGTCTCACGCTGGACGTGGCGAAGCTCACCGGCCGGACACCGGATGAGGCGCGGCACGGGCTGCTGAACGCTTACGACGAGAAGTACCGCCCCGAAATGCACAGCGTCGAACGCACGCTGGTGTTGGAACAGATCGACAGCGCGTGGAAGTCGCACCTTCTGGTGATGGACAACTTGCGGAGCGGCGTGGGTCTTCGCGGGTACGCTCAGGAAGACCCGAAGATCGTGTACAAACGCGAGGGCATGCAGGAGTTCGACGTGATGTGGTCGGGCATCCGCGACCGCACGTCGGAGGCGGTGTTCCGCATCGAGGAGATGGGCGACGAGGAGGCACAGGCCGCGCTGTGGGCGGGCGCGCGTGCGACGCACGCGGCGGCGCAGTCCGCGTCGCAGGCGCGTCAGGCGCAGATCGACGCAAGCGAGCAGCAGACGAACACCGGCGGCGAAACAAAGAAGGCGGAACCGATCCGCAACACGAGTGCGAAGGTGGGCCGCAACGACATGTGCCCGTGCGGTAGCGGCAAGAAGTACAAGAACTGCCACATGAAGATGGAGGCCGGCAAGAAGTAGTGTTGTCGCGCGACGAGAAGGAGAACAGATGGATGGATTTAGTGGTTTTCCTGCTCTCGTCGTTTCGCGCAAGACAGGCGCGGAGGCATTTCACACCAGTGGTGAGGCTCTCAGCTTCGACTTGCTCTCGTTCTGGCAGTGGGCCGCGTCGGACGTTACAAACAACGCGCTCCGCGGGATAATTGCTGAGTATCTCGTTGCTCAAGCTCTGGGGCAGGCAACGGGTGTTCGGGTCGAGTGGGACCGACACGACTTGCGGACCGCAGCGGGTACGGCGGTTGAAGTCAAGTCCTCTGCGTACTGCCAATCTTGGGCACAAACCAAACTGTCGGACATCGTGTTCGATATCGCTCCCACGCTCGGGTGGGACGCAGCCACCAACACCTACGAAACTGCTTCACGTCGCCAAGCCGAAGTCTATGTTTTCGCGATTCTTCACCACCGCGACAAACTCACCCTCGATCCGCTAAACGTGAGTCACTGGTCGTTCTTCGTTCTCAACACGTCAGCACTGGACAAGACCGTACTTACGCAAAAGTCGATTCGGTTGGGACCTTTGTTAGCGCTAAAACCAATCGAAGTGGGATTTGGCAAACTTCGTGAAACAATCGAGCAGGTGACGGCCACGCGTTAACCAAACGAATCTTCCGGGAACGGATTCCCATGCTCCTGAACCTCGTTTATCTACTCGCGCTCGCGGTGCTTTCCCCGTGGTTGGCGTGGCGCGCACTCGCCACCGGGCGCTACCGGAGCGAACTCGCGGCCAAGTTTCTCGGTCGCGTGCGCATCAGTAATCCCACGAAGAAACGCGTCGCGTGGTTTCACGCGGTCAGCGTCGGCGAAGTGAATCTGCTGGGCACGCTCATCCCCGCGTTTCGCAAACGTCACCCCGATTGGCTTGTTGTTGTCTCGTCCACCACCGACACCGGACTCGCGGAAGCGCGCAAGCGGTTTGCCGATCTCGACGTGATTGCGTGGCCGTTCGACTTCACCTGGGCCGCCGCGACCGCCTTCGACACGGTAAAGCCGTCGCTCGTCGTCCTCGCCGAAAGCGAACTCTGGCCGAACTTCCTCGCCGCCGCGAGCGCGCGGAACGTGCCCGTCGTGGTGGTGAACGCGCGAATGAGTCCGCGAAGTTACTCTCGCCTGAAACGGGTCGCGGGCCTCGCGCGGCGGATGCTGTTTCGGCACGTCACACGGTTCGCGGTGCAGGAAGCCGAATACACCGACCGGTTGCGGCAACTCGGCGTACCGGTCGCGAAGCTCGTCACCACGGGGTCGATCAAGTACGACGGCGCCGCGTCGCGCGACGAGCAAAAGACAGTCGCGCTGGCGCACTTTCTTGGTCTTCATTTGCTCACCCCTTCACCCCCGGTCTGGCTCGCCGGCAGCACACACGCGCCCGAAGAATCGCTTGTCCTCGGCGCGTTCGCACGCCTTCGCGAGCGATTCCCGCACCTGCGGTTGATTCTCGTGCCGCGACACCCGGACCGCTTTGAAGAAGTGTCGCGGTTGGTCAAAGCATCGGGGCTGCCGTTCGTGCGGCGATCCGCAATCACTTCACCGCTTCAGGAAATGCCAGCGGTTGTGCTGCTCGACACGGTGGGCGAACTCGGTGCCGCGTGGGGCTTGGCGGACGTGGGCTTCACCGGTGGCAGCCTCGATGGGAATCGCGGCGGCCAGAGCATGATCGAGCCGGCCGGATATGGCGTGCCGTGCGTGTTCGGTCCGCACGTGTGGAACTTCAAGGACGCCGCGAAACGCCTCGTCGAAGTCGGCGGGGCCGTGATGGTGAAGGACGCGACCGAGTTGGAAGCCGAACTCGCGAAGTTCATCGGCGACGCCGAACTGCGATCGCGAATAGGTGCCGCGGCCGCCGCACTGGTCCGCAGACAGCAGGGCGCGACGGGTCGCACGCTCGGCGTGATCGATTCTGTAATCACTTCCACGACGCTCTCCCGCGCCGCGTGAACCGAGTAGAATTAAGCGAACAGAAGCGAATCATTTCCTCCTCGCTGAGTTCGCGATGTACCGCATCACGCAATGCCTGTCGGTCGGGCCGTTCGCGTCGCCGGAGCGCGCGGAGAAGTTGCGCGCGGCGGGCGTCACGCACGTGCTGAACGTGTCCGACACGCCAAGTGACATTTCGACCGCCGACGGGTTCGCGGGGGTCGCGTTCGTCCCGATGTCGGACAGTCGGCGGTTGCTGCCCTCGACCGCGGTGCGCGCGATCGACACGCTACACGAGTTCGTGGCGGTGCCGGATTCGCACGTCTACGTTCACTGCGTCGCGGGCATGATTCGTTCGCCGACGATTCTCTGGCTGTACCTTCTCGCGCTTGGCGTTCCGCTCCAGGACGCGCGCGACTGGATCGAAACGAGATCACCGGTCGCGACCGCCGGGCACCACCGCATGGTGGATCGCGAACACGTGTTCCTCGCGCAGAAGCACGGCCGGGCGCACTTCTTCCCGCACCCGCGTGCCGACATCATCGTGCCGTTCCCGATCGCGGAGGAAGAGTGAACACGCCGCTCGCGTACCTTAACGGTCGGTTGTTGCCCTTCGCAGACGCGGCGCTGCCGCTGCACGACGCCGGGTTCGTGTCGGGCGTTACCGTCGTCGATAACGCCCGCACGTTCCGCCACACGCTGTTTCGTTGGAAAGATCACCTCGCGCGTTTCCGGCGTGACTGCCTAGCGTGCTACGTTCCGCTCGACGCGACCGATGAGCAACTCACCGCGACCGCGGAAGAACTGATCAGCCACAACGCGAAGTTGCTCCCGCCCGGCAGCGAGTTGCAACTGGTCACGTTCGCCACACCCGGCCCGCTCGGCTTCTATTTGAGTGAAGTGGAGAACGGCCCGGCGACGCTCGGCATGGTGACGTACCCGTTGCCGTTCGCGCGCTACCGCCGGTTCTTCACCGAAGGCGTCACACTCGCGGTCGCAGGGTTGCAGTCGTCCCACTCGATCGACCTGCTCCCGCCGCGTGTAAAGCACCGCAGTCGGCTGTTCTGGCACATCGCGGACAGGACACTCCGCGACCCCGCGAACCGGTTTCACTCGCCCGGTGCGGTGCCGGTCGTGCTCAACCACGACGGCACCGCGGACACCGCCATCGGGTGCGTCCTCGCGGTGTCGAGCGATACCGTCATCCGCCCCGTGCCGGACAGCACACAAGACAGTATTAGCGCGAAGGTGATCGAAGAGTTGTGTACCGCGACCGGACTGAAGCACACGGACGGGCCGCTCGACTTCCGCTCTTTCTGCCGGCCGCTCGAGAGCGGCGAAGAGAAGACGATCATCCCGCGTGTGTCCGAACTGCTGCTGACGGGCACCGGGTTCTGCGTCGCCGGGGTGAAGCGGTTCGCGTGCGCGGAGCGGTCGCGCGACTACACCTGGCCCGGTCCGGTGTTCGGCAAACTGCTCGCGGCGTGGAGCGACCTGATCGGCGTGAACATCGCGAAGCAGTTCACCGGCTGACCCACTTGGCGTTCCCACGACAGCGGTCTGAGCGTCATTTCGTCTCGCGCCGCGTTGTGCCAATCTGCGCGGTAGACAGCCCCGTCTTCACAGGTTACTCTTACCCGTCTTGACAGCTTGTGACGGTTGTCACAAGCTACGCATTCCGTCCCGGCGAAACCGCGAGCGGGGGGTGACGCGATCCTCTCCCCACCCCCGTTGATTCGTGGCCGAACGGGTTACCGTAAAACGCCTAAAGCGCCAGGATAGCCAAATGGCCCTCTCCCGCTCTCGCGCACGCCGGCCACGGTTCCCGTGGCTTCTCATGCTCATTTGTGCCCTTCCCGTCGGGCTGCTCGGCGCGTCGGACTTCTCCGGGAGTTCGTCCACCCAACTCTCCTTGTTCGGGGCCGGGTGGGAACCGTTCGCGTTCCTCACGTCTGATGTCTACGGGTACGGCGAGAAGCTCGGGCTGCTCGGCTGTCTTGTGATCGCCGTTGGCGGATTGGGCTATGCCGCGTGGTTAATGAAACAGGTGTACGCGGCCGACACCGGCACGCCCGCGATGCAGAAAGTCGCGCAGGCCGTCCGCGAAGGCGCGAACGCCTACCTGCGAAGGCAGTTCACCGTTGTCGGCGTGCTGATTGTGCTGCTCACCGGCGTCATCATCGCGGCGAAATGGCCGTGGCACGTCGAACCCGGAATGCACTCCGAGGACGAACTAAAAACAATCGCGGTGGGCCGCGGGATCGCGTTCCTGATGGGCGCGCTGTTCTCCGCCGCGGTTGGCTTCACCGGGATGAGACTCGCCACCGCGGGCAACCTGCGCGTCGCCGCCGCGGCCCGCACGAACTTCGGCAACGCGATGCGGATGGCGTACAAAACCGGCACCATCACCGGCATGTTTACCTGCGGTTTGGGGCTGCTCGGCGGCACGCTCATTCTGCTCGTGTTTGGCGAACTCGCTTACGAAATCCTCATCGGTTATGGCTTCGGCGGATCGCTGCTCGCGCTGTTCATGCGTGTCGGCGGCGGCATCTACACGAAGGCGGCCGACGTCGGCGCGGACCTCGTGGGCAAGGTCGAACAGGCGATGGCCGAGGACGACCCGCGAAACGCCGCGACTATCGCGGACAACGTCGGCGACAACGTCGGCGACTGCGCCGGCATGGCGTCGGACGTGTTCGAGAGCTACTCGGTCACGCTGGTCGCGTCGGTGATGCTGGGGTACGCCGCGTTCGGCTTTAAGGGTATGATCTTCCCGATTTTGGTGCAAGCGATCGGCGTGATCGCAAGCATCATCAGCACGTCGATGGTCGGGGCCGGCATCACGACCGGGAACAGCGCTGTCGCGATGGGTTCCATCAACCGCGGGTTCTGGCGCAGCGCGCTCATCAGCACCATCGGGTTCATGCTGCTCGGCGCAATCTACCTCCGATTCGACGCGGCGTACATCGTCGAGCGCGGCATCGACAAGGGCATGTACCAGGAGCTGTACGACAACTCGGACCTGCGCACGGAATTGGAACTGACGAAAGATGCACAAGCCACGGTCGCGTCGCAGGTGAAGACGTTGCGCGACCAGCGGAGCGGGCCAAAGCGGAACGACCCGGAGACCCAAAAGGAAACGCAAAAACTGGAAGTACAGGTCGATGGGTATCGAACGGCCGCGTTGGCTGCCTGGCGCGGCCTCGACGCCAAGAAGAAGGAAGCATTCGCCGCACGCAAGGTAAAGGTCGCCTCGGCTTCCACGGACCACGAGAACACGCTGATCGCGGAACTGCAAGCGCGAGGGCTGAACCAAGACCTCAACAACCGCGGGACAGCGACGCTGCTCGAACTGTCGCAGGCACGCTACCACGTCCCGCTCAAGCCGGGCGTGAATCTATCCATCGCGTGGTGCTGTCTCATCGGTATTTTGCTCGCGGTCGCGCTCAACAAGTGTACCGAATACTGGACGAGTACCGAGTACAGCCCGGTGAAGGAAGTTGTCCGGTCGAGCAGCACCGGCCACGCGACGAACATCATCTCCGGACTTGCGCTCGGTCTCGAAAGCGCGGTCTGGGCGGTGCTCATCATCTCGGCCGCGATCCTCGGCGCGGTGGCCGTGTGCAACGACTCGCAGAACCTGCTATACATGGCGTTCGGCGTCGCGATGACCGGCATCGGGATGCTCACGCTCACCGGCGACACGATCAGCATGGACGTGTTCGGGCCGATCGCCGACAACGCCAACGGCATCGGCGAAATGGCGTTCAACCGCGACGCCGCCGGTAAAGACCTGAAGGCCGGTGACCCCGGTTTCATGACCGAAACGGAGAACAAGGCCGCGCGCCAGATCCTCGCGGACCTCGACGCGGTCGGCAACACCACGAAGGCGATCACGAAAGGCGTCGCGATCGGTTCAGCCGTCATCGCGGCCGTGTCACTGTTCGCGAGTTTCATCGCGGTGTTGGTGACCGGCAGTGAGGAGAAGATCGGTCAATTGCTGATCGGCGACTTCACCGCGGGCGCGTCGAAGCTCACGGTCGCCGAACCGCTGGTGTTCATCGGCATGTTGATCGGCGGCGCGGTGCCGTTCCTGTTCAGCAGTATGACGATTCGCGCCGTCGGCCGCGCCGCGTACCTCATCGTGTTCGAGTGCCGCAAGCAGTTCCGCGACCCGGAAATCATGGCCGGAACGAAGACGCCCGATTACGGCCGCGTGGTGGATATCTGCACGGGCACGGCGCAGCACGAACTGATCGGCCCCGGATTGCTCGCGATCGGCACGCCGCTGGTGGTCGGCTTCTTACTCGGGCCGTTCGCGCTGGGCGGGTTCCTCGCTGGGATGATCTTGAGCGGTCAACTCATGGCGGTGTTCATGTCGAACGCGGGCGGCTCGTGGGACAACGCGAAGAAGATGATCGAGGACGAACCGCGAGACAAGGAGCGGAACACCGGGAAGGGCAGCGAAAAGCACAAGGCGAGTGTGACCGGCGACACGGTGGGCGACCCGCTGAAGGATACATCCGGTCCCGCGATCAACCCGCTCATCAAGGTGATGAACATGGTGAGCCTGTTGGCGCTGCCGATGGTGATTCTGCACAACGTGAAGGACGGCCCCGGCAACTGGATGATCGGCGCGGCCGTGGCGGGCGTAGCGGCGCTGGCGGTCGCGTGGGCGTGGTGGCAGTCGAAGAAGGACACCGCCGAGATGAACGCGATGGACCAACTGCCCCCGACGCCGACCGAGACGAAGTAAGTTCGTCAGTTGCCCTGTTCGCTCTGGTGTCCTGTCAGTTGGTGTTTTGTTAGCCGCAAGCCGAAGGCGAGTGCGTACCTTCGCGCTCGCCTTCGGCTTGCGGCTAACGAGCTTCTGGTGAATGACTTCGCTGTTTGCTACCCTACACCACATCTGCGTCACCCACTCACACTGGCTCCACATGGACCTGTTCGCAATCACGTTGTACTCGCGCGATCCCGGTTCCGGGCGCCTGCTCCTGCACGCGATGCCGGTGATGATCACCGTGCTGTGCTGCCTTGCCATCGCGTTCCGCTACTACTCCGCGTTCCTCGCGGCGAAGGTCGCGGCGTTCGACGACACGCGCGTCACGCCCGCGCACCGGCTCAACGACGGCCAGAACTACCACCCCACGAACCGGTGGGTGCTGTTCGGGCACCACTTCGCGGCCATCAGCGGGGCCGGGCCGCTCATCGGGCCGGTACTCGCGATTCAGTACGGCTTCGCGCCGGGGTTGGTGTGGCTCGTCATCGGCGTGTGCCTCGCGGGTGCCGTTCAGGACATGCTCGTGATGGCCGCAAGCGTTCGGCGCGACGGCAAGTCCATCGCCGAAATCGCGCGCCACGAACTCGGCTACGCGGCCGCGATCGTCGCATCGGTCGCGATTCTGTTCATCGTGGTGATCGCGCTCGCGGGTCTCGGTTTCGTGGTGGTGAAGGCGCTCGGTGGCGAAGAGGTGAAGATGGTTTCCGGCACGCGGGTCATCTTGCCGCAGGCCGGTGAATCAGCGAAGGAGCTTGAGAACACCGATAAGGGCGTGGTGCTGGAGTTCCCGCCAGGTTGCGCGCTGCTGCACGAGCCGACGAGCAAGCAGCGCACGATGCGATCGGAGTCGTTCCGCGTTCGCTGCCCGCAACCGCCGATCGTCGGACGAGGTGCCGTCCGCGCATTGCCCGACCGCCCTCCCGGTTTCCCAATTGTCGAACAGGAAATGCCCGCTGTTTATGTACTGCCCGCCGGTTCAACGCAACTCGTTCCCGGTTCGTCGTGGGGCACGTTCACCATTGCTTGCACGATCCCGATTGCGCTGCTGGTCGGGCTGTGGATGTACCGCATTCGGCCGGGGCGTGTCGTTGAGGCTTCGCTCATTGGCGGTGTTCTCACGCTCGTCGCGGTTGTGATCGGTGAACCGGTATCGCGGTCGGCGCTCGGGGCTTACTTCTCCCTCACGCGCGATCAGACCATCATCGCACTCGGCACCTACGGGTTCATTGCCGCGGTGCTTCCGGTGTGGCTGCTGCTCGGGCCGCGCGACTACCTTTCGAGCTTCCTGAAGATCGGCACCATCGGGTTGCTCGTCGTGAGCGTGTGCGTCGCGAACCCGGCGCTCCAGGCGCCGCCGCTCAACGAGGTGTTCATCAACGGCGGGCCGACGTTCCCCGGTCAGATCTTCCCGTTCGTGTTCATCTGCATCATGTGCGGGTCGATCAGCGGGTTCCACTCGCTCGTTTCCAGCGGCACCACACCGAAGATGGTCGAGAAAGAATCGCACATCCGCACCATCGGCTACGGCTCGATGCTCATGGAAGGGATCGTTGGCGTGACGGCTCTCATCGCCGCCGCGTCGCTGCCGTCGGAGTTGTATTACGCGATCAATGTGCCCATCGACCGCGAGCCGGAGTTCAAGCAGCGATTGGATGACGTGTACGACAAGTACGGCGTGAAGATGCCGCCGGAGGCGAACGACCCGGCGCACGCGACCAACGTGAGTTCGCCGCAGCACCTCGATTTGGGCAAGGTCGAAGAGAAGGTCGGCGGCGAGTCGCTGCGCGGGCGCACCGGCGGCGCGGTCACGCTCGCGGTGGGCATGTCCGTTATCTTCGAGCAGGCGTTCGACTGGTTCGGCGTGCGCGGCGAGTGGATGCTGAAATACTGGTATCACTTCGCGATCATGTTCGAGGCGCTGTTCATCCTCACGACCATCGACGCCGGCACGCGCATCGCGCGCTTCTTACTGCAAGAGAGCGTCGGGCGCGTGTACGCGCCGATGGCGAAACAGGACTGGCTGCCGGGCGCGATCTTCGCGAGTGCGGTCGTCACCGCAGGCTGGGTCGGGCTGGTCTGGACCGGAAGCATCGACACCATCTGGCCGATGTTCGGCATCGCGAACCAGCTCCTCGCGGTGATGGCGCTCGCGATCGTAACGACGTGGCTCGTGAACACCGGGCGCAGCCGGTACTCGCCAGTCACGATTCTGCCGATGCTGTTCGTGTGCAGCACCACGCTCACGGCCGCGGTCACGGTGGTGAAGATTCAGGCCAGCAAGAACACGACTGTCGGCACGCTGAACGCGGGACTGACCATTTTCGTTATCGCGTGCGTCGTTACGCTGCTGTTCTGGTCGGTCTCGCGCTGGCTGACGGTGTGGTTCAAACTGGGCCAGCCGAACGGACCCGCCAAGCCGAACGGTGGCGCATGACGCGGCACGCGTGCGCCGCGATCGCGCTGGCTTGCGCCGCGTCGGTCGGCGAAGGCGTACTCACCGCGCTCACGATTACCGACTGGTCCGCGGTCGGTGCGAACGCGTTGCTGTTCGCGTTCTTGGTCGGCCCCTTGCTGTTCCTCGCGCTGACCGCGTGGCGGCGCCGCGCACACCCGGCGCGGTCGCGAGTGCTGTTTTGGGTCGCGGTCGCGGTCCCAGTCGGCGGGATGACCGTTTTCGGGATCGACTTCTACCGCCACAGCACCGACGCGAAGTTCCGCCAGACGCCGAACATGCACGGCGTCCTTGTGCCCATCGTTCAGTGGGTGGTGATTCTGGTGGTCTGGCTGTGGCTGGTGGTTCAGGAAAGCCACGAAAAGCGGGCCGCGAAGAACCGCACGCAAAGCGCTTGACGCGAACCGCGCCCGACGGCATATCTCCGCGCTTCTGTTGAAAGAATTAAGCTTCGTCGGGGGACGTGTCATGGGGCGAGTACTACTCGCAGTGGGGGTGTTGTGCGCGGTCGGGCTGACCGGGCGCAGCACCGCGCAGAACAGTTCGCCGAACGGAGCCGCAATGCCAGGTCAGGTCGTGGGCGGGTACCGCGGGCAGGTCGCGCGGGTGGGCAAGCAGGCGCCGGCGGCCGCGCCCCAAGCGGGTCAGCCAATTGCCGGGAACGCGTTTCAGCAGCCCTATGACCCGGCCCGACCGTACGACCAACTGAAGGGCGCGGGCATCAACACGAGGAACGTACTGGCTCCGGCCACCGGTCCCGATGGCAAGCCGGTCGGCGCGCCCGACGCGCTCGATCAACTCTCGGCCAAGATCAAGGCGTTCTTCGTGCGCACCCCGCCACCACCACGCCCGAACTACGCACCCGGTATCACCCGACGCACTCACGAACGAGCCAATCAGACCTGGCGCCGGGATTGAGTGCGCAAAGTAGTAGGCACACTCCGTGCCGTTGCTTCCTCGCAAAGGAAAAGCAACGGCACGGAGTGTGCCTACTACTTTGAAGAGTTCACTCTGTCAGTTGGAACGAGTCCAAGAACGCGGTCGAGTCCTTCGAGGTCGCGTAGCTGTCGGTGCCGACCACCATGATCTGGTACAGGCGAGTGCCGACCAACCAGATGCGCGCCCGCACCTGTCCCTTTGTCGGCTGGGTGATACTGGCCGAGAACTCGCGGCCGGGATACTTGCCCGCCATGACGATCGAGGTGCTCGACGTCTGCGTTCCGCCGATGTTCTTAATCGCGCCGTCGCGGGCGCCGTCGAGCCGCTGCTGAATCATCGCGGCCGACTCGTTCGCTGGGATCGGCATGTCCGCGACCCCGACCACGTTGGCCCCGCTGCGCGACTCCGTCGAGAACATCTTGAACTGAATCCCGGCGGCGGTCTGATCCTTCACTTCCGGCGACCCCGGGAATTTCACCCGGAACTTGTACTCCTTCGACACGTACTCTTTGAGCGGCGGCTGGCAACCGGCAACGACCGCCAATCCGACCGCGACGCACACGAACAGCAGCATTTTTGCCACTGGACAATCCTCTCGCTTGGGGGCTGATACGTCTGGCCGACACGCTCGTTATAATCACGCCACCTCGTGGCGAACAGCACGCCGGTCGGGCTGTTCACCTTCCGCCCCCGGTGCGGTCCGGGTATAACCACACTATTCCTGCTTTATCCGCATGTTCACTACGCCAGGACGCCACGAAATGGCTCGCTGCTTCTGCCACCTGCACCTGCACACGCACTACAGCATGCTGGACGGGTTCAACCGCATCCCGCCGCTCGTGACGCAGACGAAGAAACTCGGCATGACCGCGTGCGCCATCACCGACCACGGGAACCTGTACGGTGCCGTCGAGTTCTACATGGAGTGCAAGAAATCTGGCATCAAGCCCATCATCGGGTACGAAGCGTACCTTGCGCCCGGTCCGCGCACCGACCGCGACAGCAAAGGCGAACTCGGCTTCTCCACGCACCTCACGCTGCTCGCGAAGAACGAAATCGGCTTCAAGAACCTCATCAAGCTATCGAGCATCGCGTACCTCGAAGGGTTCTACCGGAACCCACGCATTGATAAGGAAATTCTGGAAGCGCATCACGAAGGGATCATGTGCCTGAGCGGGTGTCTGGCGAGCGAGTTCAACCAGTACATCATCAAGGACAAGGTGCCCGAAGCGGAGAAGACCGCGAAGTGGTTCCGCAAAGTCTTCAACGAAGACTTCTACATCGAGATTCAGAACAACGGCATTTCACTTCAGGATCAATGCACGCCGGTCGCGGTGGACATCGCGAACAAGCTCGGCGTGGCGCTCGTGGCCACCGCGGACGCGCACTACCTCTGCTCCGAAGACGCACAGGCGCATGACGTGCTGTTCTGCATCAACACGCGCCAGATGCACGACCCGCGGAAGAAGAAGTACCCCGAAGAGCGGATGCCGAACCCGTACTACGTTCGCAGCCCCGAGGACATGTACAAACTATTCCCCAACCACCAAGACGCAGTCGCGCGCAGCCAGGAAATCGCCGACAAGGTCAACATCGAAATCGACTTCAAGAAGCGTCACTTCCCGGTGTTCACGACGCCGGACGCGAAGGCGCCCGAAGCGTACCTGCGCGAGTTGTGTGAACGAGGCATGTACGAGCGCTACGGCGCGGAGCCGAGCGAAGCCGTGCGTGCGCGCCTCGATCACGAACTCGGCGTCATCAACAAGATGGGGTTCTCGACGTACTTCCTCGTGGTATGGGATTTCGTCCGGTTCGCGCGCGAAGAGGGCATCCCCTGCACCGCGCGCGGCTCCGGCTGCGGCGCGATCGTTTGTTATTTGCTCTACATGAGCCACGTCTGCCCACTCGAATACGATTTGCTCTTCGAGCGGTTCCTCGACCCGAACCGGTCTGAGGCGCCGGATATCGACATCGACTTCTGCCAGGAGCGCCGCGAGCTGGTCATCGACTACGTGAAGCGCAAGTACGGCGAAAAGTCGGTGGCGCAGATTGGCACGTTCGGCACGCTCGCGGCGAAGGCCGCGCTCAAGGATGTGGGCCGCGTATTGGGTCAAACACCGGAGCGCATGAACGCGCTGTGCAAACTCGTGCCGATGAAGGGCGCGATCGCGAAGAGCCTTCAGGAAGCGCTCGACGAATCGCCCGACTTCAAACGCGAGTACGATCAAGACCCGTCCATTCACCAAGTCGTGGACATCGCGCTGAAGTTGGAGGGCGCGAACCGGAACGTGGGCACGCACGCGGCCGGTGTGGTGATCGCGAACGGCCCGGTCACGGACTACGTTCCCGTACAGCGCCCGCCGAAGAAAGGCGACGACAACACCAACGACACGACCACGATGACGACCCAGTGGGAAATGGGCATTTTGGAAAAGGTCGGTCTGCTGAAGATGGACTTCCTGGGGTTGCGCAACCTCACGGTGCTCGACAACTGCGTGAAGATGATCAAGCGGACGCGCAAAGAAGATATCGACCCGATGAAGTTCCCGCTCGATGATGTGGACACATATAAGTTGCTCCAACGGGGCGACGCGAAAGGCGTGTTCCAGCTCGAAAGCGAAGGCATCCGCGAGTTACTGAAGCGGATGAAGCCGGACAACATCCGCGACCTGATCGCGGTGCTTGCGTTGTACCGCCCTGGTCCGCTCGAAGGCGGCATGGTGGACGAGTACGTCGAGTGCAAGAACGGCCGCAAAAAGCCGTTCTACCCGCACCCCATTATGGAAGAGGTACTTAGCGAAACATACGCCGTGATGGTGTACCAAGAACAAATCATGCGGATCTTGAACCGCATGGGCGGTATCGAACTCGCGAAAGCGTACGCGTGTATCAAGGCGATCAGCAAGAAAAACTTCGAGATCATCAACGCCCGAAAAGCGG
Source organism: Singulisphaera sp. GP187 (assembly GCA_945905925.1). Lineage (GTDB taxonomy): Bacteria > Planctomycetota > Planctomycetia > Gemmatales > Gemmataceae > Gemmata. The sequence goes on from CAMDQN010000005.1 coordinate 62,207, forward strand.
ACTTCATTGCCGGCGCGGTGCAGCGTGACATGGCCGCGGAGAAGGCCGACGAGATCTTCGAGTTGATCGTGAAGTTCGGCGGCTATGGTTTTAACAAATCACATACCGCGGCTTATGCGCAGATTGGATATCAAACCGCATATTTAAAAACGCACTACACCGCGGAATACATGGCGGCACTGCTGTCGTCGGAGATTGACGACGGCAACAAGCGAGACGTGTTCATCGATCACATCTCCGACGCGCGGAAACTCGGCATCGACGTGCTCCCGCCCGACGTGAACCGCGGCATGGCCGACTTCGACGTGCAGAACAACCGCATCATCTTCGGCCTCACCGCGATCAAGGGACTGGGCCGCGGCGCTTCATTGGAAATCGTCCGCGCCCGCACCGAGGGCGGGAAGTTCAAAAACCTCTTCGATTTCTGCGAACGCATCGACCGGCGCATCGTGCCGAAATCCGCCGTCGAGAAGATGATTCAGGCCGGTGCGTTCGACGTATTCGGGAAGCGCGCCGCGCACTTCGCGGCGGTCACGAAGGCGTATCAGTCCGCCGACGAGCGCGCGTCCGAGAAGCGCCGCGGGCAGAAGAGCTTCCTCGATTTGTTCGATGGCGACGAAGGAGAAGAGGCCACCGGCGCGACCAACCACGGACTACCAGACGTTCCCGAGTGGCCGGAAACAGAGCGTCTCAAGTTCGAGAAGGAGGCGCTCGACTTCTACATTTCGAGTCACCCACTCGCGCAACACGACGACCAGTTGCGCCGGTATCGCACACACGACGCCGGCCCGCTCGCCAAGAGCGGCAAGAACGGCACTCAGGCCCAAATCGGCGGGATGATTACCAACCTCGACGTGCGCACCGCGAACAAGGGCCGCAACGTCGGCCGCAAGTACGCGATGTTCCGCATCGAAGACTTCACCGGGTCCGTGCGGTGCATCATGTGGTCCGACGAGTACTCGCGGTACAAGGATCAGGTGGACTCGGACACGGTCGCGCTGTTCGAGGGTGTGCTGAACTTTGCGCCAGACCGCGCCGAACCGGACTTCGCGGTCAAGAAAGTGATCACGCTCGAAGAGGCGCGGGCCGAGTTCACCAAGAGCATGGTGCTGAAAGTGCCGTACTCGGAGGACGAGGACGCGCTGCGGAAGCTGGACGCGGTCAGCCTGATCTTGAAGCGGTATAAAGGGCCGTGCCCTGTGTATCTGAGTGTTCGCGACCCGGCCGGTAAGCAAGTGCAGTTGAAACTGAACGATGAGTTTAGGGTGAACCCCGCGGCGTTGAAGCTCGAAGAGTTGGAGATGCTCTTGGGGCCGGGGTCGGTGATCTTCTCCAGGTAGTGTCTTTATTTTGCCGCAACTCCCGTGGGTTGCGGCTAGACAACACCAACCACTCTTCACCCCGGTTCGGAGATGTTGCGGGCGTAGCGCGCGAGGAGCATCTGCACGGCCTGGATCGTCTGCCACTCGGCGAACCCGATCCGCACCTCGGTGCCGTCCTCGTTCGCGTCGATGTTCTCGACGGCCACGGTCAACCCCTTGTGCAGGTAATCGAGGATTTCGGCCAAGCGCGCGGCCTGTGACGGGGTGAGTTTGTGCGGGAGCGGCGGCACGTCGTCGTCGAACGCGGTCCACCCGGTGGCCAGTGGTTGGGTCGGGGTGACCGTGTGCTGGTTGTCGGCGATCGAGACGTGTCCAGATGTGTCGGCCCGCAGCGTTTGGATTTGCCCGTCCGCGCCGGTGCTTGGTATCGAAGTTTTGCGGGCCGCGATCTCTTCCATCGCCCCGAACAGCAACATGCTCCGCCCGATCGAGACCTGATCGCCCGGTCGCAGCCGGCGGATCTGGATGGCGTTGCCGTTTACGCGCGTGCCATTCGTGCTGTCCAAATCCGTCAGGATGATGTCGTTGTCTTCGACCTGCACTTTGGCGTGGAACCGGCTCACGCGCTCGTCGTTGAGGCGCAGGCCGTTGCCCTCTTCCCGGCCGATCGTCACCGGGATGGGCAGGTTTTTGTAGGCCCGGCCCTTATCGACCCCTTCGAGAACCAGGAAGGTAACGGTGCGCATGAGGAATGATCCTGTGCCGGTGCCCTAACCCGATTAAAGGCGGGAGGCCTGATGAGGGTGATATAGCACAACCAATTCGGGTCGGGGATAAAAACCACCGCCGGGGCACTCATCACCCATGCCCATTGTCCGTGTTTCAGGCGGGCGTGTCAATTTCTTCTCAGAGGTCAGGATTCAGGAGACTAAAGGACGGTTTAGCGTTCGCCCCAGAGGGGCGTGGAATGTTCTCGAATCGAGACGCCTCTGCCCCTGCGGGCAGGGCTATTCGAAAATTGGGTTTGGGTGGTTGAGCCATGGGTATGGTGGACCCCGAAAACTGGACCACCGGATAGAGTGCTATCGGGTGGTCCCACTGGGTCCGAGAGATGGGCAAGACGAACCGAACGCACACACCGGCATTCAAGGCGCAGGTCGCCTTAGCGTCGGAAACGGGTGCTTCGTCGCCCAGTTCCAGCACGCCCGGACCGACGTTTCGGCATGCAGCCGGGTCCGAGCCCTGAGCCGGTCGTCTTCCAGCCGGGCGAGCCACGCTTCGAGGTCCGAGCCGCGAACCTTGTCAGCGGGAAGGTCCGCGAGTTTCGTCTGCCGGCCCCCGACGACGAACTTGCCGAACCGCGTCAGGTAGGACTTGCGGGTGGAGTAGTTCGTCGGGTCCCGCCTCTTCTTGAACCAGTCCAGGGAGGTGTCCATCTGTTCGCCTGCGGTCTGGCCGGTTCGCTTGCGGTCGCCCTCGTCGATTCGTACCTTGACGGGGTGGTCGGCGCAGAGTTTCGCCGCCGGTCTTGGTGAACCAGTAGACCGAACCGCCGACCGCCTTCTTGTGGAGTTGAAGTTGCCGGGGCATCGCGGACTCGAAAGGGGTAAGATTTCCCCGCCCGAACGATACGCGTCGAACCCCAAAAAACAAGACTTCGCGACCCTTGGGAGTGTCTGCACGACTGGTGTCGGCCCAGGTCTTCAAAACCTGTGGAGGTCGTGAACAACGACCTCAGTGGATTCGATTTCCATACACTCCCGCTTGCCTTGTTTTGCTGCTGTTTGCCTTGTTCTTCCAGCACTTCGGCAGACTCGTCTTTATCGCCTTCTTCTTTGTCTGAACGTCCATCGGAGTCTACCAGAGTCCGCTGCTTGGCGTGTCTTGACGCCAAGCAGGACGCCAAGACAACCGGCACGTTACCGGGCGCCGCGAGGAGGCTCGGCAGCACCTTCAGCGCGTCGGCCTGTTCGCCCAGGTCGGTGTGCGTGTAGCGGTCCATCGTCAGCGCGATCGTGCTGTGCCGGGCGAGCGCCTGAGCGATCTTCGGGTGAACCTTGCCGCGCGCGAGGTTCGTCACGAACGTGTGCCGCAGCGCGTGGAAATCGACCACCTCGTTTGCCGCGTCGCGGAAGACGATGCCTGCCGCCTCAATGTCCGACCGGAACATTTTCGCCGCGCACTTGCGGTCCTTCGGGATGGGGAACACTTGCGCGTCGGCGTGTTTACTGGACAGAAACGCAAAGATGTCCGTCGCCAGTTCAGGGCGGATCGGGAGCGTGTCCTCTTTACGGTTCTTGCTGTTGCCCGCCGTGACGGTGACGGTCGGCGCTTCCGCGTTCAGGTCGAACGAGCGGGCCGTGAGGGTGCGGAGTTCGTTCGACCGTAGGCCGGTTTCCATCGCGACCCGGTAGAGCAGCGAGCGCACCGGCCCCGTCATCCGGCCCCGCTTCGGCCCGTCGGCCGTCGTCGTCAGGAGGGTGCGGAGTTCTTCGACGGCGAGTGCTCGGCGGTCGCGCCGGCGGTCCACCTTCACGTTCAACGGTTCGAGGGGATCGACCGGGTTCGCTGCGGCGCGGCCGTGCTTGACCATCCACCGGCAGAACTGCTTGACGGCGGCGAGGTGGAAGTTGAACGTTTGGGCGCTGATCCCGCGCTTTTTCTCCGTGCTGGTGCGGAGGGTGTTCAGGAAGGACTGAACCCGCGTTGCGGCGATGTCGGAGAAGAACTTGAACCCGCACCCGTTGAACACCCGCTTCGCGCGCCCGGTGACCATCGAGACGTGATCGGCAGTGTTGGCCTTCGCCGCGAGCGCTGCTTTGAAGTTGTTTATGTGGTCGGCCAGCGGCTTGGACGCCGCCGCGCGCTCACCGGCGAGCAAACCGATCTCGACCAACTTCGCCCGGATGCTCGTAGACAACCCCCCGAGCCAGCGCGAAAGCGCCGGGTCCACCTGCCCGCCGCTCCCCTTGTGGTACTCGACCAACTTCACGAGGTTGCGCCCGAGTTCGTCGGTCGCGGACTTGCTGGTGAAACCCGCGAGCCGGCGCACCGTCTGGAGGTGGTCGCGGTACTCGACGTACCACTTCGCGCTCTTCTTCGGCTTGCCGTCGCGTCCGGAATACGTTGCCTTGAACAGCCGGTGACTCACGGGATTCTCCTAAATGGTATTTGAATATACTTGAGGCGGGGTTGGGAAAACAGGTTAGTGATTCACTTCCGGTCAGCGCATTTCGCCGTTCGGCGTCCAAACATTTGCACCTTCCACGCACCAGAATCGGGCGCCGGACGGTAGTTCCGCACCGAGGGGCAATTGGGCTGGTCGGCCGTCCGCACCGAACCACCAAAGCAGTCTGCCGGTGACGAGGGCCAACAGTGCTGGACGGTGCCGACGGATCAGTTCGCGGTCGGTATTCGTCAGCATGTCGAGAGGACCGATCTTCAACAGTGCGCCCTCAACAATCATGTTCATGCCGCGCTTGTTGAACGTCACAACGAGTTCGATTGCCGTCATCAGAACACCTCGTAATCGTCTTTGACGTGGGGAGGCTCCTCTGACACAACCTCTGGCTGGGGCAGCGCGGAAAACGTCTCGGTTACCTCCGCTTCTCCTTCGTTACCTGCTGACGAAACCGACACAACCTCCGTTTGATCGGTGAGAAACGTTTCTGGCGTGGGGATTGTGGCGAAAGGTTCTGCCGCACCTTCGGCAGTTACGTCAGTTCTGTCGGTGCCGTTAGCCCGCGCGGGCAGCATGAATTTTCGTGTTGGCCGTCCCCCAGCCGGGCCGGGCGGAACGTCAACCCACGAACCCCACCCGGCGGCAGCGAGTTCATTGAGGGCGGCTTCCGCGACATCGGCCTTCGCGTACGCACTCGCGCCGCGCTGGAGGTCGCGGGTTGTCATCGACCCGCCTCGACGGATGATGAATTCGGCGAGCGTTCGTTGTTTGCGCGTGTTCGGGTCTTCGCCGAGAGCGGAGTACACTCGCTCAGCTTCGGCGGCGAACCAATCGGCCAGTTCGATCCCCGCCCGCAAACTGTCAACGCCGAGTGGCGTCTGGTCGCTGATCTTGCGCGAAACGCACTGGACGAGATGGTGAAGGAGCGCGAGCCGTGCCGCGTACCCTTCCAACTTGCTAAACGCGGCGGCCAGGTCGTCGCTCGCACCGGCGGTCTTCTCGCCCCACCGATCAACGAACGGGGCGAACTCGCGCCGCGCTTCCGGCGACATGGGCACTTCACGCGGAATCGGTCGTCCGCCGCAGGCGTATTCTGGGCTCAACATCCGGAGCGCGCGAACCGCGTCGGCGTACCCGGCGGTCACGGCGTCGGGTATCTCGGCGTCCGTCCACTTCTTCGGTTGACGTGGTGGCATCGCGAGGAGAAGGCGGGCCGCCAAGCCTGACCCGAACGCCTCGCGCGTGAGACACTGTGCGAGGATGTCCGGTTGAATACCGCCGCAAACGGACGCGGCCGCGTGTGGCACCCGCACGGTCACTTTGTCCCCCGTCTTCCGGTCGATGACCAGGGTGCCGCCGCGGTGGAGTTCGAGCCACTGCGGAGCGTCGGACGTTTTCGAGTACCGGGTGAAGCTCTCGAACCACCCACGCAACTCGTCGCGGCGGACCAAAACGCCTTTGGGATTGCTCTGGAGGATGATGCCTAAACTCTCGATGGTGACATCCGACAGCACCGCCCGCTCCGCCTTGGGGCGGTGTGGGGGCGCCGTGCCGCTCGTGCCGTCTTTCTTGGCCTTCTTGTGATCCTCTTCTTCTTCTTGATACCGGCACATTTCCGCGGCGTACTTTTCACCCAACTCCAACTCGATGTCCATGAGCGGACGTGTGGCCAACTCCTCCGCCGGACTCTTGACCGTCCCGGAGTGGCCGACGACCGCGGTCCAGACGATCGGCGGCTCGGTCCAACTCTTTTTGATGCGGAGTATCCGTCCCATTCCGACCGCGCCACTCAGAACGGCCAGCGCGGGGAGCGCAACATAAGCGGGATCGCACGGCAGCGCGCGACTTGCTTCCTCGACGAATCGGGCGACCGGTTCGGGGAGGAGTCGCACCGGGAACGGGGTGTACGGCTGCGAACGAGTTCCGGCTGACGGTGATCCGCTGCGCGTTAGCGGCATCGAGTCCGGTCGGGTGACGGGTGCGGCGGTCGCGATCAACTTCCGCAGCCCGTCCGCACCGTGGGCGACGAGGAAGTCATCCAACCCAACCTTCGCGCCGTCCGCTCCGCCCGGCAATCGGACGGCTCGAACGTCCGCGCCGGCCGCACGTAGCGCTTCGGCCAAGTGCCACTCGGCCCACCGCACATCGGGGTTGTCGGCGAGGTCGGAGTCGTACGCACTGAAAACAACGCGTCCCTTCCAAGCGATTCCGGTGAGATCGTGGATCAACTCCCGCTTGCCGGTTTTCTGCCCGTCCGCACCCTTCTCGCGCTTCACTTGCCAGCCGTAGACGCCAACCAACCCGACGCAAGCGAACCCGTCCTGATCGGCCTTCGCGGCTTTCTTTTCGCCTTCAGTAACCAGCAACGGCACGGTCGCGTCAGCGAGGAGAGTGCGGGTGAGTGGTGGGAAGTACGCCCGATTCGACATTCCAACCGGCGATTCGTACTTGCGCGGTTTACCGCCTTCAAGCCGCGGCCGGTCCGGTTTGAACCGGACGTAGCGCGTAAAAGTCCCATCGGGCGAGTGGAAAGGAATGCAGAGGCACGAACCAAGTTCGGCAGCCCCCGCCGTGCCGCGCCAGCACAGAAACTTGGCGACCTTAGCCGGGTCGCGCGACGACCGGAAGCCGCACCGCAGAACTTGCGCGTCGGATAAGCCCGACTTGCGAAGATCCGCGAGGTGTTTTGCGCTGAGAACGTCCTCGGCCCGCTCGGTCTCATCACCCGGTGCGGCAGGATGTGGTAAAGTGTTCATAGTTCCTTTCTGGGGCTGGCACCGATCCAGTGACGCGGGCGGTGCCGGCCTCAGTTGTTGAGATTCAACCCTTCCGGTTCATGTCTTTCAGCCGTTGCCACGTCAGCCGATCAGGCGCCCCAGCCTCCAGCCACGCGACCAGTTCCGCCCGCGACCAGCGCGGACAGCGTGACGTGAGGTAGACCGGCAGCGGGAGTTTGCCGGCTGAGTGCATCTTGAAGAAGGTGGCGCGAGAGACGCCCAAGACGCGGGCGGCGTCCGTTGGGGTCAAGACGAGTTGATCGGAGCTGGTCGAAGTCTGTGTGGCGTTCATGCACACATCATCCGACCCGTCGGTGTAACGGGGCGAAGACAGTCGTGGACAGTCGTGGCCTATTCTCGCGGGGGGAGTATCAGAAAGTGTCCGGCGCTTTGGGCGGCGATTAAGTTCGCCAAGTCAGGCCAGTTCGTGCTGAGTTTCTTTCGAAGTCGAGTCTGGTTCTTGCCCTTGAGACCTTTGCCCTTGACGATATTTTTGAACGGGATCGCGTGCGGGTGCGCGGCGATCACGGCACTCACGTAAGACATCACGTCCGGCTCGACTTCGGTGGCGATGACGCGCCCGTCCAGGTACACCGCTCTTGTGTCGGGATCGGCCGTCAAGCGCGCTTCTTCCTTACCGTCTTGCGTTGGTTCTCGGATTGCTTGAAGGAGTGGAAGGTGATCGAGTTTCCAGTGATAATCCGGCGTGGCTTCAAGTATCTCCATGTACATCGCGAAACGCCATTCCCGAATACACGCAGGCTCCCACGACAGGCGGCACATCGGGCGCGATATGTTGAGGATCACCTCCTTCCGGAATCCAGTCACGGAGGCCGCAAGGTCGATCGGCGCGATGTGACGCCGAATGAACGCGGACGCGAGTTCGTAGTCGAGTGCCCATTCACCTGCTAACGGGAAGTCGGGGGCTTCGGGTGTGAACCGCTGACCCGCGTAAAAGGCGCACCGACAGATTCGTTCGAGCCTGCGGAAGGCGGCCTCGAAGTAACTGCTCGCGGTCGGTTCAATTGCCGGGGTATCGGATGACACCCACCAATCGAGACTGTTCTGCAAAAGCGACCGCAATTTCTCCCATCGGTCCACCACCGAGCGGAGCAGATCCTCGGTAAGAAGGGTGGTTCGTTGAATCGTGCCGATCAGTTCGAGGCACTGTATCCCGCTTTCCCAGACCGATTGCCCCAGTTTCACAGGGGGGAAGACCAAATCGGCCGCCGCGCGAAACAGTTTGTCGTCAGGCATCAGACGCCCGGAAAAAGTACGGCTGGGTTGATCACCGTGATGATTACGATGTGTTGTTGAGGAAGCAACCTCGGTAACTGATGCGTGCCCCTCTGCCGCACCGTTCCGCGGGGCCAGAAGCGGGAAAATCAGGCAGGGCGACAAACGAAGGAGTTGACCATTTCGGTACGCGAATCTGTGACCGCGGCGACGGTTCACGTCGGGTCCGTCGGCGGTTCGATGACAAGCGGGCCGAACCCAATGACCAGCGGGCCGGGACCGTGTGCCGGTGTGAACTGGGCGAGCCACTCCGCCGGCGGTTCGTCGCCGTCGAACACGATCTCGACTCCGCCGCCCTCGCGGTAGATGCCCGGCTCGCGGCACTCCGTCCCCGTGTTCCAGGTCGGATCGCCCCGCCGCCGGAGTAACAGGACCAGCGGCTCAAACGCCCCGTGCGCCGGCTTCGGCAGCACCGCTTCCAAGCGGGCGAGGCGCGTCGCCTGCCGCGCCAGTCGGCGGCGGACTCGTTCCAGTAAGGTGAGCATCGCGGAGACGGCGCTCCAGTTCTTCGATCCGCGCGCCCTGCGCGGTGGCGAGTTTGACCAGTTCGCGGACATCCTTCTCCGGGTACAACCCGCGGAGTTTGGCATCGGAATCGAGGATCGACAGTGCCGTCCGGTAGTCGGCCGCGTTCACGCACCGCGCGAATAACGCTTGGCGCTGCGCGAGGTGGCGCGCGATCACCTGCTTGCGGTTCTTGTCCTGGCGCTCGACGAGCAACGCGTCGGCGCGGCGCATGTATTCCCGGAGTTGGCGCTCTTGAAGTGCCCACTTCTTTTCTGCAGCATATTGCACAACATCGTGGTACTGGGCGCCATCCAACCGGATGACGAGAACCTCCTCGACCCGGAGCGCAACTTCGGCAACTTCGGCCTTCCTCTTCGCCTTCTCGGTGGCATCAGGCTTTTTCTTCTTGCCCGGCATTGTCCTTACTCACGAGTTCGTCGATCCACGCCGAATGCCAGTCGTGAAGGGCGCGGGCGCGGGTCGCGGTCAGTTGCTCGCGGTTGCGGTTCGCGCGCAGGTTGGCGGAAGACTCGAACGTCAACCCGTCGCCGTCGCCCAGGTCGAAGCACACGACCTTGCAGTGCGTGCGCGCGGCGGCGACCTTCACGTTTGGGTAGGCGGTCAGTTCGGCCACACTGCGCTCGTGGTTCTCTTTGTTGTGCTCCCGGAAGAACACGGACACGAGCAACGTCAGCGCGCACTTGCGGGTTTCGAGAAGCGCCGCGAGTTCCTTCACGTTGCGTTTGGAATAGCACAGCGTCGCGATCCGCAGGTGAGTGAGCGTCGGTAGTAACTTGGCCGTCGCGCCGATGACTTGGCACAAGTCGAACGTGCCGAGCATGAGCGAGTGAACCGTCTCGCCCGGTGCGGGCAGTTCGGGCAGCAGTTCGGCCGCGAGCAGCGCGGCTCGCTGGTGGCGCCGGTCGGGGCGCGTGGTTAAGCGCGGCGCGGTCGTCTCGACGTGCTGCGCGGCGCGCCCGAATGCGGGGCGGGGGAGTGTGGCGAACGACAGTGGCGCGGGCCGGTCCACGGGTTACCACGGGATCGGGGTGTTCGACAGTCCGCCCTTGTCGCCGCTCCCGCTCGTGCCGCCGCCGGACTTCTTCCGCGCCCGCTTCCGGGGCATCTTCTTCGCGCCGACCACCTTCAGCTTGCCGCTGAAAGATACCTTCCTCGCCATCGCTTACCCTCGGGCGTGTCGGCGCATTGGCTACTCCAGACCAAAACGTAGCGGGCCGGGTTGCCTGCCGCTAACCACCGACGAAGCGGCGCGGCGGCCGACCAGCACCGGCCGAGCGCGAGCAGGCAGCCGAGGCCGACGACAATGAAGGCCAGCAGAGCCGCGAACAAGGCGACAGGGAGGGGCATATCGTTGTCTGGTTCAAACTCGAATCGGGCTAATCACGTTTCGGGAAGCACACCTCACCCGCCACTCGCGACCACCTGCAGCGCGCCGGCGAGGGCAAGGTCGTTGAGGATTTGACTCACCTCGGCGCCGATGTCGCCCGCACCGGGGTTCAGCTTCACCCGCACATCGATGTTGATCGTCGTCACGCCAGCAGCCTTCAGTTTGGTCAGCAGTTTGGTGCCGATCCGGTTCCACTGCTCGCTCGGCACCTCGCCGTAAATGTGCAACTCTCCGGGAACGAACGGCGGGGGCAGCGGAACCACCGGCGGCGTGACAGGTGGCGCGACGGGTGGAACGGTCACCGGGTCCGGGCCGACGACCGCGGGACCATTCCCTGTGGCTTCCACCGGTTTCGCTTTCAGTTCCTTTGCCTTTGCCTTCGTCAGCAGAAACACGCCGGGGTCGAACGCGACCTCTTCCGGTGGTAACTCTTCCGCGAACCACACTTGCTGATACGTTCCGCCCGGTTGCGGACCGGACGCCAGGCCGAAGTCGCCCTTCGGCACGAACTCCCCGATCTTCTGCCGGAGCACCTCGTCCGGGTTCGGCAACCGCTTTAAACTGCCGTCGAGGAACCCCTGCCGAAGTCCCTGGAGCGGCCACGCTCCGGATGCCTTCAGCGCCTCCGGCCAGTGGCGGTCGAGGTAACCCGCGCCCACTGTATCGTTCAGCAATCCCTCCGCCTTCAGCGCTGTGAGTACCCTCGCGCAAAGCGAATCCTTCGCACTCGCGTGCCCGGCGCCCATGTCAATGGGCACTCCCGCTTCTGCCTTCTCGCTTACCACGACGTACCGATAGCTGCCCCATACTTCGTTTCGCGCGTCGTCTTCGGCGCTGGTTATCTCCGAACGAATCTCCGCCTTCTCCGCCGCGTCGAACTCCGTGCCCAGCACTCCCTTTTTCAGGTCCGATTCGACCCGCTTCCAGGCGAGCCAAGTCTCGACTGTGTCCACCAATTTCCGGCCGGGCTGTTTGAAGCAAAACGTCAGCGCCGCCGGGTACAGGCGCGAAGACTTTCCCTTCAATTTGATCCAGTCGCGCACCTTCTCGCTCAGCGCTGCGGAAAGCGGGTCGGAACACTCGACTTCAGGCCCGACGACAACAAGTGTCAGCCGCGGCGAGTCTGGGATCGCGGAGAGGTCTTCGGGAAGGGGAACAAGCGGCAGGGTGCAACCCTTCTCGAATTCCTCCTTCACCAGTTTTCGCAGTGCGGGCTTCACCTCGCCGTCGAAGTCCAGTGACGCTCGTTTGTCGTGGACCACCTTTTTCAGCCGCGGCTTGTGGTGGATACGGTAGCCGTCCGACCCGGCTTCGCGGACGTAGTAACCCTTCTTCTCCAGCGCCGCCGCGGCGTTATCGACTGACGTGGTGTCCACGTCCGGCTCGCCGATTGCGAACCGCAGTTCCGGCAGGTGAGCCACCTTGTCCACTTGACCGCCGGACGACTCGAAGAAGATCGCCGCCCCGACGCGACGGTGAATGTCTTGCAGCGCCCCCGATGTGTTCGCATCGAGCGCCCGCGCGTGCGAGTTCGAGCCGGACACGTCCGTGTCGATGGCGGTTGCGATCTCCGTCCCGACGTTCCCCGCGGTGAGTTGACCAAACACCACGCTGCGGAACGCGGGCACGTCGAGCGGTGCCGAGCCGAGCGTGATGAGTGGTTCGCGGCGGGCCTGCTTGTACCCGTCCTTCACCGCCCACGCGATCCACTGCGCCAGCATCGCCAGCGTGCCGCGGGTCTTCTGGAATTGCGACACCGTTGCCCACTTCCGCTGGAACACGGAGATCGTGGCCGGGTGGAATGGGTAACAGTCCTCGAACCGCTTCTGCAACAGCTCCTGCGCCTTCTTATCGGTGGACGCCGTGTCTACAGCCGTCCACTCGCCGGGGAGTTGCTTCCGCTGCTGGAAGGTCCACTCCGCGAACGCCTTCGCGGTCGCGCGGCGGGCCTTGTTCACCTTGTCGTCGTCCAACCCCTCGAACAGTCGGCGCCGGATCACCTCCGCGATCTCAGCCTCGTCGTTGGCGATCAGGTCCATCGCCACCCGGCGCACCACCTTCGTGATCTTCTCCTGCTGCTCCACGTCGTAGTCCGTCATCTCCACCTGACTGCGCGGCAGGCTGACCACCGCCGCGGCGCGGGGGTGGCCTGTGACGGCGACCGTCAGGTTCTGGATGAACGCGTGGAACGGCTCCGCCATCTTGCGGTGGCGGTTCATGAAGTTCAGAACCTCGTCGCACAAGATCAGCACGCACCCGCCGGCCGCGTCGAACAACCGGCCGAGTGCCTCCGTGCCGGGCGGGGTCTCCTTCGCGGACGCGCCCAGCGCTTCGATCCCCTTCTCTTTGGCAAGCTGGTAAGCGAGATCCAGCCACGGCGTTTCACGTCCGGGTTGCGGATCCCAGGCGTTGCCGACGAACACGGCGACGGCGGCCTTCGGCACCGCTGCGACCTTCGCTTCCGTCACCAGCGCGCCGATGCCGTTGAACGCAACCGACGCCGGGCCGGTGTTAGCGAGGTGGTACAAGGCGGTGAGCGTGTGCGTCTTGCCGCCGCCGAACTGCGTCACCAGCGCCATCACCGGCGACGTGTTCGCGGTCTCGCCGGACAGTCGGCGGAGCACCATCCCGCAGTGTTCGCGGAGCGCGCGTGTGAAGCAGGTGCGCGCGAAAAACTGGTCGGGCTTCCGGTAGTCTTCCGGCGCGGTGCCTGAGACTACCTGTTCGAGGTGGATGGCGAACTCATCCGGGTTGAACGACCGGCCGTCGCGCACTTCCTTGCGGGCCGTCACCACCTTGTACCACGGGTCGAGCGACATGGAATCACCTGAGGGTGGGGGGCTTCTTCTTGCGCAGCGCATCGCCTGGAATTTCCAGGGGCCGACGCGCTTTTGGCTTCTTGATCCTGACCACAGCGGGCCGAAATCGCTTCGGGGCGAAGGGGTTGGTTGCGGTCAGAGGTGACCACAGCGTCCCGCCGGGCGCTTCACACGACCGAACGCAGCGCATGGCGGGACGCGATCGGCCCGCGCGCCGCGCGTACCCCAATACCTACGTGGGTGATTACTGAACGCTTGTCAAGTATCATTCCCAACGGTGCGCCGAAAACAGACGGATGCCGGACCGCTCGCCACGCGACTACTTCGGCAGCGCTTGCAGCATCGCGTCGAGCTTCTGCTTCTCCCACGAACCAGTGGGATACAGCGGCGACAGCGCGTTCGCCAGCCGCAGGAACTCCGGGCTGCGGTCCTGTTCTTCCTTCAGCAGCGAGCGGAGCGCGACCGTCTCGCCGGCGTGTTGAAGCAGCATCGCTTTGTGAACGCGGTCGAGCGTCGTCAGTTCGCGGACCGGGGCCGGCTTTGCTTCGGCGTCTACCTTCTTACTCTTCTGGCTCTTCACAGGAACTTCGACAGGATCGTCCGCCATATCCGGGTGCGGTGCCGTCGTGCTCCCGGCCTTCTTCTTGCCCTTCTTCGGCTTCGCGGGTGCGGCCTCGACGGGCAATAACCCGTCCTTGCCGAGCAGTTGCTCCGCGCGCTCGGTGACCGGCAACAGGCGCACGACGCCCTTCGCCGTGGCGATGGTTCGGCCGGCCAGTGCTTCCAGGTGGATGCCAAGCGGTTGCGCGATCCGTCGAACCACGTCGAACGGCAGGGAGAAACCCTTTGCTTTCTTCGCCTTGCCCGTGTCCTCCTCGTCCTCTTCTTCGTCCTCGGCGGGTTCCTCTTCGTCCTCGGCTTCTTCGTCGGTGGCGTTCGCGACTTTGGTGGCGGTGGTCTGGAGCGTCCAGAGGAACAGCGCGGTGAGCCTGGCGTCTTCTTCCAACCCCGTGGCAGAACCGGACGAGCCTTTCAACACTTCCTGAAGCGCGGCCTTGCCGACCATCTCCCAGACGTAGGCGAGGAAGCCGCGCTCGTGCGGTTCGATGGCGGTCGGATCGCCACCGAGCGGGATGGGGCGGTCCTGCGCGTCGAACACGGTCTTGTAGCGGCTGTACACTTCGAGCGCCGGCCCGATGCACGCGAACACGAGATCCGCACCGCGAACGCCTTCTTGCTGAAGCCGCGTCATCCATTCGGCGATGCGTCGGGGCAGTTCGCGCAGCACGTTGTCCCATTCGCCATCGGGCGCGTCCGGGCTTCGCGGCCGGCAGACGAGGTGAACACTTGTCGCCAGTGCCGCGGACTCGCGGGCGCGAAGACGAGTTGCCATCTCGGTGGAGATCGGCCACGAACCGGTAATCGTCCACCCGCCCGCGATCAGCCCGGAGAGCAGTGCTTCCCAGCCCTCGGTTGTCTTGTGGGCGAACACGACGCAACCGATGCCATCGTCCTTGAGGATGCGCCGTCCTTCGGCGAACGCCTTACCCATCGTCGCCTCGAAGAACGCACGATCCTTCGGTTTGCCGTCCACCTTCTTGGTTTCGTCCTGAACAGCTTCTTGCAGTTTCGGTGACAGCTTGTTGTTGGGGTCAAACGGGTCGCGTAGCAACGGATAACCTGGCAGCGCTCGCTTCAACCACACAAGGAAAAAGTCGGACAGATCGGAGTACGGAATCGCGTCGTAGTAAGGTGGGTCAGTGAAATAGACTGAAGCTCCTTCTTGATCAAGCGGGTGCTGTGCTGTCGCATCAACTAACTGGACTTGTCCGACTTGGCAATCCTGAGGAAAACACTTCACCACATCAACAATCAGTTCGTAGCCGCTATCCCAGTTTCCCGGTGCGGCGGCGGTGGGCACCACTTCGGCAAAATCCCACACGATTGGCAAGGCTTGGCGGCCGAATGTGTGCTGCATCTTCTCCGCAGTTGCATTCCACCGAGTGCAAGACATATCGCTCATGATGACCCGACTGCAGGCACAAGCCAACAGTCGCGCAAGATGGTCAGATGTGCCAGGACGGTTCGCGATGCGCGAGAGATAAGTCAATGCCGCGAGCATACGCGCAGAAAACAGTTCACTCCATTTCATCATTCCGTACTTCTGCACGGAAAATGCACGACCTGCGCCCGAGCCACCACCCGCGGGCGTTGGCTCATCAGGAATCGCGCTCAGTCCATCGGGTTGCGTTTCCTTGACGAGTTCCTTCACGCGCTGTTGGGCAACATGAATCGGCTTGTAGTCCTCGTCAGTGCCAACGCGGTACTGGCGCCCACTCTGGCCGTCCTTTAGCGTGACCACCGCGAGCAGTCGCGCCCCACCAATCCGGTTCCCATTCGCGTCGAAGATTACGTCCGCGCCACCGTGCTGCTCGCTCAGTTGTGCCCGCACGCGCACCGGCGTGAGTGACTTCTCACAGCACAAGCACGTCGCCTTCGCGCGGCTCACGGTGGCGGCGCGCACATCGTCCGCGTTCTGCGGCGTGTACACCTCGAACTGCACCGCCGGGGCTTTGCACGGCTCCACGGGACGCAGCGCGCGGTAGCGGCTCTGCTTCTTCGACAGCCAGAACGACTTCATCAGCGGGATTTCGGCCCCGCACCCGCTTGACTCGCACCGCACCGTTCGCGCCCACAGGTATGCGATCGGCTTGGCCCCGTCCGCGTCCGGCGGGTAGAAGTCCCTCAATTCGGCCTCGGCCGCTTTCTTCACCTTCTCGCCAGCTTCCCGCAGTTGTTCCGCCAACTCCGGCCCGTGTCGCGGAATGTCTTCGAGCAGCACCTTGTTGATGAGGCACGCGACCGGGTTGAGATCAGAAGCGAACGCTTCGCAGCCGAGCCGCAGCGCTTCAAGCGGGATACTTCCGCCACCCGCGAACGGGTCCACCACGAGCGGGTCTTCCTCTGGGTGCGCCGCCTTCACCAGCCCGCGCCCGGCCTTCAGATACCCCTCGGCACCGGCGTTATCCCAGTTGGCGAAGTCACCGATGAACCGGAGCAGCGCCCGGCGCAGGCTGATATCGGTGCCTTCGGAGTCGCGGCACCCGGCGATGTGTCGGAGCAGTTCGCGGGCAGTGGTCTTGAACGTGGGCGGGCACAGCGGGTCGCCCGGGTCCGGGAGCAGCAACGCCAGCAGCATCGACCGACACGCGGCGAGCGGGCGTCGCGCCCACCACAGGTGCAGTGTGGACGGGTGCCCGTGGCGGATGGACTTCTCGCGGGCCGCGTGCGCGGACACGACCGCAATCGGGAAGTCCACCTCCGCGAGCCGCTTGCACTCTTTGGGGATCATGCAACAGTACCTAATTCCGTACCTAATTAATTAGGTAGTACCCAGTTTCCACGTCGCGGTCTTCTGCCACTGGGCGTTTCGCCCTTTGGTGACGCAAATCACTTGTTTGTCGGCCTGCTTCTGCTTCAACACGCGCCGGATGAGATCGAGACCCACTCCGGGGCAATCGCGTTGAAGGTCCGCGACGTGAAAGTTACCGCTACGTCGGTCGATGGCGCTCAACACGAGTTCCGTCTTCGATCCCTTCGGTGCGGCAGTTTCCCCGACCCGGCGCTCGAACTCCTTCGAGGCGTCGAGGAGCGTGTAGAGCAGGTAGTTGGTGTACGGCCACGGGTCGTGTTTGCCCTCGTGCCAGCCGTCCGAACTGAGCTTGAGCGTTTCGTAGTAGCGTTCCTTGTTCTGTTCGATGAGGCGTTCCAGGCTGATGTACCGGCCGACCTCGAAGCCGAGGTGATAGCACTGGAGTTGGAACAGTAAGCGGGACGTGCGACCGTTGCCGTCGCGGAACGGGTGAACGCAAAGGAAGTCGAGGTTGAACGCGCCCATCGCGACGAGAGGGTGAACCGTGCGGGTTCGCAGCACGGCGTCCCAGCGCTCGACCAACTCGGCCATGAACGCGGGCGTGTCCGCGACGCGCACCGTGCGGAACCGGACCTCGCGCCCGCGGTTCGGTATCACCTCGATGATGTCGTTATCCTGGCGCTTGTACTCGCCCGCGTCGCCCAGTCCGCCGCGCGACAGACTGTGTAACTGCTTGATGGTGTCCTCGGTGATCGGCAGTTCGGCCCCGCGAGTGTGAATCAGTTCGAGCGCCTGCCGATACCCGCGAACCTCCTCCTCGTCGCGGTCGCGGAGCAGTGCCTTCCCGAAAACGACCGTGCCGACCCGCGCGGCATCGACTTCAACCCCCTCGATGCGGTTGGAGGACACCGCGCTTTCGATCAGCGCGTGTTCGCGGAGCGCCTTGAGCTTCTGCGGCGACTGCTTGGTGAATAGCTCCTGCTTCCCCTTCGCTTCGCCCAGGTCGGCGAGATACCACGAGGTCGCGGTGGGGACGCTGGCGGGCGGCTGGTCGAACCGGCGGAGCGTCATCACGATGGGGTGCCCCCCGTCATCGCTTTAACGCTCAGTTGGTAGTGCTTCACCGCTGTCACCTCGGCCCACGGGAACCGGGCCGGGTCTTTGAACAGCTTCACGACGGGTGTCGCGTCGCAGTCGGTGACGACGTACAACCAGTAACAATCGCGGCGGTCGTCGGCTACGCGCCGCTCGTTCGGTGTGAGGAACACCGTGCCCGTCGCGGCTCCGATGCCCTTCACCTCGATGAGCCGCAACTCGCCGGACGCCGGGTGCAGGCTGCTGATGTCGTACCCGAGTTCGAGAAGGCTCACGTCTTCGGGCACGCGGCCGGCGGCGGTCTCGAACGCCATCACCGCGTCCATCGCGCGCTTCTCGGTTACGGGGTTCACCTTCAGGTTCTTCACTTCGGGCGAGTCCCGCTCCGGGTGCGGCAGGATAAGAACGGTAGTGATGCGCTCTACGCCCTGAAGGGTGAGCGACCGCTGGCGGAGCAACTCCTCGCGCCGGCGCGTGCGCCGCACTTCGAGGTCAGCGCACTTGGTGTCTGCCTGTGCCAGTCGGCCCTCCGCCCCGGCTTGCCGATCGTCCACCGCTTCCTGCGCGCGGCCGATTTCCTCGTCCGTCTTGTGGAGCAACTCTTTCAGTGACAGTTCGACGTGGTCCGCGACGCGCTTGACCTCCGCGACGCGCTCGTCCGCGACTTCCTTCAGAAAGGCATCGAGGGAGTTGGTCTGAATCCACGCGAGCGGTTCGGGCATGTACGCGACCGCGGGCAGTTCGGTCGGGGTGGGCTTCGCGGGGACGAGGTCGCCGAGCGCGCCGGGTTCCGCGGGCGTCTGCGTGCCGTTGGCGGTCGTCTGAACCGCGAACATCCGCTCGTGAACGGTCTGGCCCATGCCGTCAACGACCTTCGCGCGGTAGAAGTCGATGCGGGCCGGGTCGTCGTGCCGGAGCGAGTAGAAGCAAGCACCTCGCGCGAGGTCCGGGCGCGCGAGAACGACCGCGTGCCGCCGCACCGCCTCGAACAGCGGGTGGCCGGGCGTGACCCACTCCAAGCTGTGCTTCTTCGCGGCGTCGCGCTCGGTGGTGAACCTGGGGTACTTGTCTGCGAGGATCGGCAGTTTCCAGTCAGGCGCAGTCTCGTAGGTGCGAAGCGCGTGCGGTGTCTTCGGCGGGTCGAACGTGTGCGGCAGTTGGCCGACCGGCTTGAGCGCGAACGGCACGCGCGCCGCCGCTTCCGCGAGGAACCGGGCGATGGTTTCGGGCACCACCCGCCGCTCTTGCGCCTTGGCCTTGCGTTCGATGAGCATGTTCAGGTTCAACTTCTTCGATGCCAAGCCTTCAAGTGCGTTCTGACAGATGGCGCGGAAGTGCGACTCGTCCACATCCTTGAGGAGTTGGTCTTCGAGGTCGCCCTCGCCGAGTTTGCCGGCGTAGTAATCGCGCAGAACGCGCTCGATCTGAGCCGCCGGCAGCACCTCGCCAACCACGTTGAACACTGCGTCGTCGTCCAGCGCCTTGCGAATCTCCGCGAGTTTATCGAGCAACTTCTGAAGAACGCTCCCCTCAATGGTGTTGGTCGCCACGAAGTTGAAGATGAGGCAGTCTTCGGTCTGTCCGTACCGGTGGATGCGGCCCATCCGCTGTTCGAGTCGGTTCGGGTTCCACGGGATGTCGTAGTTGAACAGCACGTGGCAACACTGAAGGTTGATGCCTTCGCCCGCGGCCTCGGTCGCGACGAGAATCTGGGTGTCGCCGTTCTTGAACTGCTGCTCCGCGTGCAACCGCGTGCCGGGCTGCGGGTCAACCGGCTCGCCGGAGTGCATCCCGCCGTGGATGTGTCCGACGGTGAACTTCCAGTGGTCCTTGAGCACCTTCACGAGGTAGTCGAGCGTGTCGCGGAACTCGGTGAAGATGAGCAGCCGCTTCCCCTGGTCGGTGAAGAACCCTTCGCTCTTGAGCAAGTCCTTCAACTTGCACAGCTTCGTCTCGGTCTGCGCGTCCTCGACGAGCTTGGCTCGGGCCGCGAGGTCGCGCAACTCCGCGATCTCCGTTCGCACCTGGTCCGCGTTCTTGGTGAGCGTCGCCGCGGCGATCTGGCGTTCCAGTTTGTCCTTCTCAGCGTCGTCCATCTCGTCGAGTTCGTCCGCGTCGGGTAGGTCGTCAGGGATCGGCGTGGCGATGGCCTTTTTGAGCGCCTCTTCCAACCGGGTGGCGCGGTTCGTGAGCGACGACCGGAGCGAAAACGTGCTGGACGCGAGCCGCCGCTGGAAGAGCGCCATCAGGAACCCGACGGCCCGCGCTTGCGGGTTATCGCTGTTCGCCGCGGCGGTGCTCTGGCGCTTCACGAACTTGGTCACCGCCCGATACAGGTCGTACTCGTCCCCGTCGATGTGGAAGTCCACGGTCCGCGGGATGCGCTTGGTGAAGATCGGCTTGACTTTCCACGAGCCGTCCGACTGGCGCTCCGGGAAGTAGACCATCTTCTCCTTCGTGCGGCGCAGGTAGAACGGCGCGCGGCCCTTGTTCATCGCGTCCTTGATCGAGGCGGTTCCCGCGTACACGTCCGGGTCGAGCAGTTGGAGGAACAGGCTGAAGTTCTCCGGGTCGCCCTTGTGCGGCGTGGCAGTGAGAAGCAGGAAGTGGTCGGTGGAGTCGCGGAGCAACTCGCCGAGAGCGTACCGGGCCGTCTTCTTGGCCGGCGGCGACCACGACATGCGGTGCGCCTCGTCCACGATCACCAGATCCCACCGCGCTTGCCTCAAGCCGGGCAAGATGTCGTCGCGTTTCGCGAGGTCGAGCGAGGTGATAACGCGGTCCTGATCGGTCCACTGGTTCACGCCGAACTGCTCGCGGATGTCCGACCCCTTCATCACGACGAACTTCTCGTCGAACTTCTCCTTCAACTCTCGCTGCCACTGGAACGCGAGGTTGGCCGGGCAGACGACCATCACGCGCTCGGCCAACCCGCGGAGCTTCAACTCGCGGATGAGTAACCCGGCCATCACGGTCTTGCCGGCCCCGGCATCGTCGGCCAGAAGGAACCGTACCCGCGCGAGTTTGAGGAGGTAGTCGTAAACCGCTTCGAGTTGGTGCGGGAGCGGATCGACGCGCGAGATGGACAGCGCGAAGTACGGGTCGAACTCGTAGGCGATGCCGAGCGCGTCGGCTTGGATGCCGAGCCGGATGAGCGCACCGTCGCCCGCGAAGTCAGAGGTGGAAGTGACGACCGCGAGTTGCGCAAGTTGTGCCGCATCGAGTGTGACCTTCCGCCAAGTAGCGGTGGTCAACCCGACCACGCCGAGAAGGAACCCACCGGTCGCAGCCGGTTGCACGGTTTCGACGCGCACCGGCTCGTGGAACAGCGGGCCGGTAAGAATCTGCCCCGGTTGCACGTCATTCATCCCGGCACCGCTTTGCGTAGCAGATCGCGCTGGAGAGTTGCGTACTCCCAATGGGCCGCGTGATCGTTATACACAGACAGTACCGCTAAGGTCGTTCAACCCGTAGGTCCGAAGGTTGTACGCCGAGTGGTCAGAGCCGGTTCAAGCGCACCCGAGGAAACACGACCAGCGAGCGGAAACGGGTTATTCACGCCGTCGGCGATGCAATGCGGGAACAAGTTGACCTCTGCGAAGGCCGCAAAGCGAATTCAAAGGGCCGCCTTCACCATCGCCAGAATCCCGGCTCGTAGGGCGTTCGGGAGGTGACTCCACTTCCCAACGACGAGTGACAAATCGGGCGATATCTGGGAAAGAGACGCCAAGCAGGACGCCAAGCGTTCGGCATCAATTGCGGAAGTGCTTGCGATTTCAGTAGATGCGGAATTCGCCTTCAGGTCTTCAAAACCTGTGGGGGGTGTGAACAACGCCCCCAGTCGGTTCGATTCCGATACACTCCCGCTTCAAGCAGCAACGCCCGGAAGCCCGTCTTTTGCGGGCTTCCGGGCATTTCTCCGTCCTCCGACAGGCCGAGACGCGGAGAGACAGACGGAGCCAAAGGAAGACGCCAAGAGACCGCCCGCGAGCAAGCCACGAGCAAGCGGCAGACAAGCGGCAGACAAGCGGACTACCCCAGCTTTTCCACTTCCCGCGACAGGTCCGAGAGCTGTGCCACCGTGTAGACGGCCGCCGTCAGCACCGGCGTGGAGTGCCGCATCAGCTTCTGGGCGAGGGCCAGCGGAACGTTCGCGAGCGCCAGCCGCGTGCCGAACGTCGTCCGCAGAGCGTGGAAGTCTGCCATGCGGCCGTTCACCACGGTCGGGATGCTTGCCTCTTTCAGATCCATGTGGATCATTTGGCCGGTCCGCTTTCCCGCGATGTCCCAAACGGGCCGCGACCCTTCCCGCCCTTGCAGGTAGCTCCGAAGTTCGTCGGCAAGGAAGGTAGGGAGGGGTTGGAGTGCCTCCCTCCGGTTCTTCGTCTTCTCCGCGGCCACAACGACGTGCGGCGGGTCCGCGTCGAGACGGAACGACGAGGGCAACAGGGACGCCAACTCGTTTCGCCGCAGACCCGTGTACGCAGCGACCTTGTAGAGCGTTGCTCGCTCCGGTCCCGACAACCCACACCGCCGGTATCGGCTGGTGGGGACGCTCGCGACCAGTTTGGCAATCTCCGCGTCGGTGAGTGCGCGTCGCTGCCG
>CAMDQN010000006.1 GCA_945905925.1 Singulisphaera sp. GP187
CTGGTTCTCAGTCTCGAGTCGGCCCAGAAACGGCTCGAACGTGTATTCCCAGTTCGCGTTCTGTGTGATTCCGCGGATACCTTGCCGAGCGAAGTCGGCGATTCGCTGGGCATCGGGAACGCGAACCCCGTTCCGTTTGAGCATCAAAACGATAGCCAGCCAGAACGACTGGGCTGCGTCGAGATCCCGGTGTTCGCCGCGCCCAGGACTCTCCTCGACACCGGGCGGCAGGACACCCTGCTCGAGGACATACCGAACGTCCCGGTACGGCACCTGCAACCGTTCCACCAGTTCCCCGACACGCATCGTTGCTGCCCTCCATCTCGAACATAGCCGATTGTCGGCTCTACGGCAAGCCGACAATCGGCTTAGTGGCCATCCGGTGGCTCTTCCTGGCCAGATCCCTCCTCTTGGTGAAGGGTTTGCCCAGAGAGCGATGTCACTCCTGTTGCGGCACGCTGCTGTTGCTCCCACTGCTCGGCCAGGATTCGGCCAAGTGTAATCGCAAAGGCGTGTTGCTCTTTGGTGAGCAAATTGTCAGGAGCGTGTGGGCCGATCGGGCGAAGGTCACCGATCGGATACGAGTTCATGCGATCCTCCCATTGGATGAGGCGAAGCGGCCGACCTCGCGCGGAGTGGAATCGCTAATGCGCTTCCTATGTATTATGACGCAAAAACAATCAATATTTAGTTTGATTGTTCATATGGTTTTCGGCTGTGCTCGGTCGTAGCGTTGTTCCACGACCGGAGGCGTTGTCCTTGGGCTCCCGAGTTGCTGCCGGCCAAGTGCCAGACGCCCATCTGAGAGAAGGGTGGCGATAGTTGTGGGCCACCCGCCGAGGCGCTCCCCTCAGTTTCGTGAGCTACGCCTCCTTTGTGAGTTGACGTCGTGCCCCCCAAGGGTTCGCGATAGCTATTTGCTCGCCCTATGTATAATGACGCAAAAACAAAAGATATTTAGATTGTGTTTGCTATTAATTTCATTGTCGCGGTCTCATTGCGGGCTCTCGCCCGAGCATGCCTCTATCGCAAACGAACAGTATCATTCGCGACTGGGCTCGCGCCGATTATCGTTCGCAACCCGATCGTCGAGATCGTCGTCTCGGTGGGGTTATCCTCCGCGTCTCGGTCGGGGCCCACGCGGTCGCCCGTCTCGTCGAACGGGTCCGGGAACTGAGCGCGACGGTTGCCGTCGGGACCGCGCATCTCCTTCAAGAGCGGGGCCGTCTTCGGGTCGGCGGCCATCGAGTCGAACGTCGAGACGCTCGCGTGCCCCTGCATGTTCGACTGCCCGGCGAGGATGAACACCTTGAGCGGTGCCTTCGCAGGGGCGGCCTTCGGCTCCTTCGCACCCGGCTCCTTGTCGAGGCGGATGAGGTCCGGCGTCTCGGTCGATGCCTCGATGGCGCGGATCGTGTCCCGGACGCACTTGGCCTTCTGCTTCATCAGTTCCTTGGGGAAGTTCGGCTCGTCCTTCTCGAAGTAGTTGGCGATCTTCGTCAGTTCCGGAATGACCGCCTTGGCGTGGGTGCCGTAGCTCAGCAGGATCTGCATCAGCTCCGGCGTCCGCAACTGGCTCTCCCACGGGTTCTGGTGACGAGTGTACTGGACGCACGCCGGGATCCCTTCCTCGATGCGGTGCTTGGCGAGGAGGCGAAGCCCCTCCACGCGAATCGAGTCGGCGAACATCTCCCCGCTCGGGGCCGGCTCGACGATGGCCCGGTGGATGGCGGGCAGAAGCGGCTTGATGTCTTGGGCGGGCAGGTTCCGGTAGACGGAACTGAGGCTGCTACGCGCTCGCCCGTCCTCGTTCTTCAGCCCGGCCCGCACGGCCTTGTACAGAGCGTCGCGATCGACGCCGTCGAGGGACCCGCGGAGCATTCCGCCACCGTCGAACAGGGCGAAGGTGAGGTACCGCTGTTGCATGCCGCGGGGGTCGTTGACCTTGTCCACCTCGGCCAGCAGTTCGAGCAGTTTCGGGACCGTGGGTTTGGCGGACGGCCCGATCTTCGCCAGGGCTTCGGCGGCCTTGACGCGGAGCCAGAGGTCTTTGTCGGTCAGGCATTTCCGCAACGGTTCCACCGCCGGTGCGGCCCGCTTGCCGAGAGCCCTCAACGCCTGACACGCACCGTAACGCGGTTCGAGGCCGGGGGCGTCGAGCAGCTTCAGCACCGCCGCGACCGGAGCCTCTTTCCGGCGGGCCAGCGCCATCGCGGCCCGCTCGCGGACGACCGGCGACCAACTGCCGAGGCGCCCGACGAGTTGATCGCCGCTGAGTTTGTCGTACGCGCTGTTGCGGTCTTTGTTATCCCACCCGCGGCCGTCGGCGATCAGTGAGTCCGCGGCCGCCGCGTCCAGGGTGGGGACGACGGCCTTTCCCGCGCCGGTCAACCGAATCTTCTTCAGCGGCGTCGCGTAGGCCAGCAGGTAGGTGCCCGTGCCGTCCCAGCCTTCGAAGCTGTCTGCCTCGTTTTCCGGAGGGCCTTGGTGCAGATAGCTACCGTCCCACCGCCGCGCCAGGTCGAAGTACCAGGTGCCGAACTCCTTCATCCACGCCCCGGTGGCGTTCGGGCCGGACAGGGCGACGGCCGGCATGGCCCACAGCATGTTGAAATAGTTGCCGCAGTGCCCGCAGTCGCGCTCCGACCCGTGCGCGGCGACACTCATCCGCGAGAAGAACTCGGCCCCCTTCGCCTCGCCGAGCGCGTTGAACAGAACCGCCGCCATGCCGCACTTGCCGTTGTCCTCATGCCCCTCGATCCACGGGTGGTGGTCGCCGTAGGGGATCGCCCCTTTGCCGGTGTAGAAGCGCAACAGCCTGGCACTCCGTTCGATGGCGACGGCCACCTCGGCGTCTTTCACACCCGCTTCTCGTGCCAGCACCAGCCCGGTCGTCAGCACCAGTCCGGGCGAGTTCATCATCCCGTACCCACCCAGTCGCCCGTCCGGGATGGCGAACCCGTGTCCCCACGAGCCGACCGCACTTTGCCCCTTGGCGGCGGCCAGCGCGAGCCGCTTCACGCCCGGCATCACCGACTCGTCGCCGGTCGCCAGAACATACTCGGTGAGGAACAGCAGGCAGTACCCGCAGTACCACGTCCGGCAGTAGAAGGACGGTTGCAGGAGCTTCTTCGAGTACTCGGCCGTCCACTCCGCTTCCTTCTTGACGAGCGGCAGGTGGTCGGCGTTCCCGCTGGCCAGCAATGCGAGGGCGTTGAGCGACCGCGGGATGGCGTCCGTCTCGGCGTACCCCGGCTTCGACACCCGAGCGGCCAGCGCCTTGCACCCCTGTTCGAGCAGGAGTTTCGACTTGTCACAGGCGAAGGGGGCCGTCGCGCCGTAGCTGCCGAGTACCGGCAGTTTGAGCACGACCTCGTCCGACTTGCCCGCGCGCCAGCGGGTGAGCGCGAGTTTGCCCTCGCCCGCTTTCGACTCGACCGTTGTGACCGCCCTGCCCAGTTCCGTGCGCGGGTCGAAGGAGAACGGCTTGCCGCCGACACCCAGGATCACATCGCCGACCTGGAACGCATCTGCGGCCGGCGAACCCTTCTCGACTTTCGTGACCAGAATCTGCCGGGCGTCGGTCATCACCAGTTGGTCGCAATAAATCCAGCCCCGCAAGCCCGTCGGGCCGAGGTTCCAATCGTGCTTCGCGTCCTTCGGGATTTTCGCGCCTTTGGTGAAGTCCGGGATGGTTTTCGGGTCTTTCGGAGCGGCGGTCGCCGGGTGAGCGAGTGTCGCGGCGATGATGAGGGTGCCGACTCGCAACGCCGGGGTGCTGATCGTCATCGGGTGATCCTGGGAGGCGGAGGAGGCTTCGTGATTGTGCCTGGGAACACCGCGTTCACCAGCGGCGGTCTTCTGCGACTTCAACGCCGGGAGAGACTTGCGCGGCCGCCGTCTGCTGCACCGGTCAGTTCGGTGCTGCTACTGGGCTTTCTGATTCCACCACCGATTCGGGTTGCTCTCGTCCCGGTCCGTGGTCCGGCTCCGCCACGCCTCGTGGACGTAGATGACCGGTTCCTCATAGGAGTGGACGCGGCGAATGGCGGCAAGTACCTTCGCGAGCGCCTCCGCGTCGCGCGGGATGGAGAACGAGACCCGCGTCGTCGGGCTTCGACCCGCCTTGTCTTGCACACCACCCTTGGACCCCTCCCGGGGCCGGTACTGTTCCAACCCGGGGGCGTCGAGGAAGGCGACCTGATCGTAGAAGCCGTAGTCCAGCGGCACAGCGGCCGTCACGGCCTCGAGCACCTTCTCAACCTCAGGGTTGGGGAGGTGGACCGTCACGACGTAGACCCGTTCGAGGCGGAACGAATCCGCTTTGAACTCGTCCGCAGGGGATGGCGGAATCCCGCGGAAGGCAAGCCACCCAATGCCAACCCCGGCCCCAATCAGGGCGCCCGCCAGTACAGTGAGCATGACAGTTCTCCGCATGGGTCCTCCTCCGCGGCCTCACGAGGGGCCGAGCGCCGTGCGACCCGAGAACTGCCTGCTTCCCGGACCGAGCCCTTCGCGGCAGCGAACGTTTGACCGGACCAGGCGGGCGGAGCTACTGGTCACATTACCCGTGGCAAAGCTATCCCATTTTCGGGAACCGGTCGGCGGTCGTCCACGTCTCATTGTTGGCGTCGGGCGAACAGCCCGGACTGGTTCCGGTGCGTCGGGCGTTCCCCGGCCCGTTGGTTCGATCGGGCCGAGGGCGTTGCCGGCGCGGGCGACGGAGGTGTCCGTACAAGTTCGTCTGCTTCCTGTTCAACGAGGACCGCGGCCAGTATCTTCACCCTAACGTGTGGCTTGAGAGCGCGTTCACCGCCGGGTGTCAATCGACTTCGCCCGCGAGTTCCACTGCCTGTTGAAGGCACGCTTGACCGGCGACGCCTGACTCCTGTGGGGTCGGACGACCCCGCAAGCGTAACTCACACGGCTTGCATCGCCACTTCCGGCCGGGCGTCTCCCGCCCGCCTGCCCCGATCGACTTCACAACCCCTGAAAAGAAGGACCGACATGTCGAACCGCGCCACCCTCCTCACCACGCTGCTGGGGCTGTGCCTGTTGGCCGGCCTCCCCGACGGAATGTCGGCGGAGGACCCGAAGCCGAAAGCCAAAGGGGTGAACGACGCCCTGCCGCGGCCCGACGGCAAACCGGCCGACGTGTCCAAGCCCGTCAAGGTGTTCATCCTGATGGGCCAGTCGAACATGCTGGAGATGGGCAACGTCGCGGGGGACAAGGACGGCACGTTGGAGTACGCGGTCAAGAAGGAAGGCCTGTACCCGTTCCTCGTCGACGGCGATGGGAAGTGGACGACGCGGCAGGACGTGCGGTTCGTGGCCGTGATGGGCAGCGGCGGGCCGGGGAAAACCCAGTTCCGCAAGAACGAATGGCTGACCGTGTCCGGCGGGAAGATCGGCGTGGAGCAGGGCATCGGCCACCACCTGGGCAACGCGCTGGAGGAGCCGGTGCTGATCCTCAAGTCGGCGATCGGCAACCGCAGCCTCGGCTGGGACCTGCTCCCGCCCGGCTCGCCGTCCTACGAATTCAAGGACCCCAAGGACGGCAAGACGTACGTCTACGCCGGGTACGGCCAGAGCCCCGACCGCTGGGAGAAGGGGACCGAGCCGAAGCCGATCGCGTGGAAGGCCGGCGTGCAGTACGACGGCGACGTCGCCCGTGCCAAGGAGGTGCTCGACAACCTCGACAAGTACTACCCCGGCGCGAAGAAGTACGAGGTCGCCGGCTTCATCTGGTGGCAAGGCGACAAGGACCGGTACAACGCCGGGCACGCCGAGATGTACGAGCGCAACCTGGTGAACCTGGTCGCGTCGCTCCGCAAGGACTTCAACGCGCCGAACGCCAAGTTCGTCTGCGGCACCCTCGGCCAGACCGACAAGGAGAAACCAACGGGCACCGAGAAGTCGATCCTCGAAGGCAAGTTTGCGATCAGCGACCCGAAGAAGTACCCCAAGCTCGAAGGTTCGGTGGCCACCGTCTACACTCACCCGCTCAGCATGGGGAGCAGCTCCAACGCCCACTACGGCAACAATGCCAAGACCTACATGAACGTCGGCCTGGGCCTGGGAGAAATGATGGTGAAGCTGCTCAAGCCTGGCAAGTAGGCGGACACCGCACACACTGCGACCCACAGGCGGCCGCCGTCTCGCAGCGCGGAGGCGGTTCCGCCGGCCGCATGAGAAGGCGGGGGATGATTCGCTCGTCCTGACCGGCGAGCGCCGGTGCCCCGGCCCCTGTTAAGACGAGTGGTTCGGCGAACAGATCCGGATTTCCACCACTTTGGGGGTGACGACACACATGACTCGATTGATCGGCCTGGCTTCGGCAGTGCTGTTGTCTGTCGCACACCCGGTCCTGGCCGCTCCGGAGGCGGATGTGATCGTCTACGGTGCGACGCCGGGGGGCGTTTGTGCCGCCATCGCGGCCGCCCGTGAAGGGGCCTCTGTCGTTCTCCTGGAGCCGACCGACCACGTGGGTGCCATGAGCACCGGCGGGCTCAGCCATTGCGACTCCAACCAGATGGTGCGCAGCACCTTGATGGGTCTGTTCGACGAATGGCACACCCGCGTGGTGAAGGACTACACGGACCGGGGGCTCAAGGCCCCCTACGACCCGACGGTGAAGGATCAGTCACGCTGGGTGTTCGAACCGCACGTGGCGATGCGGGTGACGAAGAAGATGCTCGACGCGGCCGGGGTCAAGGTGCTCGTGAATGAACGCCTCAAGTCCGTCAAGATGGAAGGCCGCCGCATCGTCTCCCTGGTCACGAAGAACGGCACCTTCACCGCGAAGGTGTTCGTCGACGGCACCTACGAAGGGGACCTCATGGCGGAAGCCGGAGTCGACTGGACGATCGGGCGGGAAGGCCGGGCGGAGTACGACGAGCCGCTGGCGGGCAAGCGGTATCCGAAAAAGAAAATGGACGTCGACGGCTTCGATGACAAGGGGAAACTGCTGCCGCTGCTCACGACCGACGACGGGGGGAAAGATGAGGCCGGCGACAAGAACATCATGACGTGCAGCTTTCGACTGTGCCTGACGGCGAACCCCAAGAACCGCGTGCCGATGCCGAAGCCGGACAAGTACGACCCGGCCCGCTTTGAGATCATTCGCCGCTACCTCAAGGCCGGTGGAGACGTGAAACAGGTCGGGTTCGACCTGTACCCGCTGCCGGGTGACAAGGTGGACGGGAACAACTCCATCGGGCATCAGTTCTCAATCGGGCTGGTCGGCGGGGGGAACGACTGGCACAAGGCCGACGAGGCCGGGCGGAAAGCGATCTGTGAGGCCCACAAGCAATACACGCTGGAGTTTTACCAGTTCCTGACGACCGATCCCGCCGTTCCCAAGAACGTTCAGAACACTTACGCCCGGCTCGGCTTGTGCAAGGATGAGTTCGCGAGCTACGACCACTTCTCGCCGGCGCTGTACGTTCGCGAATCTCGTCGGATGAAGGGGCTCTACGTCATCAGCCAGAAAGACATCCTGACCAACCCGAAGAAGGACGACCCGATTGCCATC
The DNA here is from genome assembly GCA_945905925.1 of Singulisphaera sp. GP187. GTDB lineage: Bacteria > Planctomycetota > Planctomycetia > Gemmatales > Gemmataceae > Gemmata. The sequence continues at coordinate 7,535 of CAMDQN010000006.1, forward strand.
TCGTCATTCCCCATCGACTCGCACGATGTCCAGCGGATCGCACTCAAGGGCGGCGGGGTGATCAACGAGGGCACGATCTTCCCGGTGCGGAAGACAGATCCCAAGCAGGGTTACGCCTACCACGTCCCCTACCGCTCGGTCCTCCCCAAGCCGGAGCAGTGTGTCAACCTGCTCGTGCCCGTCGCGCTGTCCTGCACCCACGTCGGCATGTCGTCGCTACGAATCGAGGGCGCGTGGATGGTCATCGGCCAAGGGGCGGGAGTGGCGGCGGCGCTCGCGGCGAAAGAGAAGGTCACCGTACAAGAGGTGCCGTACGAGAAACTCCGCAAGCGGCTGCTGGCTCAGGGACAGGTCCTGGACTTGCCAGCTCAACCGAAGGCAGAGGGTCGCAAGATGTCCCTGAGTATCGAAAAGGACAAGTTCCACATCCACGGCCAGCCGACCTACAAGGGTCGCACCTGGAACGGCAAGCCGGTCGAGGGGCTACTGATGAACAGCCGGATGGTGCGAGCGACGTTCGACGACCGCAACCCGATCAAGCATTACGGCGACCTCGACCTCGAGATGTCTCGCAAAAAGCTCGATCAGGTCGGGCCGATCAAGCAACTCATGGCGTGAGCGAAGCCTCTGCGTGACGCGATTCCCGCACCCGACCGAGAAGGGGCGGTTCGTCTTCGAGAAGGGGGCCGACGCGACCGTGCTGAAGATCGCGAAGGGGAAGGGGGGCGCCGGCGGGGCGTTCGAGGCGACCGACGTGGTGCCGAAGAACGGCTGGCTGTACTTCCCGGTGAAGGGCAACCTGGCGTACAAGACGGACGGCTGGTCCGGGTCCGTGTCGGTCTGGTGCAACACCGACCCGGACCGGCTCATCAAGTCGAAGTTTTGTGACCCGGTGCAGATCACCCAGAACGGCTACGACAACGGCGCGCGGTGGTTCGACTTCAACGACGCGAAGCCGCGGGCCCTCCGGTTCGGCGCGTTCACGGCCCGCCCCGCCGGGCAGAAGGCGGTCGCCGAGGCCGACCCGAAGGCGCCGCTGGTCCGAGTGCCGGGCGTGGGTTGGAGGGCGGGCGAGTGACACCACGCGGTGCTCACGTTCCAGAACCTCGACACGGGCAGGCCGGACGCCGTGACCGCGCTGTACATCGACGGCAAGCGGATCGGCGAGGTGAAGGACCAGACGATCGCGATGGGCTGGGACGTCGAGAAGGCCGGGGTGTACCTGTCCCTCGGGTACGTCGGCCTCCTGGACGAGTTCGCCCTCTTCGACCGGGCGCTGACGGCCGAGGACGTGGCGCTGCTGCACAAGAAGCCCGACCTGCTGGCCCCACTCAAGCAGAAATGACGGCCCGCTCACGGAGCGGGCCGCGGACGTGGGCCCGGCGGTCGGCGGCGCGGGACCGCAGTCCGTGGACCACTACACCGACATCGTTCCGGGCGGGGCTCCGTCAGGCTGGTAACCGGGTGCGAGGGCCATGGGATCGCGATCCGGCTGAACGCCCACTCGTCCGCAACGCCCCTCGACGCGCACCGAGCGATCGGCACGGCCCGGGCCACCGCCAGGTGTGGGGGACGTCGACGCCACGAAGGTCGCGGAGGCGTTCCCGAAATCGTTGCCGTTTTTCCTGGAAGCACTAATCCGGGCCATCAAGATAGTACCTCCACCCCCGCGCCCGACTCGCGACTTCGGCCCACGGACCTCGCTCGATGCGTACACCCTCCGACGGTTCGTTCCAGCGGTCACTCGCGCCGTCCATCTGGGTGGTGCTGGTACTTGCGACCGGTGCTGCGCCCGCACGCGCAGCCGCCGGGCCGGACACCACCCTGCTGAACGCGCACGGCAACCCGGTCAAACACTTCGGCGACCCCGACCCCGACCCCGACCTGGCCCGGTTCGGCCTCGACCAGACCGGCGCGATCAAAAAGTTCCTCGGCTGAATCGGTACCACTGTCCATTTGCGGAGCCTCTCATGCCTCTCCGAATTGCGGTAGCCATCGTTGCGGTTCTCTTGTTGGCGTGTCCCGCGCGTGCCGCCGACAAGCCGCTCAAGGTGTTCATCCTGGCCGGCCAGTCGAACATGCAGGGGCACGCCAACGTCGCCACCTTCGACAGCCTGGCCGACGACCCCAGGACCGCCCCGCTGCTGAAGGACATGCGGGACAAGGACGGCAGACCGAAGGTCTGCGACAGGGTGTGGATCACCTCTGTCGGCTGCCAGGGCAACGCCTACGACGACCTGCGCGAGCAGGCGGGTAAACTCACCGTCGGCTTCGGCGCGTTTGGGAAGGAGGGCCAGCGGATCGGCCCGGAGTACCTGTTCGGGATCACGATGGAGAAGCGGCTGAACGAGCCGGTGCTGATCATCAAGACTTCGTGGGGCGGCCGCAGCCTGCACACCGACTTCCGACCGCCGAGCGGCGGGGCGTTCGAGTGGAGCGAGGTCGAGTTGGCCCAGCGGAAGAAGCGCGGCGACGACATCGAGAAGTTGAAGGTCGACAAGGTGAAGGCGACCGGCGTCTACTACCGCGAGATGATCGCCCATGTGAAGAAGGTACTCGGCGACATCAAGCGGGTGGTGCCGGACTACGATCCGAAACAGGGGTACGAGCTGGCCGGATTCGTTTGGTTCCAGGGGTTCAACGACTACGTCGACGGCGGGGTCTACCCGGACCGCATGAAGCCCGCCGGGTACGACCTGTACGCCGACCTGCTCGGCCACCTGATCCGCGACGTGCGGAAGGATTTGTCTGCACCGAAACTGCCGTTCGTCGTCGGGGTGATGGGCATCGACGGCCTGGAAAAGGGCAAGAAACCGCCGATGGCGCACTTCCGCGAGGCCCAGCGGAAGCCGGGCGCGCTCGCCGAGTTCAAGGGGAACGTGTTCACCGTCGAGACGGCCCCGTTCTGGGACGACGAGCTGGACGCCCTGAAAGAGCGGATGGACCGGCTGAACGGCAAGCTGGACGCGGAGTTCAAGAAGGATCCGAAGTTGACCCGCGAGGCAAAGGAGGAAGCCCGGAAGAAGGCGGCCGCGGCGGAGTTCAAAGAGGAAGAGCTGAAGCGGCTGAGGGCGGGCGTGTCGAACGGCGGCTACCACTACCTCGGGGCGGCGAAGATTCTCGCCCCCATCGGCAAGGCGTTCGCCGAGGCGCTGCTGCCGGCCGAGCCGAAGCCTTGAGCGTCCCGTTCGGCGAGCCGAAGGACGCCGACGACGTCGCGGAACTGGGCAAGGAACGGCTCGCCCAGGTGAAGCGGACCGAAGACCCGCGGTCGAAGGCGTTCGAGGCCGCGCCCAACTCAGAGCCGCGGTGCCACTGCCACCGCGTGCCTCGACGGGCGAACGTTCCGCGCGCCGCCCCTTTACCAAGACAGAGGAACCGATCATGTCTGCCCGAATCCGACTCCGCCGCCACGCGGTCGCGGCTCTCATCGTGCTGCTCTCGGCCGCCACCGGCGGGAAGGCCGCAGACCGCAAGCCCAATTTCGTGTTCGTCTACTCCGACGACCACCGCTGGGATGCGATGGGCGTGGTGCAGAAAGAACACGACAAGGCGGCCCGGTTCCCGTGGTTCAAGTCCCCCAACCTGGACCGGCTGGCGACCGGGGGCGTGCGGTTCCGCAACGCCTTCGTCACCCTGTCGCTGTGCGCGCCGAGCCGGGCGGCGTTCCTGACCGGGCGGTACAACCACGCGAACGGCATCACGAACAACAGCAAGCCGTTCCCGGCGGACGCCGTCACCCACGCGACGCTGTTGCGCGAAGCCGGGTACAAGACCGCGTACGTCGGCAAGTGGCACATGGGCAACCAGAAGGGGCCGCGGCCGGGGTTCGACTACTCGGCCAGTTTCGTCGGCCAGGGCCAGTACAACGACTGCCCGTTCGAGATCGACGGCAAGCCCACCCCGACCAAGGGTTGGGTCGATGCCGTGAGCACCGACTTCGCCGTCCGCTGGATGAAGGAGAACCGCGACAAGCCGTTCTCGCTGGTCCTCGGGCTGAAGAGCCCGCACGGGCCCCGCGGCGGGAACGTCCTGCCGGAGCACCTGCGGAAACTGTATGCCAACGAAACCACCCGCCCGACCCCGAACTGCGCGGTGCCGGCCGTGTTCCACCAGAAGGATCCGAAGACCGACGCGTTCCCGCTCGGCCTCGCCGACAACGCCGTCCACCTCGACTACCTGCGGCACATCGCGGGCGTGGACGAGCAGGTCGGCCGGCTGCTCGACGCACTCGACGAGTTGAAGCTGGCCGACGACACGGTCGTCGTCTACGCGAGCGATAACGGCTACTTCCTCGGCGAGCACAACTCCGGGGACAAGCGGGCGCTGTACGACGAGTCCCTCCGCATCCCGTTCCTGGTCCGCTACCCACGGGTGTTCGGCAAAGGGAAGACCGTGGACGAGATGGTGCTGAACATCGACCTTGCCCCGACCTTCCTCGACCTCGCCGGGGTGCAGATCCCGAAGGAGATGCAGGGCGCGAGCTGGAAGGATCTCGCCGCAGACCGCAAACCGGCGAACTGGCGCGGCTCGTTCTTCGCCGAGTACTACAAGGAACTCGGGAACGTCCCCACCTGTTACGCCGTTCGCACCACCACCCACAAGCTCGTCAAGTACCCCGGCCGCCCGGAGTGGACGGAGGTGTTCGACCTCACCGCCGACCCCTACGAGGTGAAGAACCTCGCCTCCGATGCGAAGCTGACCGCGAAGCTGGAAGGCGAGTTGGCCGCGCTCGTCAAGGGCGTGGGCTACACGGAACCGAAGCCCGCCGACCCGCCGAAGAAGCCTGCCGCAGCGCCCGCACTGCCGGTCGTGGACACCCACGTCCACCTGTGGGACATCGACCGGCGGGACGGCCTCGGGTGGATCGCCGCCGACAACAAGGTGCTGAGCAGGTCGTTTCTGCCGAAGGACCACCGGCCGCTCGCCGCCGCGAACGGCGTGGGTGCGGTCGTCGTCGTGCAGGCCGGGCAGAGCCTCGCGGACAACCAGTGGAATCTGGACGTCACGGCCAAGGACAAGGACCTGTACCGCGGGGTCGTCGGCAACCTGTCCAGGGTGATCGGCACCGACGAGTTCGTCCCCCTGTTCGAGAAGTTGTGCAAGGACGAGCGGTACGTGGGCTACCGCCTCTCGGGGCGGTACCAGAAGACGCTCACCGACGACTTCTTCCGCCACCTCGAACTGACGGCGAAGGCGGGCCGTAGCGTCGATCTGCTGCTGAGCGAGAAGGAGTACTCGCTCGCCGACGCGGAGGAGATCTGTCGCCGGGTGCCGAAACTGAAAGTCATCCTCGACCACTTCGGCAACGTCGAGTTGACCGACCGCCCGCTCGACCCCGAATGGGTGAAGAAGTTCAAGGCGGTGGCGAAGCACCCGAACGTGTACTGCAAAGTGTCCGCGCTGTACGGCCGGGTAAAGCAGCAGCCCGCGCCCAAATCGCTCGACTTCTACAAGCCGATTCTCGACCTGGCGGTCGAGGCCTTCGGCGAGGACCGCATCGTGTTCGGCAGCGACTGGCCGGTGTCCGAGGCGACCGCCGATTACGCGGCGGCGCTCGGCCTGGTGAAGGGGTACTTCGCCGACAAAGGGCAGACTGTGTCCAACAAGGTGTTCTGCCGGAACGCGGCGAAGTTCTACGGCGTTGCGGAGCCGAAAGGCAAAGAGTAGCGCGGCCGATAGAACCGCGGTTCGCACCTTTCCCGACTCCGAACATCGACGCCGGGGCCGCTCTGGCGGAGAACTGCTCCCCCTGGTCGCGAAGAATCCCGACGTTGTCGCGAAAGCCGTAAAACTGCTGGCACATGCGCGCGGACCACCCGGACTGGCCGCTCCGCGACGCCAAGAAGAAGAACTGACGCACCCCTCGGAGCCTCTCCATGTTCCGATTCGTACTCGGCCTTGCCGCCCTTCTTGGGATGAGTTTCGCGCCAACAGCTTCGGCCGCGGACAAGCCGAATATCGTCCTCATCTACGCCGACGACATCGGGTACGGCGACCTGAGCTGTTACGGCGCGACGAAGGTCAAGACCCCGAACTGCGACAGGCTCGCGGCCGGCGGCATCCGGTTCACCGACGGGCACAGCGTCGCCTCGGTGTGTACCCCGTCGCGCTATTCGCTGATGACAGGCGAGTACGCGTTACGCAAGAAGGGCACCGGGATCGCTTCCGGTCTGCAAGGGCTGCTCATCGACCCCGACCGGACGACCCTACCCTCGATGCTTCAGACGGCCGGGTACCGCACCGGGGTCGTGGGCAAGTGGCATCTCGGTCTCGGGACGACGCCGACGAACTACAACGAGGCGATCAAGCCGGGGCCGCGCGAGGTCGGGTTCGACTACGCCTGGATCCTGCCCGCCACCGGGGACCGCGTGCCGTGCGTGTGGGTCGAGAACGACCGCGTGGTGAACCTCGACCCGAAAGACCCGATCAAGCTCGATTACACCGTCAAGCGCGGCGACAAGGAGTCGTTCGTGGGCGGCATCCCGCGGATCGGCGGGCAGACCGGCGGCAAGGCATCGCTCTGGAAGGACGACGAGATGTCGTTCGTGATCGCCGAGAAGAGTTGCGCGTTCATCGAGAAGAGTAAGGACAAGCCGTTCTTCCTGTTCATGGCGACGCACAACATCCACGTGCCCCGCGTGCCGAACGCGAAGTTCAAGGGCAAGAGCGACTGCGGCGTCCGCGGCGACGCCATCGTCGAGTTCGACTGGATGGTGGGTCAGGTGCTCGACAAACTGGACAAGCTCGGCTTGGCGGAGAACACGCTGGTCGTGCTCACCAGCGACAACGGCGGCATCAACGACGACAACGGGCCGGACAAGGTCCACGGGATCGGCGACCCGGACGCCACCAACGGCCACAAGCCCAACGGCGTGCTGCGCGGCACGAAGGGAACGGTGTTCGAGGGCGGCACGCGGGTGCCGTTCGTGGTCCGCTGGCCCGCGAAGGTGAAGCCCGGCACCTCGGACGCCCTGATGAGCCAGATGGACCTCCTCGCGAGCTTCGCCGCCCTCACCGGGCAGACCGTTCCGAAGGGGCAAGCGCCGGACAGTGAGAACCACCTGGACGCGCTGCTCGGAGCGAAGAAGACCGGGCGCGAGTTTCTGGTCGAGCAGTCGAACGGTGGCGCACCATACGGGTTCCGTCACTGCACCTGGAAGTTGGTTCCCGGCGGTCCGAAGGCGAAAGAAGCCGGACCGGCGCTGTACGACCTCGCGACGGACCTGGGCGAGGCGAAGAACGTTGCGGACGCGAACCCCGACCGGGTGGCCGCGATGCGGGCCAAACTGGCGGAGGTCACCGGGCAGCCGCTGCCGAAGAAGAACGAGAAACCGGAGGGCGAATGATGGGCCTATCACTCACGCTGCGGGCGCCGACGTTCGCCCTGGTTGCTCTGATAGCTCTTGGTGGCGTCGCTCCCGCGGCAGAGCCGAACGTCGTAATCATCCTCGCGGACGACCTCGGGTACGGGGACGTGGCGTGCTACAACCCCGAACGGGGCAAGATCCCGACGCCGAACATCGACGCGCTCGCGAAAGGCGGCATGCGCTTCACGGACGCGCACTCGTCGTCCGGCGTCTGCTCGCCGACGCGGTACACGCTCCTCACGGGCCGGTACCACTGGCGCACGCGGCTCCAGGCGGGGATCGTGGGCGTGTGGGGCGCCCCGCTCATCGCCCCGGACCGGCTCACGGTCGCGGGCCTCGCGAAGCAGCACGGGTACCACACGGCCTGTGTCGGGAAGTGGCACCTCGGCTGGGACTGGCCCATCCCCGCCGCCGACAAGAAACACTTCCAGGGGCTCGGCGGCAAGGGGAAGGACAAGGCCGAGACGGAGCCGACCGCGGAACAAGTCGCGGCGTGGAAGCGGGCGTTCGCCCAGCGGATTCCCGGCGGCCCGACCGCCCGCGGGTTCGACGAGTACTTCGGCACCGACGTCCCGAACTGGCCGCCGTACTGCTTCATCGAGAACGACCGCACCGTCGGCGTCCCGTCGGTCTTGCTGCCCGCCAAAGAGTTCACGGGCAACCTCGCGAGCCTGCAAGGCCCGGCGCTCCCGGAGTGGAAGCTCGACGCGGTCCTGCCGGCGCTCGCGGACCGGGCGTGCGAGATCATTACGAAGCAGGCGAAGGCGAAGGCGCCGTTACTCCTGTATCTTCCGCTGACGGCCCCGCACACGCCCCTCGCCGTCGCGAAGGAGTGGCAGGGGAAGAGCGAGTTGAAGCACCGTTACGCCGACTTCGTGATGCAGACCGACGCCGTTGTCGGCCGCGTGCTGGGTACCGGCCCGACGAATCACGTTGGCGAAAATGTGTCGAACAGATCTTGTGGAAACCGGTACCGCCTGCTGCTCGCGTGGGATCAGCAAACTCGAAGCGTGGTGAGGGTTACGCCAGCGACGACTCGGAGGAGAAGTTCGTGCGCGACTTCGTGGCCGCGTGGACCAAGGTGATGAACCTGGATCGCTTTGACCTCGATCCGGCACTACGCAGCGGTGCCAAGTCTGCGGCCCCGCGGTAGTGTGAGCAAGCGGCCGGCCTCCCGAGCGCACCGGCTCGGGAGGCCGGCCCGACGCCTGCGGGGATCGCCCCGCCGGTTACGAACGGCGTCCGTTTGCGGTCCTTTGAGACAGCCCGTATTGGACCCGCTCATGCGAACCGCCGCCCTCGTCTACCCCCACCAACTCTTCACGGACCACCCGGCGGTCGCCGGGGCCGACGCGGTCGTTCTCGTGGAGGACCCGCTGTTCTTCACGCAGTACCGCTTCCACCGGCAGAAACTGATCCTCCACCGGGCGAGCATGAAGCGGTACGCAGCGGGGTTGCTGACGGCCGGCACCTGTGTCCACTACATCGAGGCCGCTGAGTTGTCGGACTCCGGGGCCGTCGCAGCCCGCCTGGAGACGTGGAAGGTTGACGTGGCGCGAGTCGTGGACCCGTGCGACGACTGGCTGACGCGCCGGCTGACCGCGGGGCTTCAGGCCCGCGGCATCCACCTCGACCGCCTCGACGACCCCCACTTCCTCACGCCCATGAGCGAGATCGAACGGTTCACCGCCGGCAAGGAGAGCCTGCACTTCACCGACTTCTACATCGCCCAGCGGAAGCGCCTCGGCGTCCTGCTGGATCGCGGCAAGCCGGTCGGCGGGAAGTGGAGCTTCGACGCCGAGAACCGCAAGAAGCTGCCGAAAGCCCTGGCCGTCCCGCCGGACCCGGCCGGGACCGAAGACGAGTTCGTCCGGGAGGCACGCGAGTACGTCCGCGCCCGGTTCCCGAATGCGCTCGGCTACGACGAGCCCTTCCGCTACCCGACCGACCACGCCGGCGCGGAGGCGCGGCTCGCCGAGTTCGTCGCCCAACGCTTGGACCGGTTCGGAGACTACGAGGACGCCATCAGCGCCGAACACGACGTCGTGTTCCACTCGGTGCTGACGCCGGTCCTGAACACCGGGCTGCTCTCGCCCCGGCAGGTGATCGACGCCGCCCTCGCCCGCGCCGACCGCGTCCCGCTGAACTCGCTCGAAGGGTTCGTCCGGCAGGTGATCGGCTGGCGCGAGTTCGTGCGACTGGTTTACCTCACCCGCGGGCGCGGCCAGCGGACCCGGAACTTCTGGGGGCTGACGCATGACATCCCGGCGGCGCTCTACGACGGCACCACCGGCATCGACCCGTTCGATCACGTCGTCCGCCGGGTGCTCCGAACCGGGTACTGTCACCACATCGAGCGGCTGATGATCCTCGGTAACTTCTTGCTGCTGTGCGACGTGCGACCGGACGCGGTGTACAGGTGGTTCATGGAACTGTTCGTGGACGCCTACGACTGGGTGATGGTGCCGAACGTCTACGGCATGAGCCAGCACGCCGACGGCGGGCTGATGACGACCAAGCCGTACGTCAGCGGGTCGAGCTATGTGCTCAAGATGAGCGACTTCAAGAAGGGGGCGTGGTGCGGCGTCTGGGACGCCCTCTACTGGAGGTTCATCGACCGCAACACCGACTTCTTTGCGGCCAACCCGCGGACGGCGATGATCGCGAAGCTGAAGGACCGGCTCGGCTCGAAGATGACGGAACACCACCGCGTAGCCGAAGCATTTTTGAACCGACTCCACGGGTGAGGCGATGCCGCGAACCAAGACGAAATCCGACTTGCCGACGAAGGTCTGCGCGATTTGCGGCAAGCCCTTCACCTGGCGGAAGAAGTGGGCCCGCGACTGGGACCGCGTCCGGTTCTGCTCGGAGCGGTGCCGCCGGGCGCGAACCGGGCCGGCCGGTTCGTCAGCGTCCGGGGGCGGCTCGTGAGGCGTTGAGGAACAACTCGTTGCACTCCGATTCCAGCACGCCGGCGACGACCTGACACGTCCACCCCGGGGCGCGTCGGGCGACCTCGTCGGCCGGGATGTCGATCTGCCGCCAGCCGATGTCCAGCAGGAACCGGATCGACGTGCCGAAGACGACCGCCCCGATCCCGCTCCACAGGATCGCCCCCTGGCACATCGGGCACGGCTCGGCCGTCGTGTAGAGGACCAGTTCGGATCGGTCGAGGGCGGGCGCGGCCGCGATCATGTTGTTGATGGCGTCGATCTCGCCGTGCAGGAGCGGGTTGTTGGCCGTTTTGTTCCACCCCTCGGCCACCACTCCGCCCGTGCCGCGGTGGACGATAGCCGCCGCGAACGGCAATTCCGGCGCGTTCGCCGCCAGTTCAATCGCCCGGCGCATGTACCGTTCGTGATCGGGTCCGCTCATCGGTGCGCCTCAAGTGAGTTGAATGCCATCCCCAGCACCAGCAGCCCGCGAACGCTCCAGACCGCGGTGCGGAGCCAGTTGGTCGCCACGAGTCGGCGGTGGAAGGCCGGGTCGAACCCGCGCGCCAGTCGGTCGTGACACGGGATCTGGACCGCCCAGGTCGAGACCCAGTTGACGGCCACAAGGGCCAGCCCCGCGCCGGCGGTCCACAGCGGCACGTCCGCGGGTCGGACCCACAAGAGAAGGACCGCGGTGACCAGTTCCGCGAGCATCGGCGGCGCCACGACCCACCCGGTCCGCCGGGCGTGCGCCTGCTCGTACGCCGCGGACTCCGTCCGCCCGACGTGAGCCATGAGCGGGTAGTGAACAACCTGCACGAACCAGATCACCCCGACCATGAACAGGGTGGCCGCGAGGTGGAGGAGCAACACTCCATGGGCTATCTGGTCATGCATCGGTCGTGGCCTCGGTCCGCTCGATGTCAGCCGCGGGGTGGATCGCCTCCAGCAACCGGCGGGTGGTGTCGTGCCGGTAGTCGAACATACGCGTCAGCTTCCGCCGGATCATCCTGTCGAGCAGCCACCGCCCGAGCCGGCCGAACGGGGGTAGGTATTCCACCTCGTCTCGGAGGAGAGTGCCGCCCACCCCGTCTTCCCGGAATTCGTGCCGGTGATACCAGTAGTCGAACGGGCCGGCCTCCTGCCGGTCGGCGAACCGGCGGGGCGGGTCGTACTCGGTGTGAACAGCCACCCACCACAGCGGCAGCCCGAACACCCGGCCGACGAGAATCACGCGGGTGCCCGGCTGCAGCCCGCCGGGCGCTTCGGCCACGCGCATCGGCTCCCACGGCGGGATGAGTTGTCGCAGGGCGTCCGGCGTCTCGTGGAACCGAAACACCTCTACCGGCGACACCGCCAGGCGGCTCTCTTTGACGAAACGCCGGACGGCCGCCGGGTCGGGCGTGCCGAGTTGGCGGTTCAGGAATGCCCCCCACAGGATGAGTGCGAACGGTATCCACCAGAGCAGGTCGTTGGTCAGAATCGTCAGGCCGAACACCGGCGGGAAGGTGCCCTTCGCCAGCGCTACGGCGAAGCCGATCGGGCCGAAAACCTTCCCCAGAAGGCCAACAAGCACGATCGGCCAGTGGCGGTAGGGGTCGCCCGCGGCGATGAGGTAGCCCACCCCGTACACCCCGACGATCATCCCGACACACTGCCAGATCTCGGGGTAATTCAGGCGGGCGATGCCGCACAGGTCAAACAACAGGTGGGGGAACGCGATCACGGTCGCGCCCCACGCGAGGTTGTACACCCCAGCGGCCCGGAGACACCATCGGGCCCACCCGGGCGGTTCGGTGCGGTTCGCGGTCATCTGCCCTCCCGTCGGTCAGCGGGGCCGAACGCTGGCGAGCCCGCCGTCGATCCCCAGAACCTGACCCGTGACCCAGCCCGACTCTGGGCCGAGCAGCCACTCGATCGCCCCGGCCACGTCCGCCGGATCGCCGACCCGCCCGAGGGCGTGCATGGCCGTGGACGCCTTGAGCGAGGCCTCGTTCGCCGTCAGGCGGGCGGTCATCGGCGTACGCACCAGGCCGGGGGCCACGCAGTTGACGCGGATGCCGCGGGGCGCATACGTGGCGGCGGCCGACAGCGTCAGGCCGATCACCCCGGCCTTGGCGGCGGCGATTGCTTCGTGGTTGACGAGGCCCACGCGCGCCGCGGCCGACGACACGAGCGCGATCGAGCCGCCCGTCGCGGTCATGGCCTTCGCGGCGGCCCGCAAAACGGCGAATGCACTGGTCAGGTTCGTGGCGACCGTCGCCATCCACTCCGCCTCGGTCGTACTGTGGGCCGGCTTGAGTAGCAGCGACCCGACGCAATTGGCGACCCCGTCGAGGCGACCGAACCGCACAACGGTCGCTTCCGCGCAGGCATTCGCGTCGTCGAACCGGGTGGCATCGACCGGGTACGGTTCCGCCCCGAGTTCGTCGGCGAGGGCCCGGAGCCGGTCGGCGTCGCGGGCGGCCACGACCAGTCGTGCGCCCCGCGCGGCGAGCCGCCGGGACAGGCACGATCCGATCCCCCCGGTCGCCCCGAACACCAGGTACACCGGGGTAGCCTCTGAAGCAGGTGAACTCACGGCTGACCTCCTTATCCTCTGAATTCATACACTCGCCGGCAGTGGTGCCGATTCAGTCGGCGGGTAGGAACACCCACAAGGCCGGCCGGCCGCAGTTGCAATGGACCGCACGCCCGAGCAGACCCAGACCGGCGAGGCTCAGGTACACCGACGTGCGGGCCGCGTCCCAGTAGCCGCGTCGCCCGTGGGCGTGCGGCCCCCGGAGCCGGTGTTCCAGGCTGGGGATCGGGTGGAAAATGGTTTCGACGACCGCGGGGCGGTCGCGCTCGCCGTCCTGCAGGTCGTCGAGCCGACGGGCCGTGGTCTCGACCGCCTCGCGGGGGAAGCCCTCCGCCAGCAGTCGTTCGTCCACCTCGGCCACCCCGCGGCGGCTCAGGGTCGGAAGTGTCAGCAGTCCCACGAAGGACCAGAGGGTGAACCACAGACTGAGTTCGATGGTCCCGGCCGCCGTCCCGAGCCGGGTCGGGCCGACGAGCAGGGCCGCGGTCGTGAGGCCGGCGAGCGTGAACAGCAGTGCGAGCAGCCTGCCCCGACGCCAACTGCCCGTCAGGACCGCCAGAGACCGCCGCCTCAGCGCGACCCGCAGTCCCTCGGCCCCCAGCACCTGTGCCCACTTCATCGGCAGCAGGTGGAGCCGCGGGCGGAGCACGCCGACGACCGCGCCGGTGAACCCTTCGTCTGCGCTTTCAGCCATCCCGACCGAGACGTGGTCGGACGACGTGGTCCCCTCCGGCGCGCTCGGGGTCAGTTCGAGGGGGGCTACCGCGGACGCGATCAGCACCCGGCCGCGGAGCAGAGCCAGCGTGAGGGCCGCCCCGGCCGCAGCGGTCCCGCCGACGCCCCCGTACTTCCCCGCGAACGTCAGGGCAGTGGCCGACAAGAGCACCACCGCAGTGTGCGCGGTGACCCCACGGGCGAGGCCGGCCGGGTAGCGCCCCGGCGGCGGGTGGGAGCGGCCGTAGCGACGGGGCAGCACGAAACCGCCGAGCACGTCGAACGGCAGTTGCACGAGGGCGTAGATCAGGGCGAAGCCGGCCAGCCCCAGGAGCTGTTCCGGTGCGGGCGCGTCGGTGCTCGGGGCGAGTGCGGTCGGCAGCCCCAAGGCCAGTGCGAGTACCGCCAGGACGACGAGCGTTCCCACCGCGGACATCCCGAGCCACAGCCGGGCGCGGCCGTAGCCGGGTGTGGCGTGAGGGGCGGGCGGCCCGGCGACCGGCGGCGAGTTCGCCGCCCGGTGCATCGCCTCGGCCGTCTTGCGGATGCCGCGCAACATGCCACCGAAGACGATCCCGTGCAGCGGCACCACGGCGTACCAGTACAGGAGGCCGAACAGCCCCCGCGGGCGGAACAGGGCCGTCATCGTGAGCCGGGTTCCGGTCCCGCCCTCGCTCGGTTCGATCTCGAAGTTCAACTTCGCCTCGCCCGGGAGTTTCATCTCCGCCCGCAGCGACAGCGAACGGTCCCGCTCGACGCCGACGACGCGCCAAAAGTCCAGCGCTTCGCCGAATTCGACCCGCTCGGAGTTCCGCCGGCCCCGCCGCAACCCCGGCCCGCCGACCAGCGTGTCCATCCACCCGCGGATCCGCCACAGGACGTCGCCGAAGTACCAGCCGTTCCCCCCGCCGATCCGGCAGACGGCCGCGAACACCTGTCGCGGGTCGGCCTGAACTTCCACCGACCGCCGGTCCGTGAGCACGGTGCCGCCGGCCCACTCGGGGTCGCCCGGCACGGTCCCGGCCGCCGACCACCGCGTCTCGACGTCGTTCGCCTCGACGCTCCGGATCGCCTGCCGGATCGCGTCCCGGACGCCCGCCGCCGCGTGCGGCATCAGCCGCTGGGTCTCGCCGTTCGTCACGACCACGCGGTTCCGGAGCCCCTCGGCGAGCGGCCGGGCGATGCGGTACGAGACCGGGGTGACCAGCCCGATCCACAGCGAACTCAGCCGCGGCGTGAGGATGGGAATCGGCATCACGAGCCGCCGGGGCAGGTGCAGCTCCTCGGCCATGATCCGCATCAGGTCGCGGTACGGGACCGCGTCCGGGCCCCCGATTTCGAGCGTCTTGCCCGCCGTCTCCGGCACCCCGAGGCAGCGGACGAGCCAGTGCAGCACGTCGTCGACGGCGACCGGCTGGGACTCGGTCTTCACCCACGATGGGGTGACCATGACCGGCAGCCGCTCGACGAGGTAGCGGAGGATCTCGAAGGACGCCGAGCCGGCCCCGATGATCATGGCGGCGCGGAACGTGGTGACCGGGATACCGGTCGAGGCCAGCCCGGTCTCGACGTCGCGGCGCGACTGGAGGTGCTCGCTCAGGCCGGCCCCCATCTCGCCGAGGCCGCCGAGGTAGATGATGCGTTGCACGCCCGCGCGGGCCGCGGCGCGGGCGAAGTTGGACGCCAGCAGCCGATCCTGTGCGGCGTACTCCCCGCCCTTCGACTCCATGGAGTGAACGAGGTAGTAGGCCGCGGGGCAGTTCTCCAGTTGACCGGCGAGCTGTTCCACGTCGGACATGTCGCCGGCCACGACCCGGACGTTCGGGTTCGACCGCCACGGCCGCTCGTCGAGCTTGCGCGGCTCCCGCGCCAGGCACCGCACGGGATGGCCCGCCGCGAGAAGCGCGGGGACGAGGCGGCCGCCGACGTACCCGGTCGCGCCGGTGACGAAGATCGGCGCTCGGTCCGGTTCCGGCATTGTGAGGGCCTCCGTCACCCGGTACGAGGAAGGGCGAGCCGGGCCAGGAGCGGCGGGTCGGGGAGCAATTCCACTGTAACGAACCACCCGACCCGAACCAGGAGTCGAAGATTCGGCACGGCAAGGGCCGTTCGAAGCGGGGCCACGGTCGAACGCCAGAGCCGCCGGAGGGCAAACAGCGTCCTGACGCCTGTCACGAGCGTGATGTTGCGGCCTTCCGCGAGCATAGTCACCGGCCGGCCGTTCACGAACCCGTCGAGACGGCCGGCCAGTGTCAGTTTGGGGTTGGGCCCAGGTCGCGGGTGCGGATCTTCACCGTGCCGCTGAGCACCCACTCGGCGTGCTCCGCCTGCGGCCCGGTCCCGCTCGGGATCTTGACGTGCATGTCAACGAACTCGTAGGCGATCTCCGCGTTCCGGCCGGTCAGACGCTCGTAGAGGGCGATCGCCAAATCGGGCCAGGTGTTCGTGTGCTGGGGGTTCATCGGAGTCTTTCCAGTCGCGGTTTGGTCGAAGAGGTAGGAATGGTCTGGGCTGCCAACTGCCAGGGGCATCTACGGTTCGTAACAGCTCACAGATCCGGCGGCTTGATCTGCGACTGGGGTCCGAATGCATCCGGGTTGGATCGTCGCACTTCATAGATCGTGAACGTGACGAAGAGCGCAACGAGCGCCGTTACAAACAGACCGGAAAAGAAGATGATCACTTCGAATCCCATACTAGTTTATCCTCTTCAGGGACTTCACATAGCCGCCGAACGTCAGGATGGACGGAACCCACAGGCCCACGAAGATCCCTGCATCATGATGGACCAGAAACCAGAGGCTCACCGAGAGTAGGAACGAAAGGAAGGCTGCGGTAAGCAAAAAGTAATCGCTTGGCTTCATACCCATTGAAGAGTCCTGTTTGGGGATAAAGGTTGCTGTCGTGTTCGCAGCGAAAGCCCGCGGGCGCGGTTTCGGTCCCGGCGCCCGTGGGGTGCTGGAATTACTTCGCGGGCATCAGCACGGTGTCGATGACGTGGACGACACCGTTGCTGGCCTTCAGATCGACCGCGGTCACCTTCGCGTCGCCGAACATCACGGTCTTGCCCTTGACCTCGACCTTGAACTTGGTCCCCTGGAGGGTTTCGACCTCCTTGCCGTCGAGTTTCACGACATCGCCGGACAGCACAGTGCCCTTGACCGCGTGTGCCAGCAGGATCTTCTTGAGCAGTTCCTTGTCGCCTTGGACCTTCTTGAGGGTCTCCGCGTCGATCTTCTTGAACGCGGCATCGGTCGGGGCGAACACGGTAAACTCGCCCTTCCCGGCGAGGGTCTCGGCCAGGCCGGCTTCCTTGACCAGCGCGAGCAGGATGGTGTGGTCCTTCGACCCGGCGACTATGCCTGCGATCGTCTTCGGCTCTTCGGCGCGAGCCGGAGCCGTCACCAGCATCAGGGTGGCGAACGAGAACGAGGCAATCAGCTTCGACTTCATCACGGGAACTCCTTGAATGGGATGGGACCGCCATGACGGCACCCGCCGCCAAACGAAACCTGGGAGACGACGAGCGGCCCGGTTGGCAGGCACACTCTTAAGTGCCTCACGTTTCATTTACCAAGAAACCGCAGTCCTGACTCCCAATTAACAGCAATAGGAGTTACGCAGTTGGTTGTTTGTAGCCCTCGGAGAGGGCGGCAGATGTTAGCCCGGGGTGCGGCGAGTCTTCGAGCCAACCCCGGGCGCGCAAGGCGGGGTGCGCAAGGTGAATCGGTTGTCCGCGTCGCCCACCCGGGGTTTGCGACCTGCGGTCGCCGCACCCCGGGCTAACATCTGCCGCCCTCTCCGAGGGCTGAAAACCAAGCGGGCCACAACCAACTGCGTAACTCCTAAGCAAAATAAATAACGTGAAATTTTAGTCATGGTCAACAGGCGCTGTCTACTATTGGTTCGGCAACAACGGATCGAATCACGTGCCGGTGGGAGTGGTTCCCACAGGAACTGGCTTTCGATAGTCGCCATCCTATCCGAGGTATTTCGCGTGACAGACATCGTAGACACCGCGATCGCGGCCGGCTCATTCTCGACCCTGGTAACGGCTGTGAAGGCGGCCGGGCTGGTGGACACCCTGAAAGGGTCGGGGCCGTACACCGTGTTCGCCCCGACCGACGACGCGTTTAAGAAGTTGCCCGCCGGCACCCTGGAGGCCGTGCTCGCCGACAAGGCCAAGCTGACCGCCATCCTGACCTACCACGTCGTCGCCGGGAAGGTGATGGCGGCGGATGTCGTCGGGCTAAACGGGAAGACTGCCACGACGGTCCAGGGCGGCGGGTTGGCGATCAACACGGCGAACGGTGTGAAGGTCGGCGCGGCCACGGTCACCAAGGCCGATATCGCCTGTAGCAACGGCGTGATCCACGTCATCGACACCGTGCTCATCCCGGCCTGACCTCTACGACACTTTGCCACGGCCGCCTCAAACTGCGAGGCGGCCCGGCGTGCCGCCGCAACACAACCGTACTTCACCTACCCGCCGAATCACGTTGTCGAAAATGTGTGGAATAGCCCTTGTGGAAACGGTTTTAGCCTGCTGATCGGGTTGGATCAGCAGGCGTGAAGCGTGTTGCTTGGTGCGGGTTTACCCGGCCGTCGTGGGTGCGATTGACGTGCTTCGCGTTCGATTCAAGAGCCAGCGGTCCGGGAGCCAATCCAACAACTGCTCCGTCGTCGGCTTCTCGCCCAACGCGAACAGCCCCGGCAACGCCTCACGCAGGTACGCGAACGGGTCGATCCCCAGATGCTTGCACGTCCCGACGACGGAATACAGCACCGCTGCCGTCTGCCCGCCCGCTTCGCTCCCAATGACGCCCCAGTTGTTTCTTCCAAGTGCGATCACACGAATCGTTCGCTCGCTCAAGTTATTGTTGATCGCCAGGAAGCCCGCTTCCAGGTAACGCTTCAATGCCGCCCAGTTGTTCGTCGCGTACCCGATGGCGGTCCCCAACGGCGACTTCGGTAACGCACCCGACTTCTGCTCGGTCAGCCACTTCTCCAACTCATCCCACACCGGACCCGCGTCACGCTGTCGCATCACACGACGTTGCTCCTCACGCAACCGACGCTGTTCCCGCATCACCGGATCGTCCGAAGGAGCCAGCAACGGCGGCAACGTCCGCTCGATCGCGTACAGTTTGCCGAACATCTCCAACGCCGCTGTCGCACGCGCGTCGTGGGCTTCGCTGGCGGGCACGAACTTGCGACGCGCGTGAGCCGAACAGCACACGTGCTTCACCGCATCCTCGTCGTAAAGACTCTCGTACTGGGCCAACGCATCCGCTTGGAAGTAACCCTTGTAATCCTTGAGGAATCGGGTCGGTCCTTCCGCCGTGTGATCGACGGTGAAATCGAACAGCACGTACGGATAGTCGGCGTCACCGATGCACACCCACAGGTGCGCCTTCTTCGTGCGATTGCAGCCCGGCACCCGCAACTTCACCCCCGTGTCGTCACCGTGAATCACACGCGACAGCAATAACCGCTTGTGCATCGCGTCGTACAGCGGACGCGGCAACTCCGACGCGCCTGACAGCCAGTCCCCCAGCGTCGAATCGGCGATCGTCACACCGGAGCGAGCCAGTTGTCCGGCGAGTCGATGCACGGGCACGTGATCGGCGAACTTCGCGGTGACGACGTGGGCCAACAGCCCCGGACCACACAAGCCCCTGGGAATCGGGCCGACGTTTAGCGGTCCGGCGGTTCGTAGGCGTTGCTCCACGGGCACGATCGCGGGATCGCAGTGCCGGCAGGCGTAGCTCTTCTTGATGGTGCGGGTCACGAAGAAGGTGACGGGTTCCAGATCGAGTTGTTCGGCGGTCTGCTCGCCAATGCACGCGCGGGGTTGACCGCAGCACGGGCACAACTTCTCCGCATCGCTGAGGTCGTGAATCACTTCACGCCGTTCGAGGTGTTCGGGCAACGGCGAGCGACCGTGTGGATCGCGTTTTGGTGGTGGCTTCTGGGCGGGCGTTGGCGGTGGTGTGCGGCGTTCGCTGCGACGGCCGAACCGATGCTTCAGTGCGGCGTCGAGTTTGGCTTTGAGTTCAGCGTTCTGGGCTTCGAGTTGTTGGACTCGGGCCAGTAGCTCTCGCACCATCGCCTGGAGCGTGGCGACATCGGTCGGCAGCGGTGCATCGGGGGAGAGCGTGGTGGCGTCCATGCCCTTTGAACACCGGTCACGCCGACGGGTAGCGCGACGTTGTCGGAGCGGGAGGAGAATAGCGCTTGAACCGGCGGACGCGTGACACGTCGATGCCGTCGAGGATCATGGCGAACTGGGCGGCCGACAGTTCGATGCCGGCGGCGGTGGCTTCGGGAAAGTGGTACCTTCCCCCTTCCAGTCGCTGGCACCACAGACACAAACCGTGGCCGCCCCAGTACAGCACCTTGACCCGGTCGGCCGAGCGGTTGGTGAACACGAACAGGTGGCCCGAAAGCGGGTCGGCGGACAACTGGGTGCGGACCAGGTTCGCGAGGCCGTCGAATCCCAGTCGCAGATCGACGGCGGACGCGAACCAGAGTTTGGTGGTGAGCGGGACGGTCAGCACGGGCGTTCCTCCAACCCACGCAGGATCGCGACGATGAACTCCGGGCGGGCGTCGCCGGGGAGCCGCAGGATGGTGCCGGACGGGAGCGCCAGTTCGATGGGCGTCGCGGCGGCGGGAGGCGGTGTGACGCGGATGGGCACCACCTTCGGTTGGTTCGAGGCGGGCGTTGGCGGTTGAGCGAGGCGTCGCCGCCACAGGTAAAAGTTGGACTCGGACACGCCTTCGGCGGCGCAGAACGCGACCACGGTGTGCGGGCCGGCCGAAAAGCGATCGAGGCGCTCGACCCACCGCTGGGTGGCGGCCGCGTCGGGACGGGAATGGGCGGACGAGTCGGACATGGGGGCATCCTCCGAGGAAGGGAACGGATGCCATCCACCATAAATCACACGTCAATCACGTGATCCGCCGGCCAGGTACCGTGCTGGGGGCGCTCAAGGCGGCGGGCGTCGAGGACAACACGCTCGTCGTCTTCACCAGCGACAACGGCTGTGCCCCGTACATCGGCGCGAAGGAACTGGAGTCGCGCGGGCACTTCCCGAGCGGGCCGCTGCGGGGGTACAAGGCCGACGCCTGGGAGGGCGGGCACCGCGTCCCGTTCATCGTGCGATGGCCCGGCACCGTGAAGCCTGGTTCGACGTGCTCGCAAACGGTCTGCTCGGTGGACATCCTGGCGACCCTGGCCGACCTGCTGGGCGCGAAACTCCCGGCGTCCGCGGCCGAGGACAGCGTCAGCCTCATGCCGCTCCTCCGTGGCGAAGACGGGCCGATCCACGAGGCGGTGGCTCATCACTCCTCGACGGGCGTTTTCGCGGTCCGCTCCGGCAAGTGGAAGTTGATCCTCGGCCCCGGCAGCGGCGCGACCGACGGCACGAAGCCGCACCTCTACGACCTGGTCGCCGACATCGGTGAGAAAACCGACCTCGCCGCACGGCACCCCGAGGAGGTGAAGCGCCTCACGGAACTGATGGAGAAGTTCGTCGCGGACGGGCGGAGCACCCCCGGCGAGAAGCAGAAGAACGACGTGACAATTCAGATTCTCAAGAAGGCGAAGGCCGATCCCGCCCCGAAGAAGGACGCGCCGCCCGCCCCGAAGAAGGACGCGCCCGCGGCGCCGAAGGACGTCGTCTACAAGGAGGCGTCGGGCGACAAGCTGCAACTCCACATCTACACCCAATACCGTTCAACTCGCGCAGCTAAAATCGGGGTCTTCAGCCAGGATGGAATTGTCGCAAGTTCTTTGCGGGCGAGGAGATTCCGATGACTTCGTTCTTCACAGATGCTCACGCTTTGGAGCAGTGGCCCACAGCCGAGCGGGTGCGGGCCCTGAAACGCATCCTTCCCCACGCCAAAGTCCAAGCCGTCCTCCGACGCACCGGACACGCCTCACGACGCTACTTGCGGCTGCCGGCTTGGTTCATGGTTTGGTTCGTGATCGCTCTGGGTCTGTTCTGCCGCGATTGCTATCGCCAGGTCTTCAAGTGGTTGCAACCCTTTCATCGCAAGGGCACACCCGGGCGTTCCACGTTCTGTGAAGCACGCCAACGGCTCGGCGTGGCACCGTTGCACCTGTTGGCTCGGGAGGTCATCGAACTCCAAGCCACTCCCGATACACCGGACGCCTTTTATCACGGCATGCGACTGATGGCTCTGGATAGCTTCGTGCTCGACGTGGCCGATAGCCCAACCAACGCCCGGGTCTTCGGACGGCCCGGCAGTGGTCGCAGCCCGGCCGCCTTTCCCCAGGTCCGGGTCTTGGCTTTGTGCGAGGTGGGCACGCATGTGCTGTGGCGGACGTTAACCAAACCCGGTCGCCGCAGCGAAGTGGTGATGGCCGCGTATCTGCTCCGCTTCCTCCGGGACGACATGCTCCTGCTGTGGGATCGCGGATTCCTGAGTTGCGACCTGGTGCAGCAGGTCCACACGCGCCACGCCCACCTGCTGGCCCGGATCAAGAGCAACCTGGTATTTCGGCCGTTGCGTCGACTCTGCGACGGTTCGTACCTGGCCAAGCTGTATCCCTCGCCCCGGCACCGTGACCGCGACCAAGGTGGCGTGGTGGTGCGGATCATCGAGTACACCCTGAACGATCCGGGCCGAGCGGGATCGGGCCCGAAGCATCGGCTGCTGACCACGCTGTTGGATGCCGGTCGGCATCCGGCGAAGCAACTGATCATGCAGTACCACGAGCGCTGGGAAGAAGAACTCGCCATTGATGAGTTGAAGACGCACCAGCGGGAACGTCCGGTGTTACGGAGCGAAACGCCGGGCGGCGTCGTTCAGGAAATCGCGGGGTTGGTGCTGGCCCATTACGTGGTGCGGGTGTTGATGAGCGAGGCCGCTCGGACGAATGGGTTGTCGCCTCGGCGGCTGTCGTTCACGGGAACGCTGAAGATCCTGCGTTGCCGGTTGCCGGAATGCCCCAAGAGTCGGAAGGGGCTGAAGCATTGGTATGAGGACTTGCTGGTGGAAATCGCCGAGGAGGTACTGCCGCTGCGTCGTAACCGGATCAACCCCCGGGTGATCAAACGGAAGATGAGCAACTGGCCAAAGAAGAGACCGCAACATCGTCGCTACCCGCAGCCAACAAAGAAGTTCCGGCAATCCATTGTCATGCTGAGTTGAACGGTATTGCATCTACACCCCGGCCGACGCGAAACCCGGCGACAACCGCACGGCGATCGTGTTCTTCTTCTTCGGCGGCTGGTCGGTTTGGAACCCGGCGCAGTTCGAGCCGTTCGCCCGGCACTTCGCGGGCCTCGGGTGCGTCGCGATCTGCGCCGACTACCGCGTGTCGTCCCGGCACAAGACCGCGCCAGCCGACGCGGTGCGAGACGCGAAGTCGGCCGTCCGCTACGTCCGGGAGCACGCGAAGGAGTGGGGCGCGGACCCGAACCGGATCGTGGCTGCGGGCGGGTCCGCGGGCGGGCACCTCGCCGCGTGCACCGCTCTCGTGCCCGGCTTGCTCGACGAGAAGGGCACGAAGGACGCCGACGCCGCGCCGAACGCGCTGGTGCTGTTCAACCCCGTGCTCGACACCTCGGCGGCGGGCTTCGGCGGGGCGAAGCGGGGCGACGAGCTCAAGCCGATCTCGCCGCAACATCACGTCCGCGAGAAGCTGCCGCCCGTGCTGGTGCTCCACGGCACCGCCGACGCGACGGTCCCGTTCAAGCAGGTGGAGACGTTCGCGAAGGCGATGAAGGACGCGGGGAACGTCTGCGAGGTCGAGGCGTTCGAGGGCCGCGGGCACGGCTTCTTCAACCACCCGGACTTCCGCAAGGGCGCGAAGCCCGACGATTACGAGGCGTGTGTGAAGCGCGCGACGAAATTCCTTGAGGAGCAGAAACTCCTCCCGGCACGGCCACCGCAGAAGTGACTGCCCACACCCACACGCGCCGCCCACACGGCGGAGCGGCTGCACGGGTCGCAGTTGCGCGACCCGTGCCCGAGTCTGTGGATGCAGGGTTCACTTCTTCTTGACCGGGCCGCCGCCGTTGGGGCTGAGCCGCTTCCACCAGTCCGGCCCCTCCTTCTCGACCTCTGCGTTCAACTCCTTCAGGCGCTTCGTCATCGCAGCGAGACGCTCCGGCTCCTTCGCGCTCAGTTCCGTCGCCTCCTTCGGGTCGGCTTTCAGGTTGTACAACTCGACCTTGCTGAAGTCCTGAGCCGAGAGGATCTTCCAGTCGCCGTCGCGGAGCGCCAGGTGGAGGTTGTTCGGGGCCATGTTCAGCCGCCAGTAGAGCGGCACCTTGCGATCCGCGGTCGCGACCTTGCCGGTCAGCAGCGGGAGCACGTCGGTGCCGTCGATCACCCGGTCCGCGGGCGGCTTCACCCCACAGATGCGGAGAACCGTCGGGAACAAATCGGTGCCGATCACCGGTCCGTCGGCGGTGGTGTTCGGCTTGATCTGCCCCGGCCACCGGGCCATACCGGGTACGCGGATGCCGCCCTCGTACATCGCCCGCTTCCGCCCGCGCAGCCCGCGGGTGCGGTTCTTCAGCCCGTCACCCTCTGGGCCGTTGTCGGAGGTGAAGAACACGAACGTCGTGTCGGTCAGCTTCTGGTCGTCGAGCGCCTTCATGAGCTTGCCGAAGGCGTGGTCGAGTTGCGACACGTTGCCGTGGTGCTGGCGGAGGTCCTCGTCGAGGTCGGCGTAGGGTTTCTGGAACACCGGGTCCGTCTCGATCGGCAGGTGCGGTTCGTGCGCCCACACGGCGAGGAAGAACGGCTTCGACTTGTCGCGCCCGGTCTTCAGCCAGTCGATCGCCTCGTCGGCCACGAGCGGGGCGGAGAACCCGTCCAGCTTTCCGACCGGCTTACCGTTGCGGACGAAGTTGGTCGGGTTCTTGTGGCTCGGCCCGGCGTTGTTCTGGGTGGCCATCCAGTGGTCGTACCCGTGGTCGCCGGGTTGCGGCTGGGCCGGGTCGTTGAACTTGCCGTTGAGGTGCCACTTCCCGACGTGGCAGGTGGCGTAGCCGGCCTCCTTCAGCAGCTTGGGGAGCGTGACTTCGCTGGCGCGCAGGTGAACCTCGCTCCCCTCAGCGATCCAGGTGTAGACGCCGTTGCGGTGCGGGGTGCGGCCGGTGAGAATTGCCGACCGCGACGGCGAGCACACGGCGCCGGCCGAATAGCACTGCGTGAGCCGGACGCCCTCTTTGGCGAAGGCGTCGAGGTTCGGGGTCTTGATCCGCGGGTGCCCGTAGCAGCCGAGGTCGCCGTACCCGAGGTCGTCGGCCAGGAAGATGACGACGTTGGGCTTGTCCGCGGCGGTCGCGGGGAGCGCGAATCCGAACACCAGCGCGAGCACAGCGAAACAGCGATTCATGTGGCGACTCCGGGGGAAAGGTGTCTTTTCTTGGTGAAAACGGCGGCACCGGCACTCCGTCACCGCGGACCGGGGGGAAGGTGCTCGATCAAGTATCGCGTCATCAGCATCCGCAGGTGGACCGCGGTGCCCTTGCCCTCGCGCAAGCCGTGGTCGCGGTTGGGGTAGGCCATGTAGTCGAATCGCTTGCCCAACTCAATCAGCCGGTCCACGAGGCTTTCCGTGATTTGAAGATGGGTGTTGGTTTCGCCGGTGCCGTGGACGATCAGGAGGTCCCCCTTTAGACCTTCGGCGAAGTTGATGGCCGCGGCCTTTTTGTAGCCTTCCGGGTTCACGTCGGGAGTCCGCATGAAGATCTCCTGAAACCAGGCGTTGTACAATTCCGGGCGCGGCTTGGGCGCCACCGCGATGCCGACGTGATACACATCCGGCTTGCGGAACATCGCGTTCAAGGTGTTCGAGCCGCCGCCGCTCCAACCCCAGATGCCCACGCGCGACAGGTCGACATACGGTCGCGTGCGGCCCAACTCCTTCACCCCCGCGGCTTGCTCCTCGGTCGACAGCGGGCCGAGGCTCCCGTACACGGCCCGGCGCCAGGCGGCCCCCTTCGGCGCCGGCGTGCCGCGTCCGTCCATTGACACGACGAGGTAGCCGAGGTCCGCGATCATGCGGTGGAACATCGTGTGATTCTGGCCGCCGGCCCAGTCGTCGAGGACCGTCTGGCCGTGCGGCTCGCCGTAAACGAAGACGAAGAGCGGGTACTTATTCTTCTCGTCGAAGTCCTGCGGTTTGATCATCCACGCGTCCATCACCACGCCGTTCCCGATGTCGAGTTTCAAGAACTCGGTCGGCCGCGTGATCAGCGGGGTCGCCCGTCTTCGAACCTCTTCGTTCGCCTCCAGGATCCGTTCCGAGTGATGGTCGGAGAGCCGCACCAAGTCGACGACCGGTGGCTTGTCGAACGTGGAATAGGTGTGGAACGCCCACTTCCGATCCGGCGAGAATTCGTAGCTGTGAGTCCCTGGCTGGTCCGCCGGTGTCACACGCTCGGGTTCGCCCTTCCCGTCGAGCCGGATGCGGTACAGGTAGCGCTGGGTCGCGTTCTTCGGCGAGGCGAGGTAGTAGAACCAGCCGCCCGCTTCATCGACCGGGCCGCGGGCGATGACGTCCGACTTGTCTTTCGTGAGTAGCGCCCGCTGCTTGCCGTCGCGCGAAATCACGTGCGCCTGCCGCCAGCCGTCGCGCTCGCTGAGCAGGACGAACTCCTTGCCGCCACGAACCCACTCCAACCCCGCGTTGGCGGAATAGCTCGCGTCTACCCACGCGGGGTCCGTTTCCTCGTAGGCGGTGGCGACCTCTCCGGTCCCGACGTCGGCGAGCAGGAACTTGCGACTGTCGCGAGAGCGGCTCATCAGTTCGATGAGCAGTTCGTTCGAGTTCCCCGCCCAACTGACGTCGTTGATGTAACACGTGCCCGGCTCGGCAGGAAGTTTCACCCACCGCGTGGCCCCGCCCTCGCGCGCGACGACACCCACGCGAAGCGTCGGAATGGGCGTGCCGACGCGGGCGAACGGGACGTTCGCCACCTCGGGGTACGTCGGGTCCGTCGGCCGGAGAACCGGTCGGGTGCGAACCTTCGTGGAGTCCGACTGGACGTACGCAATCCGGCGGCCGTCGGGGCTCCAACTCGGGGCGTAATTGTCCAGTTGGCCCCGGTCGTCATCAGCGGTCAGCGGCGTGACGCGCCCCGTCGCGACATCGACCACGGCGAGATTCCGGCCCCGCCGGACGACGACGCGATCGACGCGAGGAGAAAACGAGCCCGCGGACAGGCCGGGGGGCACCTCGGCGGGCAGCTTCTGGAGTTCGCCCGATTTCGAGTCGAACAGCCAGTTGCCGGTTCGTGTTTCCAGGCAGAACTTGTGTTCGACGGGCGTCAGAAAGCACCGCTGAACGAACAGTCTCTGCTTCGAGCCGGGCGCGACCGGTTGATCCGCGCCGACGAGTACGGATCGCTTCCCGTTCTTCGCGTCGTACTTGACGACTTCAGGTTCGGCACCCGGTTTGGAGGGCTCCAGCATCAGGTAGCCGGAACTGTCCGCGAGCCATTTGCCCGGAAAGGCGGCCGGGGCGAAGTCCCGCTTCTCGTAGATCGATTTCAGCCGCGGCTCGGCAGCGGCGAGGGCGCTGGCCCGTCCTTTGGCGTCCTCGGCGCTGACCTGTTGACAACTGATGGCCAGCGTCAAAGCGATGAACGTCCAGAACCGTACCATTGCTGTTCCTCGGGGTGCGGGCGTATCCATCTCCAGAATCCCAATGCCGTCCGTGTCGGCGGCCCGGACGAGGGCGAGCGGCTCGGTCTCGTCTGGACTATCCGGCGCTTCACCGATCCATCACTTCGCATCGATCACTTTGATCCTGCCGCCGATGTCGCCAGCTCGGACAGCTTCTTCCGCACCTCGGCGAACTTCGGGTCGTCGGCCAGGTTCTTCCGTTCCATCGGGTCGGCTGCCGCGTCGAACAGCATCGCCCCGTTCTTGCCGTCGCCCCACTCGGCGTAGCGGTACTTGTCCGTCCGCACGGCCACGCCCATGTTCTCGGCGGTCTGCCCAGCAATGGTGAATGCCGGGTGCGCCCATTTCGCCTTCGTGTCGTCGAGCAGCGGCTTCAGGCTGTGCCCTTGCAGGCCCGCCGGCAACTTCAACCCGCAAAGCTCGCACAGGGTCGGGTAGATGTCCATCGACTGCACCGGCGGCAGGGCGGTCTGCCCGTTCGCCATCGCCCCCGGCGCCACGACGATCAGCGGCACGCGGGTGCCGACCTCGAACAGCGAGCCGTGCTTGGCCCACTTGCCCATCTCGCCGAGGTGGTAGCCGTGGTCGCCCCAGAACACGATGACCGTGTTGTCGCGGAGTCCGAGTTTGTCCAACTCGGCGACCACCCGGCCGACGTTCCAGTCGGTCCAGGAGATGCTCGCCCAGTACGCCCGGATCATCTCGCGCGCCTCGTCTTCGGTGGCGTCGCGTTTGACGAACAGATCGGCGTTCGGCGCGAGGCACAGTTTGGGGAAGCCGTCGGGCACGGTCGGCTTGGCGGCGAAGTTCGCCGGCAACTTCACCTTCTTCACGTCGTAAAGGTCGAAGTACTTCTCGGGGGTGGTGGGCGGGCTGTGCGGCTTCAGGAACCCGCACCCCAGGAAGAACGGCTTGTCCTTGTTCTGTTGCAGAAACTTGATCGCGAGGTCGGCGGTCTTGAAGTCGATGTGCGTTTCGCCGTCGCCCTTCAGCTTGATGATCCGGTCGGCCGGGTTCGCCAGACCGGGCGGCGGGGGCGGCTCGGCGGGCTTCTTCGCCGGGTCGGCCTTGCCCGACTTCTCCGATCCTTCGGTCCACGACTGCGCGTCGTCGATGCCGCCGTGGAAGATCTTGCCGGCCCGCAGGGTGGCGTACCCGTTCGCCTTGAAGTGCTCGGGCAGTGTCACCAGTTCCGGTTGCAGCTTGCGGAAGTCTTGCGTGTTTCGCAGGACGCCGGTGGTGGTGGGCAGGCGGCCGGTGAGCATGGACGTGCGACTGGGGCAGCACAGCGGGTACTGGCAGTACGCCCGGTCGAACCGCACTCCGGCCTTCGCCAGCGCGTCGATGTTCGGCGACTTCACCAGCGGGTGACCGTAGCAGCCGAGGTCGGGCCGCATGTCGTCCGCGATGATGAACAGAACGTTCATCTTCCTCGGCGGGTAGGCGGCGGTGGCCGCTCCGACGAATGCCAACAGGCCGAGTGCGATCAGTTGACGCATCGATTTCACTCCGGCGAGGGTTATTTCTTGGGCGGGGCGTCGAGCGCGGCCGTCCGGGTTCACGAGACTCAGGCCCAGCAGTTGCGCTCCGGCCGGGAGCGGAGCGAGTTCGCCTCCGCGTCGCCGACGAACTCGTTCTTTGCGGGGTCGAAGGTGAGCTTGCGGCCGAGAATCCACGAGAACGACGCCGCGAAGTTCGTGAGGTGGGAGTGCAGCATCACGTCCGGGTTGGTGATGGTGGCCTTCCGCGAGCGGACGCAGTCGAAGAAGTTGCGGGCGTGAACCGTCGCATCGTAGAACCGCTCGCGCTTCGTCTGCTCGAACCGCGCCGCGGCCCCGCCGAGTTTCACCTCGATCCCTTCGTCGCCGACTTCCACCGAGCCTTCGCTGCCGACGAACCGCACCGGGCAGACGCCGACCTTCGAGTTGAACGTCGGGCCGCGGTCGCCAAAGGGGGTCTTGAGGAACTCGAGAACCAGTTTCACGCCGTTCGCGTAGCGGCAGGTGATGTTGGTCTTCCCCGACACGAATTCGACCGGCGTGGTCTTGTCCGCGTCGTTCGCCCACTGGCACAGATCGACCGTGTGCGCCCCCCAATCGATCAGCCGGGCCCCCGATTCAAAATCGAACTGGTTCCGCCACCGTCCGGCGACGTAAGCCGGGTTGTAGGGCCGCCACGGCGCCGGCCCGAGCCAGAGGTTCCAGTCGCAGGCGTCGGGCTCGGGCGTCGGTTCGCCGGGGAGCCAGTTGTTGCCGAGTTCCGGCGCGTAGACGGAGGCGTAGAGCGTGTCGAGTTTCCCGAGCTTGCCGCCGCGGGCCAGTTCGACCGCGGTTTGAAACTGCGGCACGCTCCGCCGCTGGGTGCCCGCTTGAAAGATGCGGCCGGTTTTCTTCATGACCGCCGCCAGGTCCCGGACGTTCTTGATCGTCAGGCCGCAGGGCTTTTCGCAGTAGACATCCTTTCCGGCCTCGGCCGCGAGGATCGAAGCCGGGGTGTGCCAGCGGTCGCCGGTTGCCACCACGACCGCGTCGATGTCCTTGCGCTTTAACAGATCCCGCATGTCCCGGTAGGTGACGCAATCCGTATTTCCTGAGAGCTTATCGACCAGCGCCTTTCCCGACTCGCGACGGCTCTTCTGAACGTCCGCGACGGCGACGCAGCGTACGTCGGGGAGGCCGAGCATGGCGTTCATGACATAGGTGCAACGCGGTCCGAAGCCGATCACCCCGATGGCGATCTTTTCGCGGGGCGCGGGGACCGGTTCGCGGCCGAGACCGGGTGCGGGAACCAGCCCCGGTATACCCGCCGCGGCCCCGAGCGCCAGGCCCGAAAGAACCTGCCGTCTCGTGGCGCGTTCCGGTCCCGGTTCGGGAGTGGCAGCGTGATCGTGGCCGTCGTCGGGGGCCTTCGCGTGGTCGATCTTCATCGGTTGGTTCCGGTCTCTTGGTGCCAGATGGTGTCGTCGTCCGCCGGGGCGGGTCATTTCTTGGGCGGGGCGTTGAGCGGTGCCCACTTCGGGTTCACGAGGGTCGCGTTCCAGGCGTCGAGTTCTTTTTGTAGCGCCGCGGCGATGTCCGCCTTCGTGCCGGCCAGATCGGTCTTCTCACTCCCGTCCGCCGACAGATCATACAACTCGGCTGGCTTCTTTCCCATTCGTACCAGCTTGTACGAGCCCTTACGAACGGAGATGTTGGTGCCGCCGCCCGTCCGCCAGAAGAGCGCGCGGTCGGCGAGCGAGGTCTTCGCCTCCCCCTTCAGGTGCGGCACCAGGTTCACGCCGTCGAGTGTCACACCCTTCGGGGCTTCGCCGCCGGCCGCGGCGACCGCCGTCGGGAACACATCGAGCGAGCTGACCGCGTCGGCGAACTGGCCTGGCTTCAGCACCGCCGGCCACGACACCACGAACGGCACCCGCACGCCCCCTTCGTAGAGCTGCCCTTTCTCGCCGCGCAGCGGCGTGTTGCGGCTGTTCGTGACGCTCGCCGGGCCGCCGTTATCGCTGAAGAAGAACACCAGCGTGTTCTCGGTCAGTTGGTGTTCCTTGAGCGTTGCCAGCAGCTTGCCGACGGCGTCGTCCAGACCGCACACCATCGCCGCGTACTTCCGGCGCTTCTCGTCGTCGATGGCCTTCGCACGGTCCAGGTACTTGTCCGGGGCTTGCAGCGGCGTGTGCGGGGCGTTGAACGCCAGGTACAGGAAGAATGGCTCCTTCTTGTGGGCCGTCACGAACGCCGCGGCCTCGCGGCCGAGGGCGTCGGTCAGGTACTCCTTCTCCTCCACCGGCTTGTCGTTCCGCAGCAGCGGGATGAAGTACTCCTGCTTGGCTTTCGCCGGGTCGGTCTTGAACTGGTTGTGGTCGAAGTACTGGTGTCCGCCGCCGAGCAGCCCGAAGTACTCGTCGAACCCGCGACGGTTCGGGTGGAACGACGGGTGCGCGCCGAGGTGCCACTTCCCGACGGCACCGGTGAGGTAACCGACCTTCTTCAGCGCGTCGGCGATGGTCACCTGGTCGAGCGGCAGGCCGACTTCTTTGTCATCCGGGAGAAATCGCGGGTTGTTCTCGTGGCCGAACCGCTGCTGGTAGCGACCGGTGAGCAGGCCGGCGCGGGTGGGCGAACAGACGGGGCACGAGACGTAGCCGCTGGTGCAAACGACCCCGGACTTCGCCAGCGCGTCGAGGTGCGGGGTGGGGATGTCCTTGCACCCCTGGAAGCCCACGTCGGCGGACCCGAGGTCGTCCGCCACGATGACGACGACGTTCGGCGTCTTCGCCGGCTCGGCGGCGGTGGCGACCGAACACGCCAGCACCGCGAGCGTAACCAAAGTGGTTCGCATCACTCGCCCTCCTTCACTTGGGTTGAGGCTCGTCGCGGCCGACCGGCCGCAACCCCGTTCCGGTCGTTTTGGTCAGCGAATCGCCGAGGTCTTTCCGGACGCTCTCGGCGAACGCCGTGAGTCGCTTTACCACATCCGGGTGGGCCGCCGACACGTCCTTCGCTTCGCCGGGGTCGGCGGACAGGTCGAACAGGCTCAGGCCGATCTTCTCCACCTTGTATCCGTGGCGACTGGCGATGCCGCGGACCCCCGATTCTTCGATCGCGTTCGGTTTGATGTTGGCGTGGTTGGCGGGTTTGCCGTCTTTGCCCGGTGGGCCGTCCACGGTGAGGTAGTCGTGGGGGAAGTGCAGCTTCCACTGGCCCATCCGGACCGCGCGTAACTCGCTCCCGGAGAAGTACACGAACGATTCGCGGCCCTTCGCCCCCTTCTCGCCGAGAAGCAGCGCGGATTGATCGACGCCGTCGATCGCCGCTTTCGGCGCTGCGGCACCGGCCAACTTCGCCAGTGTCGGCAGCAGGTCCAAACCGGTGACGAGTTCGTCGCTGACCCGTCCGGCGGGCACTTTGCCCGGCCACCGCACGAGAAGCGGGACCCGAACGCCGCCCTCGAAGGCGGTCAGTTTCCCCTCACGGAACGGGGCGGCACGGCCGGCGTGCGTGCCGTAGCTCAGGAACGGCCCGTTATCGGACAGGAACACCACCAGCGTGTCGTTCTCCACCCCGCACGTTTTGAGTTCCTTCAACACCTCCCCGACCGACCAGTCGAGTTCCTCCACCACGTCGCCGTACAGTCCGCGGGCCGACTTCCCCTTGAACCTCTCGGAAGCGAAGATCGGCACGTGCGGCAGGTAGAGGAAGAACGGCTTCGACTTGTTGGCCCGGATGAAGGCGGTCGCCTTCTCGGTGAACCGCCGGGTGAACCCGCTCTGGTCGGGATCGGCCTCGACGCGCTTGTCGTTCTCGAAGAAGGGCAGCGGCGGGATGTCGCGGACGGTCGGGTGGAGCGGGCCGTTGTCGTTCGAGTAGGGCAACCCGGCCCACTCGTCGAACCCGTTGTTCGTCGGGAAGAACTTGGGCCGGGTGCCGAGGTGCCACTTCCCGAAACACGCGGTGGCGTAGCCCTTGGGTTTCAGCACCTCGGGGAGGAGCGTTTCGTCCGGGTGGATGCCGGTGGTGCTGGTGTGGTTGAGCGCGCCCGCCATGCCCAAACGGTTCGGGTAGCACCCGGACATCAGCGCCGCCCGCGACGCCGTACACACCGGCTGGGCGACCTGGGCGACGCAGAAGCTGGTGAACCGGGTGCCGTCCTTCGCGAGCGAATCGAGGTGCGGGGTGCGGAGGTCTTTGGCCCCGTAGCAGCCCGCGTCGGCGTAGCCCATGTCGTCCGCGACGATGAGCACGATGTTCGGCTTCTTCGCCGGCTCGGCAGCCGGGGACGCCGGGAGGAAAGAGAGCCAGAGGGCGAGAACAGCCGCTCCGGTTCCGAGCGTGGGTCGTCGGGTCGCCATCATTCCACCATTTTGAGTCGTGTATCGGTGAGATCGAAGGTTCCCCGGCCGTCGCGGGGCAGGCTGAAGCGGAGGGTGGTCTCCTCCTTGAACTTGGCTTTGATTTCAAACTCGATGACGTGTTCCTTCCAATCCTTGGTGAGCGGGAGTTGAGCTTCCCGGGACACCTTGCGCCAACCGTCGGTCAGTTCAAAGTCCACGGTTCGATCCGGCGTGCCGCGCACGCGAACGGCGAAGCGGTAGCGGCCGGCGTCGAGTTTCGCTCCGTTGCCGAGGGTGTAGTTCAGGCTGGCACCCGGGCCGAAGTCTCCGGTGGCTCGAATAACGCGGTCGCTTTTCGGGCCGTCGGCGAGGATCTGTTTCTCCAACCGCTCGTTCGGACCGTCGAGTGCCCAGTAGCGCGACGGGTTGATCAGTTCCCGTTTGGGGTCGGGGGTCCACGGCGTCACGGCTTCCACCCGCGGCACCGGCGGCGCCTTCATCGCCCGGAGCTTGTCCGGCACGGTGTAATGAAGGCTGTCGTCGAAGGCGGGGCTGTCGAACGTGACGTTCTTCAATGCGGCTTCGGCCGGCGGCTTGCCGACGCCGACGAAGCCCAGCGGGTGCCAGCCGCCGCGGAAGTAGTTCTCGATCGCGAACCGGGCGCTCGGCGACAGACCGCCCTGACGATCGAGGATGGCGAGGGCGAAGACGTACTGCCCCGGTTTGATGTCTTTCGGCAGCGTGGCGTGGCCTTCGTTGCGGTGCGCCACGGCCGGGCGGCGGTAGGCGAAGGTCGGACTGTCCCAGTCCTCGCCCGGCAGCCACTTGCGGACGTCGATGCCGTCCAGCGGCGCGGACCAGACGGGCTTTTTCGTCGCGGGATCGAGGAGCGCGACGCCCACGGGCCAGTCGAGGTAAAAGGGGGCGCTGCCGGTGTTGCGCACAGTGAGCTTCACCGTCAGTTTCTTGCCCGGCTCCGGGGTGAGCGGGTAGCCGACGGAATCGATGACGAACCGGTAGCCGAAGGCCTTTTGAACCTCTGCCGTTCCCGCCAGCACGTCGCGGTCGGTCGGGTCGTAGTTGTCGATCCAGCCGAGATAGCTCGCGTGATAGAGGCGAATCTTGTCGACCATGTAGCGCCGGTACTCCGGCACCTTCATGGTCTCGTCGGGCGTGAGTCCGAACGTCTCCTTCGGCTTCGCGTCCGGGCGCTGCTTCTGCCAGTTGTATTCCACTTCGCCCTCGATCGGCGCGCGCTTCCAGATGTCCTTGTGGACGTTGAGGGCCTGCCAGGGGAACTGGCTCTTCGGGCCGTCGGGCGGTTCGCGGGTGATGTTGGCGAAGGTGTCGTAGTAAACGCCGAACCCGGCCGCCATGAACTCGGCGTCCGTGTGCCGGACGAGTACGGGCTTGTTCTTGAACGCCTTCTGAAACGCCTCCGCGAGCGAGCGGCGCTGGTCGGCCGTCGGCGCGGGGTTGTGGTGCTCGCCGAAGCGACCGATGAGGCCCATTTGCACCGCGAAGATGCGGGGGTCGTCGTCCCACGCCTTACCCAATTTGGCGACGAGCGCTTTGAGCCGCTCCTGAAACGCGGGGCTGTCGTAGTCGAAGGCGTGCAGGTCGGCGGGCCAGTGCTGCTCCGGCTTCTGCGGCGTTCCCGCGACCCCGTTCCAGTCGAGGTACACGCGGGGCACGAGCTTGACGTTCAGTTCCTCGAAGCGCTTGCCCTTGTGCATGGTGATTTTGTTCGTGTGGGCGACGATGCGATCGACAGAATCACCCGCGCCGACCTCGATGTCGCTCCACCGGATGTACGCGCGCTTCACCAGCCCGTAGCCGTCCGGCTTGTAGTCGCGGAAGCCTTTCAGCGGGTTGTTGATCGCGTCCGGGAACTCGCCCGGCACCACCGTGACCCAACCGTCCTGAACGGAGGTTCCGGCGGTCCTCAGAGGCGGCGGGTCGGCGGCAGCGCCGCGCCCCACAGTCGGGAGCGCGGCGACCACGACAGCGACGAGAAAACGGTGGTTCATGGGTGCCGAGGGTGAAGCGTTTCTCGGGCCCGCGGGCGCGAGAAGGGGTTGTACGAGCGAGTGCCCGTGCGGACGGCGGTTCTCTCCGACACACCGGAAGCGTGCTACTTGCGGAACCCCGATTCGGTCCCGGGTCGTTTGATGGCCGCTTCGTTGATCGTGTCCTTCTTCCAGTCGCGTGCCATCTGCACGTCCGCAGCGACGCTCTCGGTTTGCTTGGGGATGTCCACCACCCCGGCGCGGTTGTAGAGCACGGGCTGAACGTACTGGCCGGTGTACGCGGCGGAGTAGTTCTTCCAATGGGTCAACGCGGTTTCCAGGTGCTTCACCGCGGCCGTCTTGTGCTTCTCGTCCCCGGTCTTGTCGAAGAGTGCGAGGTCGCAGGCGCCGCGAATCTTCTCCGCGTAGTAGAGTCCGAGGTGCGACATCGCTTCGATGTCGTCGAGTGTGGCCGCGTATTCTTTGGCATCAGCCGCCGGGGTGACCCCGGCCCGGCGCAGTTCGGGCAACGCCTTCAGCGCGTTCGTCGCGTTGGCGTGCAGGGTGTCGGCGATCTCCAGAGGGGTGACACCGTCCGCCTTTTTCTGCGCGAGAACCGCGGTTCGCCACTCGATGACGTTCTGCACCTTGGCACCCGGCATCGTACCGCCTTCGATGAAGTCGCGCACGGTGTAGAAGCCCGATTTTCGGCGGCACGCCTCGGGGAACCATTTCAGGTCGATGTCGCCCCAGAAGAACCGCGTGATGTACGGAAACGTCTTCGACGCATCGGCCCAGGCGGCGGTGAGTTTCGCCGCATCGGCGCCAGGAAATCGTGCGGCGACCAGCCTCTCGAAGGTGCCCGCCGGCAGTTCGGGGTCGTACGCCAGCCGGCCCCACAGCGCGAACGAGAGCCACTGCTTTTGCATCACCGTCTGGCGCTTCGGGCCGGCGTCCTTGGTGAGAAAGTCGCGCCCCCAGACGTAGCCGTCCGGCCCCATGTAGAAGCCCGCGATCTTGTCCTTGCCGGGTATCCCCTTGATGTAAGCGCGGGCGTAACCCACGTCGGCCCAGCGGAAGCTGTAGATGTCGTCGTTGCGCACGGTGAGCCAGGTGCGCAACTTGGGGCCGAGCAGCGGCAGCAGCGGCTTGATGGTGATCGGTTCGGGGATCGAGTACATGTGCGCGACGGAGTACTTGAAGCTCAGATCGAGCGGGCACGGAAGGTCGGCGAACTCCTTCTTGATCTCTTCCAGTCCCGTCATGTGGAACCGGTGGATGAGGCGGAACTTCCGCTCGGGGGTGTCCTTCAGACCGTCCCGGATGCCTTCACCGTAGGTCTTCCAGAGCCACTGCTCCTTGGTCACGTCCTTGAACTCGTTGGGCTTCATGTTTTCGCCGGCGGTGATTCCGAAGCCGGCCAGCAGCGGGTACGTCTTGATCGTTTCACGAACGGCGGCGCGGAAGTACTCGATCGTCCGCGGCGCCGTCTTGTCTCCGGTAATGCGATCCTTACCTTCGGCCCCGAACAAGAACGTGTTCCAGGTGAACCAGTACACCTCGATGCCGCGGTCCTTCGCTAATCGCATGACCTCACGCCAGAACTTGATCTTGTCGTCGATGGTCAGCTTCTTCAGCACCTCGCGGTTGGCGAGCATTTTGGGGCGGACGAAGTCGTCCCCGTTCGGTCCGAAGCTGGCGTCGAGTTTCTCCTTGGTCCGCCACACGTCGTCCAGCGCGACGTTCGGGAACTCGGGCACTTTCACGATGCTGGGGAACGGGTTGAGCGACCAAAGCGAGATCAGGTTGTACCGGTGCCGGGCCATGTCGTCGAACAGCTCCCGCCAGAAGTCCGTGCTCCACATTTCCGGGATGTTGGCCTGGGCCGCGTCGCAGGGGTCGGTGTAACTCGGCGTCCGCAGGTCGAGCGGGATGTTGAACTTGATGCCGCGCTGCTCGATGTGCGGCTTGTGGTCGGAGTCCTTGAGTTTGTCCAACCGGCCGGTGCGAATCGCCTCGGCGACGTCCAACCCGCCGTACATCGCGCCGACTTCCGTGCCCCCGGTGACCGTAACGTTCCGCTGCTTGTCCCCGTACCCCACGCGAATGCTGCAGGTCTGCTCGACACCCGCACCGTCCTTGAGGACGAGGAGCGTCACGCGGGTCTTGAATTCGTCTTTGCCGAGGGCTGCGGCTTGTGCCTTCGCCTCGCGCAGAATCTCCGCCGCGGCGAATTGGCCGGGCGCACCGGTCGCGGAAGTGGCCGCCACTTCGACGTCAGCCGCCGCCGCAGGGGCCGCGAAAACGAAGCTCAGGGCGGCCATTCCCGCGACGACAGGGGCCAGGAACGGCCGCCGCAGAAACCGGGAGCGTGCGCGTCGCATGAAATCACCTCGGGGCGTTAACGTCGTCCTGTGGAGAGTAACCGAGAACGGTGCGGGCGACGGTCAGATCCCACCGCGTGCCGGAGTTGGCCGACATGCCGTTCACGATCCGGAACGGCTCGGGCAACGGGGCACACAGGCAGCAGTCCATCAGGTGCAGGAAGTCGCGGTCGGACAGCCACATCTGGCGGAACCACTCCCCTCGCTCGGCGGGCAGTTCGCCCGGCACGTTCGCCCCGCGCCACACCCACCCGATGCGAACCGCGATCACTTCCAACCCGCGAACCGCCGCGAACTGCCGACCGACCCGCTCGCCGAGCAACTTGGTGGCCGCATACGCCCCGCTGAACCGGTCCGCGCCGTCGGCGGTGTATTTCAAACCCGGCTTGGGCGGCAGGGTCTCGCTGATCGGCACCGGCGGGCCGTCCTGGTAGCCGCCCATCACATGGTTCGAGCTGGCGAACACCACCCGCCGCACGCCCTGAACTGCCGCGGCTTCGTACACGTTCAACATGCCGTCCACGTTCGGCCCCACCAGGTCCGGCCAGTCGTGGTAGGCCACCGGGTTGCCCGCCAGGTGAACGACCGCTGCCACCCCGTCAAAATGACGCGTCCAGGCGCCCCACGAACTGAGGTCGGTCGCGTGAACACCGTCGCCGCCGGAGCGGTCGAGCAGCACCAACCGGGTGCGGTTGCGCAGGTGGGCCGCGAGTTTCGCCCCGAGGTTGCCGCTCGCGCCGGTGATCAGCACCGATTCGGGCAGCGTCACGGCTTCTCCCCGGTGATCTCGCTGAGCAGTTTGAAGAACCCCTTCTTCCGCCCGCTGCTCGTCTTCCAGTTCACCGGCACGCTCTGGAAGCCCTCGTCGAACCCCTCGCCCTTCATGCGGAAGTCGAAGTACCCCCACGAGGCATACTCGGTCACCGCCGCGACGAAGTTGTTCTCGGGCTTGTCGAAGTTGAAGTGGTCGTCCTCGTTGAACAGGATCGGCATCGGGCGGTAACCGTCCACCTTGCGGGTCTGCTGCACCATCTCGGTGATCCGCTTCGGCTCCTTCACGCCGTTGCCGTGCAGCAGCAGGAAGTCGGACGCCTTCACCACGTTCGGCTTGGGGATCGCCCCGCCCCCGTAACTCGTGCCCGCGAGCAGCGGGTGCTTCTTCTCCGCGCTCCGCTTCTTCACCCGCTCGATCAGCTCGTGGACGCGCTCCGGCTTCAGGATGTCGTGGTCGTAGGCTTTCACGTTGCACTCGTTGTTCACCTCGACCAGAACGTTCGTGTACTTCCTGGCGACGAGCCAGTCGACGGCTGCATCAACGCCCGCGATAACGGCCTTCTCGTCCTTCACCCGCTCGTCCTGGCCGAAGTAGTACAAGCCGAGGACGACCACCATGCCCAGCTCGTCGGCCTTATCGATCACCTTCGCCAGTCGGCGCATGTATTTCTCGTCGAGCGTGCCGTCGGCGTTGACGGCCGAGTTGTGCCACGGCTGCGCCTTCGAGTACCCCTCCGGGCTGCCCCCCTGCAGGTTCAGCGTGACGGCCAGCAGTCCGTGCTTCCGCCAGGTCGGCATCATCTCGATGAACTCGGCCGTGTTGCGGTCGGCGTCCCACTTCTTGGTGTCCGGGTACGCCCACCGCGCCGCCGTCTCCGGGTTGCGGTCGTCGAACGTCGCCTGCACCATCCGGCTGTTCATCAACAGCCCTTCGACCGGCCTGTCGTTCCAGTTGCGGCCCTTGTACGTCGGCTGGCCGTTGATGTAGAACCGGTCCTTTTCGATGCCGACGGCGGTCTTGCGCTTCGGGGCCGCATCTGGGAGCAGCGCGGGCTGCGCGCGAGTCCTCTTCAACTCGGCCGACAACACCTCCCGCATCGCCTCCAGCTTGGCGGCGTGCTTGGCGTCCGCGGCGCGGTTCTTCATCTCGTCCGGGTCGGTGGCGAGGTCGTACAGCTCCTCCGGCACGCGGGGTTGAAGGTAGCGGATGTACTTCCAGCCGTCCTGGATCACCGCCGTGTACCACGGCACCTTCTGGTAGATCGCTTGGTTCGGATCGGCGCTGATCTGCTCGGCGACCGCGTCGCCGTAGTTGTCGCCGGTGTGCTCGTACAGGCACGGGTGGCCCCACCCGGCGGCGGGGTTCTTCAGGAGCGGGGTGAGGTCGCGACCGTGGAGTGCGTGTTCGCCTTTGGGCGGGGCGACGCCCGCGGCGGCGAAGAAGGTGGCGACGAGGTCCGGGGCCGTAGCCCGTTCCTTGCACACCTTGCCCGCCGGGGTGACGCCCGGCCACGACACGATCAGCGGGGACCGGAAGTTCGGCTCGTAGGGCGCGATTTTCATCCGCATCCCGTGTTCGCCCATCGCGAACCCCTGATCCGCCGTGTAGACGACGAGGGTGTTCTCCAACTGCCCGCTCTTCTTCAGCGCCTGCACGAGTTCGCCGACGCCCTCGTCGATGGCCGGGACGCACTCGTTCATCTGCCGGACCCAGGCGGCGTACTCGATCCCTTTCTTATCCTGACCGACGTCGCCGAACTTTTCCCCACTCGGCCCGGCGTGGATGGCCCCGTCCGGCTCCTTCCGCCAGGCGAGCGTGTCCTTCAGGTAGTCCGGCTTACCCGGCCACGGGCCGAGGACGTCGGCCGGCGGGGTGACTTTGCCGTCCTTATACATCCCTTTGTGCCGGGCGGCCGGGATCGACGGCCCATGGATGCTGCCGTGGCACAGCCACAGGAACCACGGCTTGTCCTTGTCGCGCCCGGCGCCCGTGATGTAGTCCACCGCCCACTTCGTGTAGTTGTCCGCCGGGTAGCCGTCGTGCCACTCCTCCTTGCCGTTCACCTGCAGGAGTTGCTTCGTGTAGTACGCCCCGGCGTTCTCCGGGTACTGCGGGCGGTTCCAGACGATCTGGTGGTCCCAGTCGCGGCCGAAGCCGGCGTCGGTGCCGGTGTGCCACTTGCCGATGTGGGCGGTGTGGTACCCGCTGGCCCGGAAGGCGGCCGGCCAGAACGGGCACCGCTTCGGGTCGTAGGTGCTGGCCGGGTACTTGCCCTCCATCCGCATCGACTGGATGCCGTGCGGGAACCGGCCGGTGAGCAGCGACGCCCGCGACGGCATGCACCACGCCCCGAGGTACGCCCCGGTGAACCGCACCCCGGACTTCGCCAGCGCGTCGATGTGCGGCGTCTTCACCCACCCCCAGGACTCCGGGTAGCAGCCGACCGTTCGCGTCGACTGGTCGTCGGCGTAGATGACCGGTCTTCCCCGCGAGCAATTCCGTGAACGCGCCTGGGTCACGCTTCATCGCCTCCGCGTTCAGCGCATCGAGGTTTCGCGTGAGCGCGGCTTCAATCAGCGAGGTCCACTGCCGGCCGTTCAAGCCGGGGTGCTCATCGATTCGCAACGGTTTGCCGATGCGAACGAGTGATTCCGGCGTGCGCTCGGTCCAGAACGTGTATTCGAGCGCGACCGGCAACACAGTGCCCGCGCTCAATCGCGCTGCGAGGTGGCCCACCCCGGAGAGCAGCGCGAGCGGGCGCTCGCGCACGTCGGTGAACCGCCCTTGCGCGGTCACCCAGAACACGCGCCGCGGGTGCGAGAGGATCGCGGTTCCGGTGCGGAGGAAGTCGGCCGCGCCGCGGAACGATTTCGTATCGACGCCGACGAACCCGAGGCGCTTGAAGAACGCGTACCGCTCGGCCGCGACCGCGTCGATGGCGGCGAACTGATCGCGCTCCGCGATCGCGCGGCTCAACACGATCCCGATCAGCGGGTCCCACCACGACGGATGATTCAGCACGACGAGCAGCGGCTCGTCGCTCGCCGGGAACGCGCCGCCGGACTTCGACAGCCGCACCGCGTGAAAGTGCTTGCGAACGTAGCGGCACGCGTACTTGCGGAACCCGCGGATCAGCCACGGCCAGCGTTTGGACAACATGCTCCCATCCGGGTCGCGGCTCCGCATGGCGCTCATACCAGTGCCGGTTTCAGCTTCGGCGCGACGGCGTCCTGATCGAGCGCGTCGGCCGCGATCCACCCGGACATCAGCACCATCGGCATTCCGGGTCCGGGGTGCGCCGCGCCGCCGGCGAGGTAAAGTCCTTTCACGTCGGGCGAGCGGTTCGCGGGCTTGAACGCGCCGTTCCATTTCCCGTGACTCGCCAGCCCGTAAATCGCGCCGTTCAGCACGCGGTAACGGTCGTGGATGTCCTGCGGCGTGAGCGCGGATTCGTAGATGATGCGGTCTTCGATGTCCGGCATCTGACCGGTCGTCTTCAGCTTGTTGAGGATGACGTTGCGGTACTCCGGCAGCAACCTCTTCCAGTCGTGATGCGGGCGCAGGTACGGCGTGTGAACCAGGACGTACAACGCATCGCCACCGGGGGGCGCGGTTTCGGGTTCGGTGCGCGCCGTGCTTGCGACGTAGCACGTCGGGTCCGGGGCCGGTTCGCCCTTCTTGTAGATGGAATCGAACTCCGCGTGCGGGTCGGCCGAGAACACGAAGTCGTGATGCAACAGGTGGTCGTAAGCCTTGTTCAGCCCGAGGTAGAGCACGACGCCGGAACAGGCCGGCTCGTACCCGCGGCGCTTCTCGAACCGCTTCGCGGCCCGCGGCGCGTTCTCGTGAAGCAGTTCGCGGTGGGTGCGGGCGCTGTCCGCGTTCGACACGACCGCCGCGAGGTCGATCACCTCGCCGCTCTCGGTTTCGACGCCGCGCACGCGCGTGCCGTTGTCGTCGGTCAGGACGCGCTTGATCCCGGTGTTCGTGCGGAACTCCACGCCGAGTTCCTCACCGAGTTCGGTCAGCGCTTCGGGCACCGCGCGCGTGCCGCCCTTCGGATACCAGATGCCCTCGGTGGTCTGCATGTGGGCGATGCCGCACAGCACCGCGGGCGACGACTCCGGGCACGACCCGACGTACTGCGTGAAGTGGTCGAGCATCTGCGCGACGCGCGCGTCCGGCACGAACTTTCGCACGGTGCCCGCGACCGACCGGCCCATCCGCATCGCGAGTACGTCACCCAGGAGTTGCGCGGAGAACCCGGCGCGCCAGTCCATCATGTCGCGCACGCCGCCGATGGACTTCCAGAAGTAGTGGCGGTCGGAGATCTGGTGCAACCGGTCGGAGAGCGCGTGAAAGCGCCGGTAGCCGTCCGCGGACCCGGGCGCGTAGGCATCCAGCTTCGCGGCCATCGCGGTCACGTCTTCGATCAGGTCGAGCGACGTGCCGTCGCTGAAGAAGCACCGCCACTGCGGGTCGAGCCGGACGAGGTCGAGGTAGTCTTCTATCCGCCGGTCGGCTTCGCTGAACACGCGCCGCAGAACGGACGGCATGGTGAGGATCGTCGGCCCCATGTCGAACCGGAACCCGGCTTCGTTCAGCACGGCCGCCTTGCCGCCGAGCCACGCGCTCTTCTCGAACAGCGTCACCGCGTACCCGCGCGCGGCCAGCACGCACGCCGCGGCCAGCCCGCCGAGGCCGCCGCCGATCACGCCGACGCGATTCCGTTCCGCCGTGTTGCTCACTGAGGTCGTCTCCGTTCGCTTGCTCTCGTAGGGTGGGACAAGGCTTTGCGCCGTCCCACGGTTCACGCTGCCGACCGCGAACAACATCACCGCTTGAGCGCCGCGCCGAAAATGTGGGACGGCGCAAAGCCTTGTCCCACCCTACACTGCGGCCGGCACCGCCGCGCCCGGTGTGCCGAGCCATTCGGCGTCGCGGCCGAAGTCGTCGAGCAACAAGCGGCTCGTGATGCGCGCGGATTCGTAGATCACCGGGAGGCCGCTGCCGGGGTGTGTGCCGCCGCCGACCAGGTACACACTCTCCAATTCGTTGAACCGGTTCCGCGGACGCAGGTGGAGCATCTGCCCCCAGGTGTGCGCGAGGCTGAACGTCGCGCCGCGGTAGACGTTGTACGCGCCTTCCCAGTCGGCCGGCGTGACGATCTTCTCGAAGCGGATGCGCTTCTCGACACCGGGCAACCCGACCTTCTCCAACTGCGTCAGCAACTTCGCGCGGAACGCGGGCGCTTCCTTCGACCAATCGACGTTGGCGTGCTGGTGCGTGACCGGGGCGAGGACGTACAGCGTGCTCATGCCCGGTGGTGCGAGCGTCCGGTCGGTGGGCGTCGCGTTCTGCACGTAGAACGACGGGTCTTCCGAAAGGACGTGGCGCTGTTCGATGTCCGCGAGGTTCTTCACATAGTCGGCGGCCGTGTGAATAGTGTGGTGCGGCACGTCGTCGTAACGGCCCTCGATGCCGAGGTACATCATGAACGTCGAACACGAGAACTTCTTTTTCTCGATCTTCGCATCGGTCCACTTCCGGCGCAAGTGATTGGGGACGAGTTTCGTCATCGCGTGGGCGAAGTCCGCGTTGATGACGAGCGCGTCGGCCCGGTGTTCGCCGCTCTGCGTTCGCACGCCAACGGCCTTGCGCCCGTCGAAGAGAACCTCCTTTACGTCTTCGCCGAGCGTGATGCGCACGCCGCTTTCGCGCGCGACGCGGGCCATGCCATCGGACACCGCGGAACACCCGCCGATCGGGTGCCACACGCCGTACTCGTATTCGAGGAACGACAGGATCGAGAACAGGCTCGGGCAGTTGAACGGCGACATCCCGAGGTACTTCGACTGGAACGAGAACGCGAGCCGGATGCGCTCGTCGCTGAAGTACCGCCCCAACTCCGTGTCGAGCGACGACCACGGCCGGAGCGTCGGGAACAGCTTCACCAACTGCCACCGGATCAAGTCGCGCCAGCCGGAGAACGGGCGCTCCAGA
Source organism: Singulisphaera sp. GP187 (assembly GCA_945905925.1). Taxonomy (GTDB): domain Bacteria; phylum Planctomycetota; class Planctomycetia; order Gemmatales; family Gemmataceae; genus Gemmata. Next base: position 51,807 of record CAMDQN010000006.1, read on the forward strand.
CACGGCCGAAACTTCTCCAACTTGACGCGGTTCTCGGCGAGGAACCGGGCAACGTTCTTCGCGTCGTGCGGGCTGATCTTCGCGACTTCCGCTTCGAGTTTCGCGACGTTCGGCGTGCAGTTGAGTTCGCCGCCGCTGCCGAACGCGATACGGTACTGCGGGTCGAGCCGGACCATCGGGATTTCGGCACGCAGGTCGCGCCCGATCAACTTGAAGATGCGTTCGAGAACGAGCGGGTACAGGAAGAACGTCGGGCCGAGATCGAAGCGGAAGCCTTGCTCCTGGATCGCGGAGCAGCGCCCGCCGACGTGCGGCAGGCGCTCGACGACGTGAACGTCGAGGCCCGCTTTCGCGAGCAGCAGCGACGCGGCCAACCCGCCCGGCCCCGCGCCGACGATCAGCACGGAGTTCGGGCGGCGTGATTTGGCGTGCGCGTGCGTGGGGGGCGTCGCGGTTGCGGCCGGCGAAGTCATGCACGAGTCCATTAGAGTCGCTGCGTAATAGTTGTTGGTCGGTGCGAGGCTGTTCGCGGCCTTCGTTCGTCCGCCTCATGCGTACATGCGGTTGTGGAGTCCGGCGACGTTCTTGATGATGAGGGTGTGCCGGCGGCGCGGGTTCCGATACCGCTCGGCGGCGATGCGCCACACCTTCATCTTCCCGATCCCGTGCTCCACCACGATCCGGCGACGCGACACGCGCCGGTTCCCCGCCTTCTGTCGGGCCGTCAACGTGCCCTTCGGCGGTCGGCGCTTCGGGGTACACAGCCCGGTCCCGACGTAGGCCGTGTCCCCGGTCCTCGGCACCCCGCGCGGGCACACCACGCGGGTCCGGTCGTACACCTTCTTGTCATGCGTCGTGCCGGGGAACGCGCGGGACACGGCGGCGATCCGCACCCGACGCTTCTGGCCCGCGCGACCGGGCTGCTTGCGCTTGCGCACGACCACGATCTGGTGCTTGAGCGTGTGGCGCTTCTTCTTCCCCGAGTAGAACCGCTTCTGCCGCCGGGAGGGCCGGGGAATGGCCCGCTCGGTGGCGTCGAAGAAAAGCTCGCGGATCTCGTCGGGCTCCAGTTCCACCCGCCGCTCGGGGATCCGGAAGATGCCCGCCAGCAGGGGTTGGAGCGGGTTGATGTTGCGGCACACGGAGCTCTGGTCGATGCCGAACAGGAACCCGAGAAAGGCGTGGGTGGTGTACGTCCGATAGTACATCAGGAGCATCAGCAGGCGGTCGGCCAAGGGGAGCGTGAACGTGCGCCCCGCTTGCGCTGGCGCGGTCGCCGGGTCTTCCGCTTGACGTCGGCTTGCTGGTACCGGGGTTCGAGTTCGGCCAACAGTTGATCGAACGCCGCGGGTGTGATCCCGGTCAGTTGCCGGAACGTGTCCGGCATCCGCTTCAAACGGCTCGTGTGGCTCATACACACAACCTATGCCTACCGGCCCTATTGTGCAGCGACTCTATTAATCGGGATCGGTCGTCGTGAACACCAACAGCACCATAATAACCGCGCCCGACCGGCACACAAGGGATGTGCAACGACAATCGCGCCGGCCCCTCTTGATGAGCAACCGGCGCGAGGTGCGAGGGGTGAGGTTCGTGCTACTTGGCAACGATGTCGAAGTTCGCTTGGTCCGTTCCGGTCTTGGGCACGTCGAACTCGACCTTACTGTTCGCATTCCATTCGGCCGGGATCGGGTCCACCCGCCCGGCCGGCGCGTCGTCGGGCGAGCTGCCGTCCGGTAACCGGCCGACCACGTCGTTTCCGCGGGTCATGATGCGGACCACGTGCTTGCCGACGAGCGCGCCGTCCTTGTCGTCGCACTTGAGCACGAACCGGCCGTTCTCGTCGGTGTACGCGCTGGACCCACGCCCGGGGTTAGGGTTGTCCGCGGTGCCCACCGGCTGGAAGCTGACCACGCCCTTGGCGTAAGGCTTCCCGTCCACGGTGACGACGCCGGACACCGGCACGAACTGCGGCCCGCCGGAGCAACCGACGGCGACCGCGAGCAGCGCGCCCGCGGCCAGGAATCTCAATCGGAACATGGCGAATCTCCGGGAGCGGGGTTAGGGGACGACGGCGGGTTCGCCGCCGGCCATGGTCGCCATGTTCTGGAGTAGGTTCAGCGCCACGTTGTAACTGATGAACCGCACCGACCCGTCGCCGAGGGTGAAGTTGGCCCCGTTCGTGTGAGCGCTGTTGAACGCCCGTTTGCACATCTGGTCCCCGTACAGGCCGGGGGCGGCGGCGCACTTCGCGTAGTCCATCCCGAACAGCCGGCTCTCGGCCCCGACCGACGACTGGTTGTACGACGCGTACGTGTACGCCCAGAAGGTCGCGCGGGTGGTCACGGTCGTGGACGTGTACTCGCCAACCATCAACGTGTTCGACAGCCCGTCGGTAGCCGCGCTAAACTTCTCCGGCCCGCCGAGGGCCGAAATGTTCTGGCCGCTCGCGGTCACGTTCGCGGCCGGGATGCCGTTGTACGTCGCCGAGGTCGCGTGCAGGAGTGAGCGGAAGGTGGGGTCCATCCGCGTCGGCGCGGGCCACAGTTGCGGCTCGAAGCTGTCCCACGCCCCGTAGCCGACGGCCATGTTCGCCTTCCCGCTCACCGCCCGATAGCTGCCGTGCATCCACTGGGCCGTGCTGGGGCCGCTCGCCGGAACCTCGAGCCGCCCGACCAACTGGTCGGACCCGCACTCGTAGGTCTTCACCCGCGTCCGGCCCACGAGGTTGTTGTTCGTGGACACGTTCGTTTCGTTCTGCCGGTACTGCTTGTATAACGCGTCCTGCTCCATGTGGGGCAGGATCTCAATGGCCCAGTTGGTGTACGTCGGCGGGGTACAGCAGGTGCCGTGGTACATCCCGCCTGGCGGCAGCGTGCCGACCGCGTCGTGGTGGCCGTGGAGCGCCAGCCCGATCTGCTTGAGGTTGTTCTGGCACTGCATGCGCGCCGCGGCCTCTCGCACCTTCTGAACCGCTGGCAATAGTAGCCCGATCAGTACCGCGATAATCGCGATGACGACCAGCAATTCGATCAACGTGAACCCGCGCCGCGCGCGAACACCGATGCCGGGGAGGAGCCTCTGAACCCTCTGCGAATGATGTGAAAACGGATAACTGGTGACCCGCGTCCGAACGGAACACAGTCACCGCGGGCGATCTGGGTTGAGCGAATAGGCGTCAGTAAACTCAGCAAACTGACGTGAGCGAGTCGATGTTGGGGTGTGCGAATACACCCCCTCTTCACCTATTACTCACAAATATCCACGGGCACCATTGGGTGCTACACCAAATGCGCGATTTTAATGACTCGCGCCAGGAGAAAACACTTTGACCGCACCGACCGTCACGCTCTCGCTGCCCGCTGGCGGGCACCTCGCCGGAACCTACCAACCGATCTTTCCCAGATGAACGCCTCTGGGCCAACAAATCGGCTGTGCGGTCACAAAGTACCCCCGCGAAGGGTGGTCTGCAACGATTTTCGCACCCGGAAGAGGTCTCGACCACGGTCGAAGGGTCCCCCAATCACCGCCCCGAGCATTTTTCGGCCCCGGATACGTCGAAAACGGCCCGCGAGGCGCACCGCGGCCCCTTGGCGACGTTGGTCAGCCACGATGGACGGATCGATTTCGCAACCGCGACCACTCTCACCCCGTGTCGCACGCCAGGCGCAACCGCCCGATGCGGGTCAGGATCACCGCGAACAACGTCCGCGGCACCGTCACTTCCGCCAACTGGAAGATCACGTACTTCGAGTGCGACACGACCTTGGCCCCGATCTTGACGAGTTTCTCACGCAGCGTTGTCAGGCTCCAGTGCCGAATCGGCTTCGGCAGCGCCAACTGCCGCACGAAGTTGGCCAGGTTGTAGGCCAGGGCGAACAACTGCAACCGGGCCGCGTTGTTCCGGAACCGGCGGCACGACAACTTCGTCCAGTTCACCGCGTTCTTGCCTTCCTTGATCCACTGCTCCGCCGTGCCACGCTTGTTGTAAAAGCGGACCACGCGCCGCGAGCGCCAGTTCAGGTTGGTGACGACGAACCCGATCCGTGGGAACAACTCGCCGGCGTGCCACGCGATCTGCACCACCACCCGGCGGTCACGGTCCCACGACCCGGCCCGGTACCGGAAACTGTGGTAGACGCACTTCGGCTTCCCCGACGGCCGGCCCACGGGACGTGTCAACCAGGGTACGATCTTCCGGTCCAGAACGGGGTTGGACTTGAGCCGGATGGCGTACCGGAACCCGTTCCCCTCCAGCACCGCGAACAACTTGGGGAAGGCGAACGCCGAGTCCCCGCGGAAGAACTTGGGGATGTCCTGGTCCCGGTACCGTTCGATTACCGGCACCAGCACCCGGCGCCAGTGCTTGGCGCTGGCGTGGTTCCCGCGGCGGAGCATCGCACGCTCCAGGTCGCCGAACTGGTTGAACAGGAACAACGGGTGGTAACAGGCGCACTCGAAGTAGCCGTTGTACGCCGACCCCTGCTGCCGCCCGTAGGTCGGGCTCACCGAACTGTCCATGTCCAGAATGAGTTTCGTGAGTTTGCGATGTCGGTGGGCACGGTCGATCCACGCGCCGGGAAGATCGATCAGGTGCTTCAGGTTCTCCTTGGTGCTGAGGGTCTGGGTCTCGAAGCGTGCCATCTCGCTGGTGGACGCCGCGGTGGCATCCTTGGCCCGACCGCCGACCACGGCCCGCATGGCCGGATCGACGCACAGACGCTCGGCGTCGTTCACGTCCTCGTACCCGGCGAGTCGGCTGTAGATGGACTGACGGAGGAGGGCTTGCAGGTCGTGTTGCGTGTTCTGTCCCGTGCGAGAATCGAGCAAGCCGGTCGCGGCGGTGGCGGTCAATCCGAGGGCGTCGTCGAGTTCGCGGTAGGCGAGCAGTCCGGCGTCGCTGGTCACCGTCGAACCGTGGAACTCCAGCTTGATTTCGCGGTCGAAATCCACGCGGAGTGAGTCATTTCGGCGGTCACCCATTGGGTCCCTCGGTCATTTCGGCAGGAATGAGGCAGAATCGCTGGGAATCCCAGGGTTCCGGCGCACATGCCGTGCCGAAAGTCGAAGGTCATCTGGGAAATAGGGGGATGAGCAGGATGTTCGGTGGCTTGGCGGTTGCGGGGCCGACGACCGTCGCACACAGCACAGAGGCAGCGAGAAGCGCAGACCGGTATCGCATCGTTGGCTCCTGCGAGAGGGACTTGACGGCCTCACCGGTTCGCGGGTGGCACGTCCGGCGGGAACTGTTAGTGCAGAGCTTCCCGGGCGGACTTCCGGGCGCCGGCCGCGTCGGGCGACCCGGCCAGGTTGGTCAACTCCGCCGGGTCGGTGTCGTGGGCGTACAATTCCGCGCCGAGTAACTTGCCGTCCTTCCAGGCGCGCCACCCGGTGAAGCGGTGGGTCGCGGTGCGGACGCTGTAGCCCATCGCGTCGGGCCGCTTCGACTCGGTGCGATCAAAGTACGCCGGCCGCGGGTGCTGGGTGAAGGCGGCTTTGCTACGAATTAGGCGCGGGAACCCCAGGAACAAGGACTTACGGCGATTCTGGCTCCAGGAACAAGGACTTATGGCGAAACACACCTAATTCGTAGCAAAGCCGGGTGAAGGCCGCGGTTTTCACCGCCTTCGATTGGTCCTTGAGGACCGGAACCAGGCTGACGCCGTCGAGCGTGTCCGGCGTCTTCAGCCCGCACAGGTCCGTTATTCTCGGCGTCCTCTGGTGTGCCACAAGTCTTCCTTGAGGAATAGTGCCCACCGGAGGAGAATGAGGGCATCACCGCTCGTCATTCGGGAGAGCAACGATGCGTCCCACATATTCGTTCCCTGCGGCTGTCGTCGAAGCGATCGCGGGTGATCGGTACGAGCACCCGGACCCGCGTGTTCAGCAGCGTATGGAGATCCTCTGGCTCAAGAGCAAGAACGAGCCGCACGGGCGCATCGCCGAACTCGCCAACGTGTCGCGAGCCACGGTCCAGCGAACCCTGCGGATTTATGCGACGAAGGGTCTCGACGGGATTCGGTCGTTCGGTTGGAAGGGCCAACCCAGTGCCCTGACCCCGCACGCGGCGACAATCGAAGAGGAGTTCCGCAAGCACCCGCCACACACGGCTCACGAGGCGGCGCGGCGGATCGAGGAACTGACGGGCGTCCGACGGAAGGAGTCGCGGGTGCGCAAGTTCCTGAAGGACGACCTGGGGATGAAGTGCTTGAAGGTGGCACCCATTCCAGTGCCGCCCAAGAAGACGGTCGAAGAACACGCCCGAACGCAGGCGGACTTTTTAAAAGGCGGACCTGGAACCGAAGTTGGCGGAGGCGCGGGGCGGTAAACGGACGGTGTACTTCGTGGACGCCGCGCACTTCGTGCTGGCGTCGTTTTTGGGCTGGGTGTGGTGCTTCGTCCGGTTGCACGTGCGCGCGGCAGCGGGCCGGCAGCGGTACAACGTGCTGGGGGCGATCAACGCGGTCACGCACGCGTTGGTGACGGAGATCAACACCACATACATCACCGCCACCTCGGTGTGCGCGTTGCTCCACAAGATCGTGGCTCTCCGAGGTTCGGTGCCGGTCACGTTGGTGCTGGACAACGCCCGGTACCAGCGGTGTGCGCTGGTGCAGGACACCGCCAAGCAGTTGGGGATCGAGTTGTTGTTCTTGCCGTCGTACTCGCCGAACCTGAACCTGATCGAGCGTCTGTGGAAGTTCGTGAAGAAGGAAGTGTTGAACAGTCGTCACCATCAAGACTTCAAGAAGTTCCAGGGTGCCATCGACGGTTGCTTGGCCGAACTACCGACCAAGCACCGAGAGAAGCTGGCGACCCTCATGACACACAACTTCCAGACCTGGGACAATGTGTCAATCCTGAACGCGTAAAGCATAGCGTCGGGAACAGGTCGATCAACTCGGCGAGCGACTTCATCGCGCCCGGCCTGCCGTCCGGGGTGGCGAAAATCATCGGCACGCGGGCGTCGTACTCGAAGCACGCCGTCTTCCCCCACAGGGCGTGCTCGCCGACGTGGTAGCCGTGATCGCTGATGAACACCACCACCGTGTTCTTGTCCAGGCCGGTCTCGCTCAGTGCAGCCAGCACCTTGCCCACCTGGGCGTCCATAAAGCTGACGTTGGCGAAGCACCCGTGCCGCATCTCGGCCGCCTGCTCCGGCGTGGGCGTGCGGCTCTTCGGCGGGATCAGCAGCACCTCGCGGCTGTCGTGGAAGGCGATGTCCACCGCGTTCTTCGGCCGCGCGGGGTCGAGCTTCGGCAGCTTGCCCCGATCGTAGAGATCCCAGTACTTCTTCGGGGCGTTGAACGGGGCGTGCGGCTTCCAGAACCCGACCGCCAGGAAGAACGGTTTGTCCTTCACCTCCTTCAGCACCTTCACCGCCTCGACCGCGACCCGCCCGTCGTAGTACGCCTCGTCCGGCACGTCGCGGCACTCGGTGACCGTCGTCGCCCCGTAGTTCCAGTCGGCCAGCTTCGCCAGGTTCTCCGGTAGCACGCCCTTCACCTGCGGCTTGTCGTCGCCGTGGTTGGCGTAGTGCAGGAACTCGTCGGCGCTCCACGACTGCCGGTCGCCCTTCTCCCGGGTGTGCCAGTTGTGGAAGATCTTGCCCACGCAGCGGGTGGTGTAGCCGTTCGCCTTGAAGTGCTCGGGCAGGGTGACGACGTCCGGGTTCTTCTCGCGGAAGTGGGTGCCGTTGTTCCACAGGTGCAGGGTGTCCGGTCGCTGGCCGCTCAGGAACGACGACCGCGACGGGTTGCACACCGCCTGCTGGCAGTACGCCCGCTCGAACCGCACGCCCCGCTTCGCCAGGGCGCGAGGTGCGGGGTGCTCGCCGCCGACCCGTAGCAGCCGAGTTCGGCCCGCAGGTCGTCGGCGAGGATGAGCAACACGTTCGGCTTCTTCGCATCGGCCGCGCGCGCGTTCGCCGCCGCGAACAACCCGGCGAGAAGAATCAGGATCGCCCTCATTGTTTGGCTCCCGATTCGGTGGCCTTGATCAGAGCCGACAGTTCGCCGCGCGTCTTCGCCATCTCCGGACTGTCCGCGAGGTTGACCCACTCGCCGGGATCGGCCGTGTGGTCGTACAACTCCGCGCCCTTCTTGCCCTCGTCCCACTCGGTGTAGCGGTACTTCTCGGTGCGGACCGACCGCCCCATCACCGGTCCGCGCTTCACGACCGTCAGCGCCGCGCCCTTGTGCTTCGCGGTCGGGTCATCGAGGAGCTTGCGGAAGCTCGCGCCTTGGAGTTGCTTCGGCACGTCCTTGAGGGAGCACAGGTCGGCCAGCGTGGGATAGATGTCGATGAACTCCGCGAGCGCGGCGGTCGCCTTGCCGTTGCCCTTCGCGCTCGGCACGCGGACGATCAGAGGCGTGCGGCAGCTCCGCTCGAACAGCGTGTTCTTGTTCCACCAGCTCCGGACCCCGAGTTCGTACCCGTGGTCGCCGAGGAACACCACGATCGTGTTCTCCGCGAGCTTGTTCCTGTCGAGGGCGTCGAGCAACCGGCCCACCTGGGCGTCCATGAAACTGACGCCCGCGTAGTACGCGTGCAGGAACTCGCGCCGCTCCTTGTCCGTGAACTTCGCGAACGCGTCGTTGAAGGCGCCCCCGCCGAGCGAGAGCGGGTACGGCGGCTTGTAGCCGTCGGGCGATTTTGGGAGGTCGAATTTGCTGTTGTCGTAAAGATCAAAATACTTCTTCGGCGACTGGAACGGGTCGTGCGGGCGGTAGAACCCGACCGCGAGGAACAGCGGCTTCTCGCGCTTCTCGCCGAGCAGTTTCACCGCTTCGTCCGCGAGCTGCCCGTCGGCCTGTTCGGAGTCGGCGCCTTCGGCCGCGAGCCAGCGGCACCACGCGAGCGCCCCGCCGGTCAGGTTGCGGCCCTCGCCCTTGTTCCCCGCGGCGGTGGTCTTGCCGTAGAACACGCGGTCGAACGACTTCGGGTCGTCCATCTCCTTCTTCGCGTCGTCCGGCGAGAGGCCGCGGTGGAACACCTTGCCCAGTCCGATCGCCTCGTAGCCGTTTTTGCGGAACAGTTCGGGCAGCGTGACCGCGTCCGGGAGGGTCTTGCGGAAGTGCGTCGCGTTGTCCATCACCTTCGTCGTGGTCGGCCGGAGGCCCGTGAGGAACGAGGTGCGACTCGGGTTGCACACGGTGTACTGCACGTACGCGCGGTCCAAGCGCACGCCGCTCGCGGCGAGGCGATCGATGTTCGGCGACTTCACGACCGCGTGGCCGTAGCACCCGAGGTCGCAGTTCAGATCGTCGGAGACGATGAACAGGACGTTCGGCGCCTTCGCGGGTTCGGCGGCGCGCGCGGGGGACAGGCAAGCCGCGAGCGCGGCGAGGGAGAGGAGGAAACGCATCATTCTTCTCCGGTGCGGGAACGGTCCGGGTCTTGAGCGCCTGCGGTCACTTGTAATAGCTGGGCTTGCGCGGCACGACCTTGAGCTTCGCGTAGTTGAACCCGCTGCCCGGCGGGTCGTACTCGCCGCCGATGTCCACCTTCGACCGCGGGTCGATCTTCTCCTCCAGCCCCACGCACCAGTACGCGGCGTTCACGGTCAGCCGGCGCAAGCCCGCGTTCTGGTAGTCCTCGGCGCTGCCCATCGTGGTGTTGAACACCCGCGCGATTTTGCCGGTGTTGCTCGTCCACGTCTTGACCCACGCAACCGGGAGCGCGATCAACTCGGGATTGGGCGCGTTGTCGGGCTTGCGGCCCTTGAGCGGTTGTCCGTCCACGAGCGCGGTGCAACCCACGGGCAGGCTGCCGAAAAGCACTCGCACACAACGATGTACGCTTTCCGCGCCGCGAGCGCCCGGCGCGCTTCGTGTAATCACCAGAAAGTGACACCAGACGGTTGGTAGTGGTTACCCCGTCACTGGTTGCGGCACTTCGCTCAGTTGATGGTGGTCGGCGTGGTTGTGTCCGCGACCACGCCGACCACCATCAAACCAGTGAAGTCGGTGAAAGCGATTGGATACGCGAACAGGTCGGGGACGGGCTGCGACTTGTCACCAATGCTGAACGGGCGTCCGTTCGGTGCCGTGATCGTCCGCCTTTTCGTGGGTCAGGTGCTGCTCGGTGTCGGCGTAGTTCGCGGGCCGGGGCTGGAGGTCGATCTCGTCCGCCGACCACGCCAGCGTCCGCACCGTGATGCCAAGAGCCGGGTACGTCTTCTGGACCATCGCCTCGAAGTGGCCGTGCTCCTGCGCCCGCTCGAACAGCGTGTTCCCAACGAGCGCGATGCGGGCGCCCGGTTCCAGCTTCGGCGGCAGCGCGGTGTTGACCGGCGAGGTGGACTTCGGCCGCGGGGCGGTCTGCTCGTAGATGCCGAACTTCGAGAACTCGCCGTCCGGCGGCGCGGAGTTCGCCGGGGTCTTTTCCCCTTGGTGGACTTGTCCTGGCCGAGTACCGTTTCGAGCGGACGCAGCGACGACGGCGACGAACGACACGCCCGCGAGTGCGACCGCGAGCAGGAGAGAGGGAGAAACGGGCAGGACGGTCCCGGTTCGTGGGTAGGGAGAGTTCGGGGGCTAAGGTCATTTCTTCTTCGGCGCGGGCTTGTCCTTCTCCGGGTTGTGATCCGGGTTCGGCGTGGGCAGTTGGGCGCCGACGGATTCCCGCCACGCCTTCAGTCTGGCGTGCAACTTGGCCGTCCGTTCCGCCTCCTTAGCGGAAAGGTCCGTCTTCTCTCCGATGTCGTCCTTCAGGTTGTACAGTTCGATCTTGCCCGTCTCGAAGAACTCGACAATCCGCCAGTCGCCGAACCGGGCCGCGGAGTACGGCGTCGCCCCGCCCGGGTGGTAGTGCGGGTAGTGCCAGTACAGCGCGTCGCGTTCCGGTGCCGCGCCGCCCTTCAGCACCGACACCACGCTGACCCCGTCCACTGTGTGCGTCGCCGGAACCTTCAGCCCGCACGCCTCGAGCAGCGTCGGGTACAGGTCGCAGGTGATGATCGGCGCATCGGACGTGCTCCCCGGCTTCGTGACCCCCGGCCAGTGAACGATCCACGGGACGCGCACGCCGCCCTCGTAGGCCGACCCCTTACCGGCCCGGTACGGCGGGTTCGTGGTGATCGGGAGAAGGCCGCCGTTGTCGGAGGTGAAGACCACGATGGTGTTCTGGTCCAGTTTGAGGTCGGCGAGCGCCTTCCGCACCGCCCCGACGCTGTCGTCCACGCCCTCGAACAGCGCGGCGTAGGTGGCGTTCTTCTTCACCCCCAGCGCCTCGGCCTTCTTCGTGTACTTCGCGATCACCTCGGGCTTCCCGCCGAGCGGGGTGTGGACCGCGTAGTGCGGGAAGTACAGTAAGAACGGCTTCTCCTTGTTCGCGGTGATGAACTTGATCGCCTCGGCGGTCAGCCGGTCGGGGAGGAACTCGCCGGCCTTTCCGGCCGGGAGCGTCGGGATCTTCTCAGTGGAAAAGTACCCCGGCGGGCTGCCCAGGTTGGTGCCGCCGACGTTGAGGTCGAAACCGTGCTTCTCCGGGTAATAGTCCGGCCCGCCGAGGTGCCACTTCCCGACGCTCGCGGTGGTGTACCCGGCGGCCTTGAACGCCTCCGCCAGAGAGTGCGTTTCGAGCGGCAAGTGCATCGTCCAGTCGGGGACCTTGAGTTTGGCGAACGGCCGCTTGTGGCCCGCGATCCAGTCGGTGACGCGGAGCCGGGCCGGGTACTGGCCGGTGAGGAGTGCGGCCCGGGTCGGCGAGCAGACGGTGCACGCGGAATACCCGTTGGTGAACCGCACGCCGTCCTTCGCCAGCCGGTCGATGTGCGGGGTCTCGTGGAACGTGTTCCCGTAGCACCCGGGGTCGGTCCACCCGAGGTCGTCGATCAGGAACACCACCACATTGGGCCGGTCGGCCGCGGTGGCCGGAGCGGCAAGCGCCAAGGCGGCCGCGAGGCCGAGAACCGAGCGAAGAGAGATCATGGCATTCTCCGGGGCGGTATCAGTCCTTTTTGGGCTTACCGAACTGCTTCCAGTAAAGTTCCTTGAACGGGTTCTCCTTCGGCCCGATGGCGTCCTCATTCACAAGGAACGGCGGCAGCGACGCCCACCCGGCGTCGAGATTCTTCACCACGTCCGGGTGCTTCTCCGCGACATCGGTCTTCTCGCCGGGGTCGGCCGTCAGGTCGAAGAGTTCCCACTTCCCCTTCGCCTTGCCGACCGAGTCCAGGTGAGGAACGGCTGGAAGAACAGCGCCGCACCCCGGCCGGTGTCGCCCCGCTCGCCCGCGGCCCTGGCGAGTTCTGCCGCCGGCTCCGTCAGCAACTGCTGTGTCGGGCGTGGTGGTTTGGCCGGGGGTGCGGCCTCTGCGTTCGTCTTCCAGAGCTTGCCCAGTAGCTCGAACATGTCCGGGTCGTGCTTCTTCAGTTCCTCGCGGGTGAAGGGAAAAAAGTCGTTCCGTGTGAAGTACGCCTCCGTCGTCTCGGCGAAGTACTCCATTCGGCTCGTCATGGCGTAGGCTTTTTCAACGGTGTTCGCCTTGCCGTTGCCGAAGTGACGTTCGACCTTGTCGTACTTACCCGACTCTTTCGCCCGCGTGTAGGCGGCCAGGATCGCCTCGTTGTCGAAGCCCTTGGGCAACACGCGGTCGTGATAGGCGTGTGCCAACTCGTGCAACGCGAAGTTCGGCATCCGATTGGTTTCGGCCTGGAAGATACGGATGTTCGTGAACTCGACGCTCCGGACCATCGCCGGGTCGCGGCCGTTGGCGCGGAGCCAACCGGCACCCGAATGGTACTCGGCCACCGGACGGATGCCGGGGTACTCGGGGTTGAAGTACAGCGGCACTTTCTGAAGCTCCGCGACGGCCGCTTTCGGCACGACGCGCGTGATTTCTTCCAGTTGCTTGTCCAAAAGTTCGATCGCCTTCGCCGTCAGTTGCGGCTCGGTGACGAGCAGTTCGCGGCTGACGTGCAGGGTCCAACCGCGGAGCGCGCGCGTCTCGTGAACAGTTTCCGGGGCCGGCGCGTGCGGGGCTTGAAGGTTGTCCCGCAAGTAGCGCGTGATTGTTTCCCACAAGTGTCGCTCGGTGTTCGCTCCTTCCCGCACGGCGTGCGACCGATTGGGATACGGGAGTACCGTGAAATGCTTCCCCTTCGCGATGAGTTCATCGACGAGCCGCTCGGTCGCCTGGTAATGGCAGTTGTCGTCCCCCGTGCCGTGAATGAGCAACAGGTTGCCGCGGAGTTTGCGCGCGTGCGTGAGCGGCGAACCGTCGCGGTAGCCCTTCACGTTGTCGGTCGGCAGCCCCATGTAGCGCTCTTGGTAGATCGTGTCGTAGAGCCGCTGGTCCGCCACCGGTGCGATGGCAATCGCCGTGCGGTACAGGTCCGGGTAACGGAAAATGGCGTTGAGGCTCATGCTGCCGCCGCCGCTCCAGCCCCAGCTGCCGACGCGCGTCGGATCGACGAACGGCCAGCGCTTGAGAAGCTCGCGCACCGCACTGGCTTGCTCCTGCGAAGCGAGGACGCCGATTTGCCGATGGACACATTTCCGCCACTCGCGACCGCGCGGCACGTTCGTCCCGCGGTTGTCCACGCTCGCCACGACGTAGCCTTGTTGCGCCAGCATCCAGTGCCACAGGCCGCGCGCCCCGGGCCAGGCGTCTCGAACGGTCTGGCCGTGCGGCTCGCCGTAGACGTGCATGACCAGCGGCAACTTTGCGGCGGCGTTGACCCCCGCGGGCTTCATGCGCCACCCATCGAGCGACACGCCTTTTTCGATGGGCACCTGAAAGAACTCGATGTCCGGTCGTTTCAGGACCGCGATCTTCTCGCGCAGTTTCGGGTTGTCGGTCAGCGTGCGAACAACCGAGTGATCGCCCAACTTGACCAACGCGACGACCGGCGGCGTGGTAAAGTTCGACCAGGTGTGAACCGCCCACTTCGCATCGGGTGAGAGGTCGTACTTGTGCCAACCGGCTTGTTTCGCGGGTGAAAGCTGTTCGGTTCCGGCGCCGTCCAGCTTCACCCGGAACAGGTACCGCTGCGTCGCGTTCTTCGGCGAAGCCGAGTAATACAGCCGGCCGGTCGCGGGGTCGACGGCCTCGACCTCGATGATGTCGAACTCGCCCTTCGTGATCGGCACCAACGGCGAGCCATCGACGTTCGCTCGATATGCATGACGCCAACCCGACCGTTCGCTAATCCAGAGGAAGCTCTTCCCGCCGTCCAGCCAACGCACGGGGTTATCGTTCTCCAGCCACGCGGCATCCTTCTCCGTCATCACCTCGCGAGTCTCGCCGCTTTTCGGATCGGCCAAGTAGACCCGGAGTTCCGTTTGCAACCGGTTGAACTGCTGCACGAGAACCCGCGCGCCGTCCGGGGTCCACTCCGCGTGCGGCAGGTAATGTTCGCGGGGGTCGCCGGGAAGTTTGAGCCAGCGCACGTCTCCGCCACCGGCGGGAATCACGCCCAGCCGGGTGGCCGAGTTCTTGTCGCCGACTTTCGGGTAGGCGAACGACGTGATGCGCGGCGAGTTGCTTTCGACGTTGTTGACCAGATGGAACTCCGCGACGCCGCTCGCGTCGAACTGCCAGAACAGGACGTGGCGCCCGTCGGGACTCCAGCGGAAACAATCCCGCAGATCCAGTTCCTCCTCGTTGACCCAATCGCCCGTGCCGTTGATGAGCGTCTTCGAGCCGTCGGCCGTCAGTCGCGTGATTTCGAGGGTGCGCACGTCTTGAGCGTAGAGATTGTTTTCGCGCACGAAGGCAACTCGCGACCCGTCCGGCGACAGTTTGGCGAACATCAGCGTGGACTCGGCCGCGTTCCCGCCGAGTTTCTTGAGTTCGCGTGAGGCCACCTCGAGCACCCAGTAATCACCGCGGGTGTTGCGACGCCAGACCCTCTTGCTGTTGGTGTAAATCAGCACCCGCGACTCGTCGGCTGAGAACTCAAACGCCTCGATCGCGAGTGGCTCCTTCGCACCCTTCGGCACGAACGCCGAAGCCGGGACGAGGGTTTCCTTCTTACCCGTCGCGGGATCGTTTCGGACGAGGTCTCGCCCTTTTCCGTCCTGGGTCTTGTCGAGTGTGAAGTACGCCGAGGACCGCTTGCTCCAGTGCGACTGCGGGATCGCTTCGGTTTCAAACTCTCTTGCACCAAACAGCCGGTCGATGGTGAGGAGCGATTCGGTCGCGGGCGGACCGTCGGCGAACACCGGGCCGCTGGTGCAGGCCAACACCAACAGCGCGCCGAGAGGCCCAACGTTCCCGTTCTTGGATTGCATCATGGCGTCTCTGTTCTCTCGAAAAGTTCCGCGTCGTTCAGACGATTTCCAGCACGCGTGGACCGATCGCATCGAGACGGGCGCTGATCCCCAAGCCCGGTGCGGTCGAAGCTTGCATGTAGCCGTTCCGGCGCTGCGGGGCGCCGTCGGCCGTGCTTACGGTGACGTAACTGTTGAAGTCGGTACTGGTGAACCGGAACTCCTCCGGCGTGCTGTGCGCCAGATGCGCGATCGCCGCCGTCGTGATGTCGCCGCCCCAACTGTCCTCGAGCGTCATGGCGATCCCCATCGAAACGCACAGATCGCGCACCTGTTTCGTTCTGGTGAGGCCGCCGAGTTTACTGATCTTCAAGTTGACGACGTCCATGGCCAGATCGGCCTTTGCCCGCAGCAGCATGTCGATCCCGTCGACGTTCTCATCGAGCACGAACGGGTGGTCCGTGTGCCTGCGCACGGAAAGGCATTCCTCGTAGGTCAGGCAGGGCTGTTCGATGTAGACGTCGAGGTCGCGCACGGCACGCACGACGCGCATTGCCTCGTGCTGAGTCCATCCGGTGTTAGCGTCGGCAACGAGGCGGTCGGTGGGTTGAAGAATCTCCCGGACCTGGCGGATGCGTTCGATGTCTTGGTCGGGATCGCCACCGACCTTCAGTTGGAAGCGCGTGTAGCCCTCCGCACGATAGCCGGCGACCTTGGAAGCCATCTGCTCCGGCGACTCCTGCGAGATGGCTCGGTACAGCCGGATGCTCTCACCGAACCGCCCGCCCATCAGCACACACACGGGCAGGCCGGTCGCCTGACCGAGAATATCCCAGCAGGCGATGTCGATCCCGCTCTTGGCGTAGGGGTGGCCCTTCAGCGCCGCGTCCATGCGGTGATTGAGCTTGAGCAGTTCCCGGGGGTCGAGGCCGATCAAATGGGGTGCCAGTTCACGGACGCCGGCCCGTACCCCCTCGGCATAGGCGGGCAGGTAGAACGGCCCCAACGGACAGACCTCGCCGTAACCCACGAGTCCCGTGTCCGTTTCCACGCCGACGATGGTGCTGTCGAAGACGGTGACGGATTTCCCGCCGGACCATTTGTAGCTTCCCTCCCGCAGCGGCAACTCGACCCGGTGCGCGAAGATTCTGGCGATCCGCATCGTGTAACAACTCCTGTGATCCACAACGATCTTCGACGGCTCTTACAACGCCACGCTCGAAATCGGTTCGGCGCATTTCTCCGCCAGCATTTTCACGAGTGCCGGTGAACGACGACATCTCCGAACGGAAGCCACAGCCGACCCGACGAAGTCGATCCGCGAACGGCTGTAGGTCCTACTCGTCCTTTTCGTCCTTACCCTTCGTGACCGGTTTCTTGACCGACGCGATGAACGCGTCCGTCTGCTTCTGCCACAGTGCGCTCAACTCCTTCACCTTCTCGGGCATTTTCGCGGCGAGGTTATGTTGCTCGGCGCGGTCGGACTTCAGGTCGTACAGCTCCCACGGACCTCCTGCAGCGGCGACGAGTTTCCAGTCCCCGACGCGGATCGCGCGGTGATCGTCGTGCAGCCACCAGAGGAAGTCGCGTGAGATCGTGACATCTTTTGCCAGCGCCGGTGCGAGGCTCTTGCCGGGAGCCGCCGGGATTCGCTCGCCTTTCCAGTCCTTCGGTTTTTCGACGCCGGCGAGGTCGAGCACCGTGGGAACGAAGTCGATGAAGTGGGCGGGCGTGTGGCGCAACTCGCCCCTGGCGGCGATGCCGGCGGGCCAGTGGGCGATGAACGGCGTGCTGATTCCGCCTTCGTGGCCCCACGTCTTGTGTCGCCGGAAGGGCGCGTTGCACACGCTCGCGAACCCCGGCCCGAGGCACAGGTACGACTTCTCGCTGCCCGGCTCCGCGGCCGGGTCGTGGCCCCCGTCGCGCACCATGATCTCGGCGCTCGCGCCGTTGTCGGATGCAAACAGGATGAGGGTGTTGTCGAAGGCGCCCATCTTCTTGAGTTGCGCGATCACCCGGCCGATCTCGCGGTCCATGCGGTCCACCATCGCGGCGTGGATCGCCATCTTCGTGGCCTGGAACCGGCGTTGCTCCTTGGTGAGGTCGCCCCACGGCGGCGTGCGGTCCACCTCCCCGGCGCCCAGCTTCTTCAGCGCGTCGGGGTACGGGTAGGGCGGCCCCAAGTCCCGCTCGACGGCCGAGAGCGTGGTGTTCGTGATGCCCAGCTTCTTCTGCCGGTCGAACCGGGCCTCGCGCATCTTGTCCCAGCCTTCGAGGTACTTGTCCCGGTACTTCGCGATGTCCTCCGGGAGCGCGTGCAGCGGGAAGTGCGGCGCGTGGAAGGCGATGTAGTGGAAGAACGGCGCCTTCGCGTGGTTCGCCGCGTGGTCCTTCAGGCACTCGATCGCGTGGTCCGCCGTCGCGACGGTGAGGTAATAGCCCTTTTCGTCCGCGGGCGGTTTCACGGGCACATCGTCGAGCGAACTGCCCCGGGCGGTGAAAAAGTTGCCCGGGCTGACGACGTTCAGCGAGCGGTCGAACCCGCCGGCGAGCACCTTGCCGTCGATGTGCCACTTGCCGCTGTGGTAGCTGCGGTAGCCGGCCGGCTTCAGGTAGTCGGGTAACAACCGCGCCCACGGTTGCCGCACGCCCCCGACCCCGCCGCCGGCCACGCCGGGCAACTTGTCGCGGTGGATCTGCTGCGGGTAGTAGCCGCTCAGCAGCGCGCCCCGCGACGGCCAGCACCGGGTCGAGTTGTAGAACTGCGTGAAGCGAAGCCCGTTCTTCGCCAGCGCATCGAGATTGGGCGTGGCGATCTCGCCGCCGTAGCAGCCGAGATCAGAGTACCCGAGGTCGTCGGCGAGGATGAAGACGACGTTGGGCTTCGGCGCGGCGCCGACCGCCGGGCACAGGCCGAGCAGCAGAACGACCGCGGCGGTCAGTCGCGTCATCATTTCTTGTTCTCCATCAGCTCCGCCATCGCCCGGCCGAGGCGCAGGCCCGTTTCCATGTACGTCTCGGCGTTGTGGTTGTAGTGGTAGCCCTGGTTCGCGGGCGAGTCGGTCGCCTCGCGCCACAAGTCGCGCGTGTCCACCGACTTCACGTTGCCCTTGAAGTCGGGGTACTTCTTCGCGTCGCCGACGGCGAGCTGCGCCTCCGCGATCTGCTTCCCGAAGCTCTCGGTGCCGGGGTTCCCGCACCCGGTGGCGAGCACGAACTTCGCGCCCGGCGCGTCGAAGTCCTTGCGCAGTGACTTGATGAGCCGCACGAGGTTCTCCTCGTACTTGGCCGCGTGCGCCGCGTTCTGGTCTTTGTGCCCCTGCCACCAGACGAACCCGGCCACCTCGTAGCCCTGATCCTTGTAATCGGGGAAATACTTCTTGAGGTTCTTGAGCACCGCCTTCGCGTGCGCGGTGTCCGCGTCGTACTGCCGCCCCGCGTACCAGCTCACCGACTTCGGCTCCTCGCCCTTCACCCACGACGGCGCGGTGTCCTTGTACCCCGCGTACATTTTGCCGTCGAACTCGTACCGCTCGCTGCCCGGCGGCAGTAAGTCCCACCCGAGGCTGCGGTTGCCGATGCACGCCTTCAGCACCAGCACCGGCTCGTCCAGCGCGTGGCCCATCACGTGGCCGAAGCCCAGTTCCGGGCCGAAGTTGCCCTTCACCGTGAGCCAGTCGTTCTTCACGTCGCCGAACTTCTCCATGTCCTTGTAATCGACGCCGCGCTGGTCCATGACGTGAACGTCGCGCACGTCCTTGCGAACGGTCCACTTACCGGCGTCGTCCAGGAGGAAGCCGTACTTGCCCTTTTCCTTCACCATGTACTCAAGGGAGCCTTTGGTCTCCTTCGGCCCGACGCGCCCGAAGCCGAGCATGTTGGACTGACCGAGCAGAATGAACACCTTCACCTTTTTGGTGTGGTCGGCCGGTTTGCCGTCCGGCTTGGGCAGGGGCTTCGGAGCCTCCTGGGCGAGTGCGGTGCCGGTCACGGCGGTGACCGCGAGGAGGGTAAAGCAAATTAAGTAGCGCACGGTGGACCTCGGGTTC
Organism: Singulisphaera sp. GP187; assembly: GCA_945905925.1. Lineage (GTDB taxonomy): Bacteria > Planctomycetota > Planctomycetia > Gemmatales > Gemmataceae > Gemmata. The sequence continues at coordinate 71,074 of CAMDQN010000006.1, forward strand.
GGTGTTGGCGAAGACTGCTCTCAGCGGGTCAGTTCCGTCATCGCGCCGGTGCTGTCGGCGAACTTCTCGGTCGGCACGTCGGCGGCGTTCAGCATCGCGACGAACAGGTTCGCGAGCGGCACCTTCTTGTTGCCCTCGAAGGCGTGCAGTTTGCCGTGCCGGAACCCGAGCGCGCCGCCCCCCGCGAGCTGCAGCGGATAGTTCTTCCCGCTGTGGGACGCGTGCGGGTGGGCCGACCCCCACAGCACGAGTGTGCGGTCGAGCATCGTGCCGTCGCCCTCGCGCGCGTCGCGCAGGCGCTTGAGGAAGTAGGCGTGCTGCTCGGCGCGCCAGCGGTCCCAATGGCCGGACTCGATCGGCCGCTTGTGGGCGAGATCGTGGGTCGCCCCCTTGTACCCGAGCGCGGCGGTGGCGTAGTTCCAGGTCGCGCTGTCATGGGAGTACTCGCTCTCCAGCATGAGCGTCGCGAAGCGGGTCGAATCAGTCTGGAACGCCAGAAAGATCATGTCGTACAGGCAGCGGATGTATTCCTTCGGGTCCGTCTGGGGCACCGCGAGGTTCAGGGCTGTTGAATCGACCTTCGGCAGCGGCTTCTGGGTCCACTGGTTCGTGCGTTCCACCCGCTTCTCGATCGCGCGGACGGATTCGAGGTACTCGTCCATCGTCGCGCGGTCCTCGCGGCCCAGGCGGGCCTGGAAGTCGCGGCTGTTCTCCCCGAGGAGGTCGAGGATGCTCGCCTCGCGCTTCAGGCGCGCCCGCACGGCCTCGACCGACTCCCCCTCGTAGGGGGTAAAGAGGCGGCTGAAGATCTCCTTCGGCTTGTGCAGGGCCGGGATCGGGCGGCCCGGCCCGCGGTGCGAGAGCGTCTTCGACATCCCGTACGAGCCGGTGCCGCCCTCGGTGCCCAGCACCAGCGAGGCGTAGCGCGTCAGGTGCCCGTGCTTGTTGGCCGCGACCTGGTCGATGGAGATGTTGTTCTGCTTCTCCGTGTTGGTCATGTCGGCACCGGTGGCGAACACGTCGCCCGAACTGTGCCCGCCCATCGTCCAACCGCCGGCGTGGTCGAGGCCCCGCAGGTAGCTGACGTGCTCCTTGAGGTCGGCGAACGGCTCGCTGGACTTGTTGAAGGTGAGCGGGCCGGGATCCTTGCACGGCCACCAGCTCCAGTCATCGTGCGGCTTCGCGACCTTGTCGGGGACGCCGTTGTTGGCTCCGGGCATGTAGGCCCCGTAAGCGAAGTAGCTCACCACCATGCGCTTCGGCAGAGCGGCGGCACCCGGCGCCGCGCGACCCATCGCCTGGAGCACCGGCAGCGACAGCGCGACGCCGCCGCCTCGCAGCAGCGCGCGCCGGTCCAAAATCCACGGTTTCGCAGTCACGGGTTTTTCCTCAGTTCGGTGTGCCCGCGGAACGATTCGTGCCGACAGACGGCCACGATCATGTCGCGCATCCCGTATCCGTTCTTCCCGACGCCGTCGAGCATGTCCTCGACGGCAAATCGATCCCGCCACGTGAGTTCACGGCCCAGACCGTACCCATAGAAGCGCCTCAGCACGTTCCGGGCGATGTCGCCCTTGCGGTCCTTGAGCAAGTACGCCTTGAGTTCGGCCATACCGTCGATGTTCGGCCCGCCGGGCACGCGCGCGTCGGCCCCGACGGTGACGGTGTTCAGCGAGTTCACGTACGCGGTGTACCCGTCGAGGTCCTTGTGAACGGCGGTTTTGAAGGGGCTGACGCGCGTTCCCTCTTTGGGAACTTTCGGCTGAAACCTGCCGATCGCGTTGTACTGCTCGAACGGGATGCCCCACGGGTCCAGGCGGGCGTGGCAGGCGTTACAACTCGCCTGCTGTCGGTGGCGGGCGAGGAGATCCTTGATGGTGGCCGCCTTCTCGGCCGACGCGCCGGCGGTGTCAACGAGCGCGGGCACGTCGGCGGGCGGGGGCGGCACCTCTTCGCCGAGGATCGCCTCGCGGAGCCACACCGCGCGGTAGATCGGGTGGGGGGCCGAGCCGGTACCGTTGCCGATCAGCACCGACCCGTGCGTGAGCAACCCGCCCAGCCGGTACTCGGGTTTCAGCGCCACCGGCCGGATCTCGCCGCCCGTCACCCCGGGCACACCGTAGTGCGCGGCCAGCGGCTGGTTCAGACAGGCGAAATCCGAATCGACCACGTTGAAGGCGCTCTTGTTGTCCCGGATCAGGTGGGCGACGAAGGCGCTCGTCTCGTCGATCATGTGGTCGCGGATCGTGGGCCGGTACGGTTCCTCGGTGCCCGCGCGCTCGCCGAGCGGGACGTAGTACAGGAACCGGGGGAACAGGTCGCGGTTGATGGGCACCGTTCGCATCTTGTCGAGGCTGAGCCACTGCCGACTGAATTCGCGGACGAAGTCTTGCGAACGCGGGTCGGCCAGCAGGCGGAGAACCTGTTTCTCGACGACCTCGGGCTTGTCGAGTTCGCCCTTCGCGGCCAGTTCCAGCAGTTCCTCGTCGGGCATACTGGCCCACAGGAAGTACGACAGCCGGCTGGCGAAGGCGTATCGCTTCTGCTCGGGGTTCGCGGGCGCGCCGTTGTGCATCAGGAACTGCGGCGACACCAGCACCAGCGCGAGCGTCTCCCGCAGCGTGGCCTCGATCGTTTTCAGTTCGGGCTTCAGTGTGGCGTAAATCTTGGCGAAGCGGTTCACCTCGTCGTCGGTGGCCGGGCGGCGGAAGGCACGCGACATGAACCGGCGCAGCACCTCGCGGACGTACTTGTCCGGGTCTGACTCGCGGAGTGGCGAAGCGAACAGGATGCGCGTGTGGTGCTCGGGCGGCCACACGTCGGGCAGCGGTGCCTCGAACTCCATCCAGTCGATGACCGCGATGGGGAACTCGCGCACCCGCGGCTTGCGGAACCCGTTCTCGTCGTTCAGCGTGCCGTCGTCGTACAGGTTCTGGGGCGTGATCGTCAGCGCGTCGGGGAGCGGCTTGCCCTTCTGGTTGCGGTTCGTCTCGAAGGGAAAGTTCTCGAGCCGTCCGCGGAGCTCGTAGACCGCGGGCTTCGCGCCCGCCTTCATCCGCACCGTCCCCACGGGTTCGATCCGGCGGGTGGAACTGTTCACGTTCAAGGCTTCGCCCATCACCAGCCGCAGCGGCATCTCGGTGACGCCCGGCGGGAAGATGGCGGACGCCTGGAAGCGGATCCGGAACTCGCCTGTCTTGGGGAGGTCTGTGAACGTCGTGCCTTGGGACACGCTGAACCGCCCGCTCCCGCCCCACACGCCGAGTTGATTCGGTTCCAGTTGGTCGTTGGGGATCGGGGCCGGGGCCGGTTTCCACTCCTGGCGTTTCTTGAAAGTCTTCGGCTTTTCAGGGTCTACGATCGCGCTCGCAAGTGCGCGCCGCGCGGCTGCCCGGTAGGCGTCGAGTTGCTCCGGTCCGAGCCGCATGAACTCGGCCGTGTTCGTGAACGTGTACGGCTTGAACGGGTCTTTCGGGAGGTCGTCCACGAGCTTCAGCTCGAAGCCAATGAGGTCGCGCATGGTGTTCTGGTACTCGACGTTCGTCAGCCGCCGCAGGTCGGAATGGGCCGGGGGGCCATCGGCCGGTTTGCGGGCGCGCCCCGCTTCGTCCCGCAGTGCGGCCCGGATCCACTCGACGACAGCCTTGCGCTCCGCCGGCTTGGGCTGATCGTCCGTCTCCGGGGGCATCGCCCCGCGCTCGATCAGGTCCAGAACCTTGTCCCATCGCTTGGGACCGGCCCCGGCCGCGAGGTCGCCCTTGAGCGTGTGCAGCGTGACGCCGCCTTTGCTGCGCTGCGGTCCGTGGCAGTCGACGCAGTACCGCTCGAAGAACGGGGCCACGACGCGCCCGAAGGACGCCTCGCGGTCGTCCGCCGCGGCGACACCCGAGGTGCAACCCGCGACCGCCAGGGCCGCCACAACCCACCGGAGCGTGTCACAGATTCGCGGGCTCGCCGAGGGTCGCATGAAAGGCTCCGACTGTCGAAGGGGGCGCCGAGTGCGCGACTGGGACCGATGGTCCTCTCCCGCCCGCTTCACTCCTTCATCCCCTGGCGGGTGACGATCGGCACGTACCCGATTTCCAGGCCTTTCGGGGGCGCCACGAGCACCGCGGGGTCGAGGTCGGCGAGCTTGCCGACGGTCAGCGGGGGCAAGTACTCGCGGTCCTTCGTCCAGTTCTTGTGAAGCAGTTCGACGCGCTTCTGAAGCGCCTCGCGCTCGTCGGCGGTCAGGTCGGCGTTGAGCAGCGCGGGCTGGTCGGCGAAGCGGTACCAGTAGTACGTGACTGCGCTGCCGTCCCCGAGCTTGGCCTCGAACGGCCCCGCGGCTGGCCCCGGCTTCTTCCAGCTACTCCCGGCGTCGTCCGGGGTCACATACGGCTGCGGCTTGGCCGCGCGGCGCCGCGGGAACTCCGCCTTCGCCAGCCCGGTTTCCGCGGGCACGTCCTTCGCACTCACGACCGCCCAGCGCTCCTTGCCCTTCGGGTCCTTCTCCAGCCGGTAGTACTCCGGCAGCGTGACGAGCGCGTCGCCCTTCGTGACGGCGTCGCCCCACTTGTAGCCGTAGGTGGTGTCGTCGAGCGCCGTGGGCGAGGCGAACGAGTTCCACACGAGCGGCGCGCGGTTGTCGCGCTCGGTGTTGGGCGGGTAGATGCGCCACGTCGCGCCGCCCTTGCTCTCGAACGTGTGAACGGCCGCGGCCTTCGCGTCGATGCGGCCGGTCGCTTCCTTTCCGCCCGCGAACCACGCTTGCACGCCGTCCCACAGCGCGGCCCGGCCGTACGCGGTCACGCGGTGAATCAGCGGCGCGTCGGCGCCCGGCGTGCCGGGGAATTGCGTGGGCGCGACGCGCGCGTACGTGTCGCCCTTCGCGTCCTTCCCGATGAACGCGGGGACGTGCTGCGTCTCCATCTGGATCGCCTTGTTCGGCTCCGACGGCCGCGCGTCGAGGAACTTGCCGACCAGGTCGGGCCGGTCGAGGGTGGGCTTGGACCAGAAGTGCGGCACGAAGAACGCGACCGGCCCTTTGAAGTTCCCGGTGTTGAGGAACAGCGTCCACGACTGGTCGCCGGTGGGCACGTCCTTACCGGCGGTCGTCTTCTTGGCCGCGGTGAGCGGCAGCGGCAGGTAGCCGTACCCGAACAGCTCGCCCGACGTGCCCGGCTTCAGGTTCAGGCCGTCCGGGGGCCACAGCACCCACGGGCTGAGCTGCGCGACCGCGTAATGGCCCTTCGGGTTCTTCCAGTCGCGCCCCTTGCCCGCTCCCGGGCCGTTGGCCCACTCGACGAAGTTCAGCGCGACCCCGCCCGTGATGAACTTCGGCGTCTCGGTGGCGAACCGGGTGTCGCGCCACCAGCCGAGTCCGCCCTCGATGTCCGAATACGCCTTCTCCGGCTTCGGGCCGTCGTGTTGCGCGAACATCCACGTGCCGAACAGCCCGCTCTGGAACTCTTGACCGGGGTAGTTTTTGAGCAGCGGCCACGCGGCCACGTACATCGAGAACCCCGCGTTGTACTTCGCGTCCACTCTGGAGTGCGGAACGAGCAGGTAGCCTGCCATTTCCGCCTTCTGCGGCGCGGGCGCGTCGGCGGGCACCGCGACCGCGGAGCAGAGCAGCACCGCCACGACACCCGCCGCAGCGCGACACGGAACGTTCGGCATTCGTGAACCTCACAGGGGCGACGCGGTTGTGGTCACTTCGCGGGCGCGCGCAACTTCACCGGCTTGTCCGCCGCGCCGACGAGCGCGTCGCGAATCTGGAAATGCGGCACGGCTCACTCCTTGGGCGAAGGTGCGGGTCAGGCAAGAAACGGCTTGATGGCCCCGGTCTGGTCGATGCCGAACCGCCCGAGGCCCGGATCGAGGTCGCCGTAGTGCTTGACCGGGTTGCCGTGGGCGTTCAGCAGCGTGGTGTACCAGTTGCCGAGCGTCTTGTGCCCCTGCTCGCCGTAGTTCGGCAGCCGGATGTACCGCCCGCGGATGTCCAGCCTGGCGTTCTTCCCCGACAGCACCACGAACGGGTACTCGGTGCCGTGCGAGTGGTGCGTCTCGCCGTTGTCCGGGAAGTAGAAGATCATCGTGTTGTCGAACACCGTGCCGTCGCCCTCGGGCACCTTCTTCAGCCGGGCGGCGATGGTGTCGACGAGCGTCATGTGCTGGCGGCGGACGGCGAACCGGACCTCGTCGGCAGTCAACTTGCCGACCGGCTTGCCGTTCCCGACGTCGTGCAGGTTCACCTTCTCGGTCTCGATCCCCGCCAGCCCGGTGTACTCGTGGCCGAGTTCGTCCACCGTGAAGGCGACCACGTTCGTCAGCCCGGAGATGAGGGCGGCCAGCAGCACCTCGACGTGCCCCCGCTGGCGGTCGACCGTCGTCATCTCGTCGGCCAGGTACTTGGCGTCGAGCTTGGGCACGTGCGGGCGGATGGCGTCGGCCATCGCGTCCACCTTGCGGTCCCGCTCGCGGACGGCTTCGAGCGAGTCGGCGTAGCTCTGCACCTTCCCCCGCTCGGTCCCCGGCGCGGTCTCCGCCAGCTTCCCCTCCCGCCGGGCGGCGAACTCCAGCGCGGTCCGCCCGAGCTGCGACTGCGCCTGCACGCCCTTGTCGGTCGACACCGACTTGAACAGCTCCTGGACCGCCACTTTAGGCGAACCGAAGGCGTAGTTCGGCTGTTGCGGGCCGCGGGCCGAGAACCCGGTGGCGATGCCGTTCAGCGTGCCCCGCGCGTTGCCGCCGCCGAGCGGGAGGCAGGCCAGTTCGACGTGCTCCATCGGCGACGGGAACAGCTTGGCCAGCTCGAAATCGACCGTCGCCCACTTGATGGAACTGATCCGCTCGTTCGCCTTGAACACCCCGAGCGACGAACACCAGGTATGGTGTCCGGTGGTACACATCTTCCCGGACAGGCCCTGGAGGATGGTCAGATCGCTTTGGTGGGCGGCCAGCGGCTTCATCCACGCGGGCAGTTCGTGCCTGGCCAGGTCGAGGTCCAGCGCGCCCTTCTTCGCTTCGGTCGCGGCCTCGTCCTTGCTCAGCGAGGGCGGCACCATGACCGACGGGAACAGCCCGTTCCCCTTGTGCAGGAAGACGAACCGCATCGGCGGCTTCGCCCCGGCCGGCGCGGCGCGCAGCGGTCGCGGGGCCAGTGCGAGCGAAGCCGCGCCGAGGGCCGCGGTCGCCATGAAGTCCCGGCGGGTGGTCATGCTCAGTTCCCCGGTCGTTTGCGGTAAATGAAGGCGTCGGACGTCAGCAGCGACACGACGACCGCCTTGAAACTGCCGCCGCTGTTCAGGTAGGCACGGTCGGCGTCGATCAGCGTCTGCGAGTCGGAGGGCAGTTCGTTGCGGCCCAGGAAGAACCGGAATGCGTGGCGGATGATCGACTGCCGCACGCGGTCGGACTTCGCCAGCCGGTCGATCAGATCGGAGGCGTCTTTCACCGCGCCGTCGAGCTTCGGGTCGCCCGTCCCGAATAGAACCCCGGTCGGGTCGATCGGTTTCGTCTTGTACACGTCCGCCGTCGTCTTGCCGTTGCCGGCTTTGATCAGGTTGTCCGGGTGTTCGAGTTGCTCGGCTTTGCGGAACCGGCCGAAGTCGTCGAACTGTTCGAGCGGGTAGCCGAGATCGTTCATGCGGCTGTGGCACTTGACGCACGCCGCGGACCGGGTGACCTCGCCCACGCGCTCGCGGAGCGTCTTGTGAGGGTCGTCCGGCACCATCGCGTCGACCGTAATGGGCACGTCCGGCACCACCCCGGCGAGCAGCTTCTCGCGGATCCACTTGCCGCGGCGGATCGGGTCGGAGGCGGTGTTGGCGGAGAAGGCGACCAGCCACGCCGGGTGGGTGAGGATGCCCTTCCGGTCCGCGACCCGGAACGGTTGCTCGACGGGGTAGTCCCAGAACTGCGGGGTGTCCTTCGGCTCCTTGAACTGCGGTGTCTCGACGCCAATGTACCGGTGCCGGCTCGGGATCGGCGGCAGGCTGTAACTGGGCGAGTGTTCGTAGCTGTACCCGTGGGTGAACGGCCCGCGGGTGAACGGCGTGCGACCCTGCCCGAAGAAGTCCTGAAAGTAGTACATGTAGGAGAGGAACGATCGCTTCTCCTTCCACAACTCCTTCGTCCGCGGGTCAAGGATTTTCGCGGCCACGAGCAACTTCTGGTGCTCCTGCATCACCTCCTCGGGCTTCGTCTTCCAGGCGGTGCCCTTGAGCGCGTCGTACACCCGCTTCCACTCGCCGACGAGTGCCTGCCCGGCCTTCGTGTCCATGTTGTGGTAGACGAAGTATTCGTCCGAGGTGAGCAACCGCTCGAACACCCGGCTGTCCCGGTCCACCTGCCAGATGACGAACTCGTCAGCCTCGTGGATGAGCCAGCCCGGCGACCCCAGGTGCCCGCGGTCCGGGTTCTGGTAGTACCCGCCGCTCCGAGGGATGTCCTTGAACACCTTGGTGGCGCCGGTGTAACCGAAGAACTCGCGGAAGAACCGGACCAGCTTCGGGTGGCCGGTGACGTGCGAGTTGATGTGGTTGCCGTTGAGCGACTTGTCCACCTGCCCGCGGAAGTAGTTCTCGTCGGCGAGCAGGCGGCGGACCTCTCGCTCGTAGTCCGCCTTCGTGGTCAGCCTTCCGCTCTCGGCGGCCTTGAGAAGTTCCGCATCCGGCCCGCGGTCGCCCAGCGCGTACGCGATGGCGTAGGCCGCTTCCCGCGGCGACAGCGGCGCCCGGCCGTACTGGTCCGGCTTACCGTCCCCGAACTCCAACCGGTAGACGAACTCCGATTCCAGCAGCACCGCCTTCAGCATCTGCCGCAGGCCCTCGGCGTTGCCGGCGACCTTGATCGCCTCTCGCGTCAGGTCGAGGTACTGCCCGAACTCGACGTCGGTCGCCTTCCGCCGCAACGCCAGGCCGAACTGCAACTGCACGGCCGCACGGATTTCCTCATCCGTCGCCGGGCCTTTCATGGTGATGACGGCTTCAAACGCGGGCGGAGTGGTCTTCGGGGACCACCTGTCTTTCGGGTCGTCCGACCCGGCCTTCGGATCACCGGCCTTCACCCGCGCCGCCTGGAGTTGCTTGGTGGCGATCCACTCGGCGTTGCCGAGCATCACCAGCAGGTGGCCGCCGTCGAGCGGGGTCAGGTCGTAGTACCGCACCCCGGAATGGTCGGGCAGCACGAACGGGTTGGTGACCCCGTAGAAGCCGGACCGCCGGAAGTTCTCCCGCTCCTTCCCCTCCATCTGAAACACGTCCAGCACGCGCTCCTCGAAGATCTGCGGGCTGACCAGCCAGCGGCGGGCGGGGGTGAAGGGCTTGTCCTTGTTCGACCCGTCGAACAGGGCGACGTGATCCACGTAGTTGCCGGCGTCCGGGTACGGCAGGCGGTCGTCGAGTTTGGACGCCTTGTGGGTGCGCAGCTCGGTGCGCACCCAGGCGGCCAGTGCGCGCAGTTCGCTCGCGCCCGGCTGTGCGGCGCGCGGTGGGGGCATCATCTTGTAGAAGAGTTGATCCTGAATCTTGTTGAGAGTCTCGAGCCGGTCGCTCGGTTTGAGCTTGTCCAGCGCGGTCACGTCGACGTCACCCTTGCCGCCCTCGGCGTGACAGTCGGCGCAATGCGCGCCGAGCACGGCCCGCACCTCTTTCGGCACCGCGAACGCCGCCGGCCCGTCGGCGGCGCGCCCGGGGGCGGTGCAGGTCGTGAGTGCCAGCGCCGCCCAGAGGACCGGCGAGAGCGACCGCGTGTACGAGCCGCCGAAGGGTGTTCGCATTGCGCGAGGTCCGTGAGCCGAAGTCGGGAGCGAGGCGCGGGTGGTAAGATACTATCTTGATGCCGGGAATTATCGTTTCTAAGAAAAACGGTAACGATTTTGGGAACGCCTTTGGGAACGCCTCATGACTCGCGAGCCGCGGCACGTCGCCCTGATGTTGGACCTGCAGTGGCCCTACAAGCGCCACACCGAGGTTTACGCCGGCATCCAACGGTTCGCGGAGGAGCGGGGCTGGGTCACGGTCATCGACGAGTTCGCGCACGACACCCTCCGCCGGAAGCAACGCGCCGCGGAGCGCTACGACGGGATCATCGGGCGGGCGAACCACCCGCTCGCACGGCACGCGGCCGCGCGCGGCGTCCCGGTCGTGAACGTGTGGCCGAGTTCGCCCGCCCGGCACCTGCTGCCGGGTGTGTTCCCCGACTCGGCCGAAGTGGGGCGCGTCGTGGCCGAGCACCTCCTCGCCCGCGGGTTCCGCGCGTTCGCCACGCTCACCTCGCCCAAGAACGCGGACAACGAGTTGGAAGTCAAAGGGTTCACGCGACTGGTGCGGGAAGCGGGGTTCGGGTGCGCGTCCGCGTTCGTCCCCCAAGACCCGTACCGCGACCTCGCGCAGTGGAAGAACGCCGTTCGACTGATCGACCGCGCGATGACCGCGTGGGGCCCGCCGGTCGGCGTGTACGTCGGGCAAGAGGTGTACGGCCGGCTGGTGGTGCAGGCGGCACAGCGGCGCGGCTGGCGCGTGCCGGCGGACGTGGCGATCGTCGCCGGCAAGAACCAGGAGGCACTGTGCGAGCACCCGCGGCCGTCGCTCACCAGCGTCGAGATCGGATACGACCGGATCGGCTATCAGGCGGCCGGGTTGCTGGACCGACTGATGGACGGGCACGAGCCCCCAGCCGAACCGATCCGGCTCGCCCCGCACGGTCTCGTGGTCCGCGAATCAACCGACTTCTTCGCCGTCGAGAACACCACCGTGGCCGCGGCGCTGGCGTACATCGCGGCGCACGGCCACCGGCCGATCGGTCCCGACGACGTCGCCCGGGCAGTGGGAGCCGAAACGCGGACGTTGCAGAACTACTTTCAGAAGGCACTCAAGCGCCCGGTCGCGACCGAGATCCGCCGCGTACGCCTCGAGCGGGCGAAGCGAGAGCTGGCCCAGAGCGATCGGTCGCTGGCCGTGATCGCCCGCGACGTCGGGTTCGGCACCATCCAGCGCCTGTACGAGGTGTTCCGCCGGGAGGTTGGTGTCTCCCCCGGCGAGTACCGCAAGCAGCGGCAGTTGAGGAGTGACGGGTGAGTTCCGTGGCTCGGCGGAGAACCGCGGTGCCGTTGCCTTTGCGCGGCACCGACACCGGATCAGCACCCGTCACCCGCTGAGCTGTTTTGCCAGCTTCTGGACATCGCCATTGGTTTTCACATCGCCTGTGCGGGCCGGAGCCGTCCAAGCTTTCCCGTTCGAGCCGACGGTGAGCGGTTACTTGGCCGGGCGGTCGGGGAGCAGTTGATCAAGACGCCCGAAGGAGGCAGATAGACGATTGAGCACATCACACAGATAGGTTCACGGATCGGGCCACCCGGAGGCAACGCCGCGCGTCGGCCGAGTACCGCGACGGCTGCTCGCCCGACGCGCGGCAGTTCATCCCGGAGTCGATCGCGCCCGGGCCGGAAGCGCAGTTGGGCAACCTCCACACCGTGGGTGTGACCGTTCACAAACACAACTCGACGGATGGGGGGCAGCGCCGGAACGCGGCCAACGAGATGGGCCAGATCCCATCGACGGTCCAAACACCTTCTAACCGCACGTAAACGCTGTGGATAACAACAAAAACTTAATGCCGAGATTTCGAATCCGCGTCGCCGCACGCACCGAATGCACTGCGCCGAACGGAACGGGCATTGAACGTGTGCCTGCCAATCAGGTCGCTCTTTGCCTCCCAGGCTCCGTTCGGCGACCGGTGCCGTTACGCCGGTCCCATCCCGTTCAAGTCCGTGGAGTTCCTGTGATGAAGTCGAAGCTGATTGGCGCGTTCACGTTCGCCGCCCTGATGTTGATGTCGGCTCCGGCCCGCGCCGAAGAGCCGAAGACGATCGCCGGCATCGTCGCCGGGTCGAAGGATCACACCATCCTGCTCGCGCTGGTGAAGGAAGCCGGGCTGGCTGAAACCCTCAGTGGTAAGGGCGAGTGGACCGTGTTCGCCCCGACCGATGCCGCGTTCAAGAAGATCGACGCGGAGACCCTCAAGAAGGTCCAGGGCGACAAGGAACTGCTCAAGAAGATCCTGCTGGCACACGCGGTCAAGGGCACCGTGCTGTCCGGCGATGTCGTGAAACTCGACGGCAAGGAAGTCGAAACCCTCCAGGGGACCAAGTTCAAGGTCGAGGTCAAGGGCAAGGCCGTGATGTTCGGCGACGCGAAGGTGACCGCGGTCGATCTGAAGGCCAGCAACGGTGTCGTCCACGTCATCGACACCGTCCTGATGCCCGCGAAGTAAATCCAGCGCCCGCGGGCGCGGGGACCGAAACCGCGCCCGCGGGCTTTCGCTGCGAACACCTTGCGTTAGCGATTCTCACCCGACTGACGAACGCGAAGGTCCGCGCCAGCGGTAGCTCGAAGTACACGGGGCCGAGAATCCCTATCGCGGCGGTCCGATTCTGAAAGCGAACGAGCAAAGGGTGGCCAATGTGCGTTCCGATTCGTCGTGAACCGTGCGAGACTCCTTCCCCGTGCGGCTATTCCGCAGGAGCGCTACGAACCCCTATTTCCTAGATGATCTTCAGTTTTCGGCACGGCATGTGCGCCGGAACCCTAGGATTCCGAGCGTTTCCGACAATTCCCTGCCGAAATGACCGAGGGACCCAATGGGTGACCGCCAAAATGACCCACTCCGCGTGGATTTCGACCGTGAGATCAAGTTGGAGTTCCACGACTCGATCGTCACCAGCGATGCCGGACTCCTCAGCCAAGGTGGTCCGGCGCGCTAAGTACGTCTCCTTTCAGTTGGCGGAAGTGGCGGTGCCGCGGAAGTTGTTCGCGGCGATCCCGACCCGCATCGGGCGGTTGCGGCGGGCGTGCGACACGGGGTGAGGTTGGCTCCGCTCGCGAAACCGATCCGTCCCGCGTGGCTGACCAACGCCGCCAAGGGTCCGCGGTGCGCCTGTTGTGCCGCTTTCGACGTATCTGGGGCCGAAAAACGCCTGGGGCGCTAGTGCCACAACTCGCATCCAACATTTCATCAGGTGGCAAGGCTTTGTGGTTTGTGTAGGTTTCGTGGTTTGACGCGGCGGTGCGGCGGGACGAAGTTGGCTCGGCGGTTCTTTTGGAGGGGCTTGCCGGTGTAGGTCCAGTCGAAGG